>PLUT01000157.1 GCA_003162875.1 Granulicella sp.
GGCCGGTCACTACGCTTGGCGCACATATGTGGATCTCCTACTCACCCGACCTTCGTCACTGGGGCAGCCACAAGGTGATGCTTGAAGCCCGGCGCGGAGGATGGTGGGATGCAAACAAGATTGGGCTATGCCCGCCCCCTATCGAAACTCCAAAGGGTTGGCTCGCAATCTACCATGGCGTCCGGAACACTGCGTCCGGCAGCATCTATCGCCTGGGTCTCGCGCTGTTCCAACTCGACAAGCCGCACATCTGCCTGCAGCGGGGTGAATCATGGATATTCGGTCCCGAGGCGCCCTATGAACGCGGCGGAGATGTGAGCGATGTTGTATTTCCCTGTGGGCAAACCATCGGGGCGGATGGAGATACGATCAATCTCTACTACGGAGCCGCCGACTCCTGCATGGCGCTCGCCACCGGCAGCATCCGCACTCTTCTCTCCTGGCTGGATGCGAATTCCAGCGCAGGAATCGCAAGCGGAGCATAAATTACTCGCTGTCTGGTCAAGGAGGGAATCATGGATTCCGCTGTGCAAGGTTGGCTTGGTCGACTACCGAAGGTGCTCTGGACTCGGCGACAGTGCCCGCTGTGCAGTTCAATTCGCTTCGCGGAGGCAGAGCCGGGCTCACTGGATGGTCCGTTACGCATGTTCATGCTGCGTCCGGTTCGTTGCGTCAATTGCTGGCGGCGGTATTACTGGTTTGCAATGACGGGCAGTGTTGTTAGGTGAAAACCTGCTATGCCGGCAAGATCGCGTAAAAGCGCCTGCGGCGGTCGCAGACTTACGGGCTCCGCACCTCTTGCAGCCTGCCGAACAGGGTCAAAGCAGAAGTAAGAAGCTCATTGTCTTCGATCTTGACGGTACGCTTGCCAAAGCAAGTCCGCCGTAGATCGCGTGTAGACTTGTGGCCAGCAAGTGGAGACTGCTTAGGCTGCGGTCAAGAGAGCGATGACACCTGATACGAGTGGCGCGGTTGAGGCGCCAGCCGAAAAGGCCGGTTTGGCAGGCGTTGACCCTGCAGGGCCTCCGCCCCCCCCGGACAAGTCTCCAATTCCCGCAAAGGCGAAGAATAACAACATCCATGTTTCCCCCGCAGTCCTCGATGCGGCAGGGAAGGCCGGCGACGAACTGCTTCGTTCCTTGCACACGACTCCAGCAGGATTGACGGGAGCTGACGCCGAAGCGAGAGCGCATACCGCGGGCCCAAACGAGGTTGCCCAGCAGAAACCACGAGGCTGGTTTATCCGCCTCCTGATCATCCTGCGCAACCCGCTGGTGATCCTGCTGGCGGCGCTCTCGTCGATCTCCTTTGCCACAGGCGACGCGCGCGCCGGAACCGTGATGGCATGCATGGTGCTGCTCAGCGTTACGCTGCGATTCGTGCAGGAGGCCCGGGCGAACACAGCAGCAGCAAAGCTCAAAGCCATGATCCATGTGACCGCCACGGTCATTCGGGATGGCAATGCGAGGGAGGTCCAGCTCAGGGACCTGGTGCCCGGAGATATGGTCAAACTGTGCGCCGGCGACATGATCCCCGGCGACGTGAGACTGCTGTCCACGAAGGATTTATTCGTCAGCCAGGGCGCACTTACCGGAGAATCGCTTCCGGTCGAGAAGTTCCATGATCCAGACCCGCAGGCATCGAGCTCGCCCACCGAGCTGAAGAACATCTGCTTCCTCGGAACCAGCGTTCAAAGCGGAACGGCAACTGCCGTGGTGGTTGCGACTGGGATCAACACGTATCTCGGCAGCATGGCCGGCTCGATCACAGAGCAAGCGCCTCCGACCAGTTTTGACCGCGGACTCAGCCGCTTCACATGGCTGATGATCCAGCTGATGGCGGTCATGGTGCCCCTGGTCTTCCTCATCAATGGGTTTACCAAGCACGATTGGAAGAGCGCGTTCTTCTTCGCGATGGCAGTCGCGGTCGGCCTCACTCCCGAGATGCTGCCCATGATCGTTTCCGTATGCCTCTCCAAAGGCGCGATCGCGATGAGCCGCAGAAAGGTGATCGTCAAGCGGCTCAATGCCATCCAGAACTTCGGCGGCANNCTGTGCACCGATAAGACCGGCACGCTCACTGAAGATCGTGTCGTGCTGCAACGGCACTGCAACGTAGCCGGACGGGAAACGGACGAGGTACTGCTCGATGGTTACCTCATCAGCCACTTCCAGACGGGCCTCAAGAACCTGCTGGACACGGCGATCCTCGGCAGTTCGGACTTTCATCAGCAAGCTCTGATCGAAAAGTACAAAAAGCTCGACGAGATTCCCTTCGACTTTACCCGGCGCATGATGTCCGTCCTGGTCCAGGATCCTGAAGGCCACGCAATCCTTCTCACGAAAGGCGCTCCGGAGGAGATATTCCATCAGTGCTCTCAATTCGAGTTGGACGGCAAGATGTCGCCGATGGATCCGCAGTTGATGAAGGGACTGAAAGATGAGTATGCCAGCCTCAGCAATGACGGCTTCCGTGTTCTGGCCGTGGCCACCAAGCAACTCCAGGGAAAGCTGTCCTGCTCAAAAGAAGATGAGTGCGACCTTGTTCTGAAGGGGTATGTCGCATTTCTCGATCCGCCCAAGCGAACCGCAGCCGCCGCAATTGAAGCGCTACATAAGCATGGTGTGGGAGTGAAGATTCTTACGGGCGACAACGACCTCATCAGCCGAAAGGTGTGCGGCGATGTGGGACTCCTGCCCGATCCAATGCTTCTGGGCGACGACGTGGAGAAGATGTCCGATGCTGAATTGGCGGACGCTGCGGAAAAGACAACACTGTTCGCGCGCCTCTCGCCTGCTCACAAGCAACGAATCGTTCGCGTCCTTCGCGGCAAAGGACATGTCGTCGGATTCATGGGAGACGGAATCAACGATGCGCCCGCGTTGCACGCCGCGGACATCGGCATCTCGGTGGATACGGCTGTGGACATCGCCAAGGAGTCGGCGGATCTCATCCTGCTGGAGAAGGATCTCATGGTGCTCGATGGGGGTGTGATCGAGGGGCGGAAGGTCTTCGCCAACATTATCAAGTACATCCGGATGGGAGCCAGTTCGAACTTTGGCAACATGTTCAGCGTGCTGGGAGCGAGCGCCTTTCTCCCATTCATCCCGATGGCTCCCATTCAAATCCTGACCAACAACATGCTCTACGACTTCTCGCAGGTGACGATTCCCACGGACGCAGTGGATGAGGAATTAGTGCAGTTGCCGCGACCCTGGAACATCGGAGAGATCAAGCGGTTCATTCTTTGCGTAGGCCCCATCAGCTCGATCTTCGACTACACGACGTTCTTCGTCATGCTCTATCTCTTCAAGTGCTGGGATCCGTCCCGCGCTCCACTCTTTCAGACGGGTTGGTTTGTCGAGTCGCTGATGACGCAGACGCTCATCATCCACATCATCCGCACCAACAAGATCCCCTTCCTGCAAAGCCGCGCAAGCTTGTCCCTGACCCTCACTACACTGGCCATCATGGCCTTCGGAGCCTGGCTTCCGTATTCTCCGCTGGCTTCTTCGCTGGGCCTTGTACACCTGCCGGGACTTTACTGGCCGATCCTGATGCTGACACTGCTTGCCTATGCGGGCCTTACGCAGTCGGTGAAGGTCTGGTTGCTCAGGAGGAAATGGATCTAGACCGGCACCGTAGAGTTGCTTCAGAGAGCGCGACGCCGTCCCGAGATGAGGTTGAAGATGAGGATGATGACAGCGAGCACCAGTAGAAGGTGAATGAAAGCGCCGGCTACGTGGAAGGTGAAGCCCAGAAGCCACAGAATCAGTACGACGACAAAGATTGTCCAGAGCATAAATCCCCTATCTCCGCATCGCCGGCGCCCGAGAGCTGGAAAGCCGCTCAGGCGCCTGCAATGCAGTCACAAACGGTTGTTAGTTTGAGGCAATTGCCTGTGCCTTTGCGTCTCTCACCGCGTCAAGGAACGATTGCGCCGAGGCTGGCACCGCTTCATCGCCTTGAAGAATCCGCCTGGTGGGAACGTCATGCCCGTAGATCGCCTCAGTGGAGTCGTCATCGCGGCGAATCGAAGCGCCGTTCAGCGTAACTCCAGCAAAAGCTCCTTTGGCGCGCGAGTAAGTCAGGACCTCGGTCTCCAGCTTCCAGTTGGTGTCGGCAGAGGCATGGCGCCCCACCGGGCCGGCGGCCGCAGAGGCGTCCGCACCCAGCTCGAACCCGCTTCCAATCAACTGCTGCATCCCTTTGTCGTTCTGGATGATCAAGACAAGGTCCACGCCTTCAACGCCGATCTGCAATCCCCAGCTGCCGCCAGTAATGGCAAAGAATGCCGGTGCGCTCCAGCCGTCGGCAGTCCGGCACGTGGCCACTCCGCGGCCATTTTCTGCACCAATCACAAAGCCGCCCTTCAGCAGATGGGGCACTACGGCCACGCACTTCGCGTGTTCCAGAACCTCTTGCGGAATGCCCTTGTCTGGTGCCGCCATAATCTCATGCAGCACCCTGCCTGCGTGATCCATCCGGTCGACCGTTGCTTCACGATTGGTCGCCGCCCAGCCGATGCTCGTCAAACTGAGTAATGCCACTGCCGCCATAATCTTCTTCATGCATTTCACCATTTTCTACTCATGCGCAGCGTCACCTGCTTTACGCGCACACGAGGCGCACAAGGTACTTCTCACGTTAGAGGTGACAGAGCAGCGCCGTCTGAGCAATAGTGCTCTAAGCGGGATAGTGATGTTGGCTGGCTGTGGCGAATCTGCCTTAGGCGTGGCTCCGCGCCGCGAATGAGCGGTTACCACTCAAATGAGTGGATGTCCCGGAATAGTGGGCAAAATCTGAACGGAGCATCCCCTTAAGTGCGATACTAGACATAAGAGTCAAGCTGTAGCCTATGATCGCAAGAAGCCGCCATTGCTATGGTTAAGCCGGAACAACCCGCATTTGATGCCGCTGCCTTCTTGATGAGTGCCGGTCTGGGGCGAAAGATTGTTCACCTGGCGCCCAGGCAGCCCTTCTTTTCGCAGGGAGACCCCGCGGATTCCATCTTCTATCTGCAGAAGGGCCGCGCAAAGGTCACGGTCGTTTCGCAAGCCGGCAAGGAAGCCACCATCACGCTCCTCTCCGCGGGCGATTTTGTGGGCGAAGGGGCGCTCGTGGCAGTGCCCGGGCTGCGTTTGTCCACGGCTATCGCCATAACCGCCTGCACCGTGCTCAAGATAACCCGGGAAGAGATGGCCCGGGTAATGTACGAGGAGCATGACTTCTCCGACTTGTTTTTGAAGTTTCTGCTGGCCCGCAGCATGCGCATCCAGGCCGATATTGTCGATCAGCTCTTCAACTCCAGCGAAAAGCGCCTGGCGCGTATCCTGCTGTTGATGGCGGAATTCGGCAAGCCGGGCGAGCCGGAGCAGTATATCCCTCAGATCTCACAGGAGACGCTGGCGGAGATGATTGGCACCACCCGCTCGCGGGTCAGCTTCTTCATGAACCGCTTCCGCAAGCTCGGTTTTATCGAGTACAACGGCCGTATACGGGTTCACCAGTCGCTGCTCAATGTAGTTCTGCACGATCGCTTGCCGAACGAAGATTCTTAAATCCGGTCCACCCCCTCACATTCCATGTGAGTAGCCCCAAACTGCCAGTCGTAGGCCGGCAGACCTGTTCAAGATTGAACAGCACAACAAGCGGTCAATGGAGTGGTAAATCACTTCCCACAAGGCGACTTTTGGATACCGATGATCGGCTCAGTCGCTTAGTGAGGAGGGCTTGCTGTTCAAAGACATTCAGGAGTTGGCCTGTGTATGATGCTCGCGGGGCCGGTGAATGCAGACGAATGCAGGAGCAGGTCGCAGATCCGGCTTTTCAGGCCGCCGGTCAGTGGAGATCCATGAATCGTGAATTAGCTTTGAAGATTGCTCTGGCGGCGGTGGGATTGCTCTTTATCGCTTTAGGCTATCCCATGTTGGTGTTTATCCGGCAAGCGCCTGCGCTTTCCATGCAGTTCAGCCTGTACGTCACGCTGGGCGTCTTTCTGCTTCTGGCCATCCGCAATCCGTCGGCGAGTCGCAGCGTCATTGCCTTCACCGCATGGTCGAGTTTCGCTCACGCTGCGCTGATGGGCACCCAGGCATGTTGCAACATGGTGGCACGGGGCGAACTGATCGGGGTAGCTGTTCTTGTGGTCATCGGCGCCGTCTTCCTCGCGCTCGCGCCAGCAAAGCAGCTTGTGGGGTGAGAGTCACACCGGAGCCTACGCCATCCACAAGGACGGGTAGTCGCCGAAGAGTAGAAGCGCCTGGTCTCCTGATCCAGAGTTCTCTTTACAAAGGAACAAGGGGACTCGGAATTGCTCCGATGACGGGAGGTAACGGAAAACGATGGATCCCTATCGGGACTGCCCCGGCAGATGCGGCGCTCTAGGCGAACTGCAAGCCGCAGCGCCCTTGCCGGATCGGGCGGAGGCCCGCTAATAGCGGTTTCGGCGCTTCCGCCGGCGTGGTCTCTATTGCTCAGACTCAGACAATGGGGATGACTAGGGTTAAGAACGTAAGGATAGATAGACAAAAGCCCCTGACATTATGAGGGCGCTCCATGAACGGTTTCAGAATCCTTATGGTGGTTGATGTTGCTGGATTGTTCTTAGCAGCAGCAGAGCATCCCACGCAACAAAAGGAACCGCGGACACCTTAAGGGGGTCACCCATGCGCGTACTCAAGACTCTAGTTTCAACCACGGCGTTGCTCGTGGGCCTGGCCCTGGCGCCAGCGGCCCATGCGCAGATTTCCATCAGCATTGGCGTTCAACCTGTCTGTTCGTACGGCTACTACGGATATGCGCCGTATGCCTGCGCACCCATGGGATATTACGGGTCCGGATACTTCTACAACGGCATCTTTCTGGGCATGGGCCCATGGGCCGGCTGGGGTTATGACCACGGCTGGGGAGGCCATCGCTTCGTCAGCGATGGTGGAGGAAGCTATCACGGCGGAGCCGGCCGCGTTGCTTACCGCGGAGGTTCAGGCGGCGGGTCGGCAGCACGCAGCGGCGGAGCGCGTACGAACGGCGGAGCTTCCTATGCAAGTGGGGCGCGTCCCAGCGGAACTCGTGCCACATCGCAGGCCTCGGCTCCGCGCGCCTCAGCAAGGCAGGCCTCAGCACCGCGCGCCTCGGCTCCGAAAGGCGGCGGAGGACAAGCCCGCAGTGGCGGCGGCGCAGCGCACGGCAGCGGCGGTGGTCAAGCTAGGGCTGGCGGTGGTGCATCACGCGGCGGTGGCGACCGCAAGTAACCGGTCGGCGCAGCATCAGGCGGCGGAGCTTACCGGCTCTGCCGCTTTTCATTTAGGAAATCTTGGGCGCAGTTCGAGCCCGTAAGGACATTCATGCCTTTCAAGCTCTGTCAGCATCGGCTTCCCATAGGGCTAGTGTGTGCCCCTATCCTTGCGTTTCTGGGAACGATGATGACGCCGGCTCAACAAGTCTCCACGGCATCCGTGATTCAGCAGGTGGACGCTGCAGTCAAAGCCAGAACGGAGAATGTCGAGGGATACTCTGTGAACGAACACTATGCCGTTTACAGGAGCAATGACGAAATTCATCCTGTAGCAGAAATGACGGTAATCACTACCTACCGGAAGGATTCGGGCAAGAGTTACACCATCGTCTCGCAGACCGGTTCTGGCATCATTCGAAAGTTCGTATTAGGCGCGATTCTGGACAATGAGAAACTCCTCAATCAGCCCGGCATCCGGGAGGGGACGTGGATCACCTCCGCAAATTATGAGATGACATTGAAGCCCGGTGGAACCCAGCAACTGGACGGACGAGACTGCCTCGTTGTAACTCTGACCCCAAAGCGCAAGGCCGACTATCTTATCGAGGGAATCCTGTGGGTGGACTCGAAGGACGGCTCGATCGTTCAGGTACAGGGAACAGCGTCCAAGAGTTCTTCGGTGTTTACGGGGCCCACGCAGGTCGTACGTCAGTACGAGAATATAAGCGGCTTCGCGCAGGCTACCCATGTTAGAGCGATGTCAAACAGCTTCATGCTTGGCCAGACAATCGTGAAGATCGACTACCAGAACTACCATATTCAGCTTCGCCCACCCATATAGGCGGCCAAGGTTCCGCTTGAAAGGTGAGCGAAAGTGCACAGACACCCGCTTTGGGTCCAAGCGATGATGAACGAGACTGTTGGTAGATTCTTTCCGGGCGTGAACGGCCCGCCCAAACAACCGATTTGCAACGAGCGAACTTCCCGATGAGCAACAACATTAGATTCGACTCCACCGCGTTTCTCGCAAATGCCGGGCTCGGCCGAACGATTGTCGAATTGAAGCCGCGAGAAACATTCTTTTGCCAGGGAGACACTGCCGATTCTGTGTTTTACCTGCAAAAGGGTCGTGCACGAGTCACCGTCGTTTCGAAGAACGGCAAAGAGGCCACAATTACTCTTCTAGCGGCAAAGGATTTTGTTGGAGAGGAGTCTCTCGCCACCATCGTCGGGTTGCATTTGGCGACCGCCACTGCCGTGGACAAATGTACCGCACTCAAGATCAACAGAAGCGAAATGATTCGAGTGATGCATGACGAGCCCGCATTCGCCGATATATTCCTCAAGTTTCTGTTGGCCCGCAGCATGCGAAGCCAGGCCGATCTCGTCGACCAGCTTTTCAACTCCAGCGAAAAGCGCCTGGCGCGAATTCTGCTGTTGATGGCGGAATTCGGCAAACCGGGCCGGCCGGATACCTTCATTCCTCCGATTACCCAGGAAACGCTGGCGGATATGATCGGGACCACCCGTTCCCGTGTCAGCTTCTTTATGAATCGTTTTCGCAGGCTCGGTTTTATAAGCTACGACGGTCGCGTCCAGGTACATAAGTCGCTGCTCAATGTGGTCCTGCTCGATCAACTACCTGACCAAAACGCGCGGAAACCTGCCATTCTCCCTATTCTGCAAGTCCCCTCCGGAAAGTAAGTCGCGTCTGCGCAAACCTTAAGTGCCAGTCACCCAAGGGGGTTTTGTCAGGTTTGCGCAATTCCTAAGAGGCAGAGATGTCTGCCGACGCACCCGTGTGACTTTTTCGACCCAACTGCGATTGGTCAAGACACGACGGTTCGAACCTGTAAGGCGTCACCGCCTTCTGATCCCGCTAG
>PLUT01000356.1 GCA_003162875.1 Granulicella sp.
ACACATCCGGAAATCAAGAGGCAGGTGCGGGGAAATGGGTTGCCAGCGCTCCGCTGACATTTTGTTTTAGGGCGGGAAGGTCATCTTTGACAGTGATCCAAACGGCCTCATCGTCCAGGCGATCGTAAGCGTGCCGAAGGATGTTTCCCATACCACGAATTTTGCGCCAGTCCGGTCCGGGACATAGATGTTCGTCTTCCGGCTTGAGCCGGTACGCGGCTTCTGTGATGATTTGCAATTCGCGCTCTACGGCTGCCCGCGTCTTGATGTCCTCTGAGTAGGCCTTAAAGTCCATGCTGCCGACGAACTGCTCAATCAGGCTGATGGCCTTGAGAATGTCCTGAAAGTGCATCCCCGGGCCCCTAAAAGACACTGACTGCCTCCCGATTGGCGCGGCTTCGTACGGGCTCCTTCATCGAGGCCGCGGAGGAGAGGTCAACATCTGTGCCGAGCAGGTCGCTGAGGCGAAGTCGAAGTCCACTAAGAGTGAGCAGAGAGATGCGCGAGCCGGGGGCGAAGTCGGCGAGGAGGTCGATGTCGGAGTGCGGTGTGGCTTCGCCCCGGGCAGCCGAACCGAAGAGGCGCAGATGTGCGAGGCCCGCCGCCTGGAGTTCCGGCGCGTGGCTGCGGAGAATCGCGAGAATGCGGTTTGTGTCCACTTCGAGTGAAGTTTACCGCATCTGGGGTGCCCGGTGCCCCGCATTTCTCTCTGAAATGTGGGCTTGCCGCCACCGAATCCTCGTGGACAAGTGACCGCGAACACATCCGGAATCGCCTCGCCCGAGTACGATCAAAACAGCGGGAAACGTAGGAGCGCGGCCTCGTGCCTGGCCCTGCCTGCAAGGGTAAAACTTAGCCAACTCATTGTGCTTTGTTCGGAAGATTATGCAGGAATCGATACCCGGAGGGACACATGCCGGCACACCAGTGACTGCTATGAGGCAGGTCCTCTATGCAGCAGGAATCCCGCCTCTGAGATGTGGGCTCGCTGCCGTCGAATCTTGTTAACCAGAAAGGGACTCCCCCATCACTAACATTATTTGTTTACAACAAAACGCTGGCTCATTCCTGGGAAAATCATCGAGGCCCAGACCGGCTTCCACGCCGGCGTTTCCCCGCTGGGGAGCCGCGCTGTTAGCTCAACGGCGACTCCCCATCGGTGACTCGTTTGCCTCATCGACTCTGGTTAATCAGAAAGGGACTCCCCCCTAGCTAACAATCTTTGTTTGCAACAAAACATCCGAAAAATCTGGGGTTTTACGCGGGAGTAGCAGGCTCTCTGCCGCCTTCGCTTAGCCAAAATCCTAGGGCGGTGAGGAGGAACGCGCAGACGGCAAACTTGAGGCCGATGGGAGCGCGGGTGGGCGACAGGAATGCCTCCAGCGTGCCTGCGATGACCAGCAGCGGGATGGTTCCGGAGATGAGCCGGACCGACTCGCCTCCGGCCAGGGCGAGTGAGTCTTTGCGGCCCAGCATTCCCGGAAACAGCAGCCCCGTCGCGAGCCTGAGCCCCGCGCCGCCGGCGATGAAGATGGAGGGCAACTCCAGCGCGCCATGGGCGGCGACGAAGCTCCAGAGGCTCAGCGCCATGCCGTTCTGGCCGCAAGCGGTGGCGACGACGCCGATGCTCAGTCCGTTGTTGAACAACAGATAAATAGTTCCCAGGCCGGCGGCGATCCCGCCCGCGAAAGTGAGGAAGCAGACGGTGATGTTGTTGGTCATGATGGCGCTGGAGGCCTGCGGCTTTGCGGTCAGGACCGAATCAGTCCACATCTTGTGGTGTTCGATGGTGTTGACCATCTCCGGCCCCAGCATGGCATGCATAAACGCGGGGCGAGCGAGGGTGATCAGCGTCCCCAGCAGCCCGCCGGCCAAGCACACCGCCAGAGCAGTGGCGGTGTAGGGCAGCAGACGGCGGAAGATGCGGGGATATCCGTGCAGCAGAAACTGGCCCACGGTGGCAGCGCTGAGACGCTGGCCGGAATAGATGTAATTGTGTGCGCGGCTGACCAGCTGGTTTAGGTATGCTTCAAGCGTGCGGGAGGAAGAGTCGGCGCGCGCGGCTGAGAGATCGGCCGCGGCCTGCCGGTACAACAGCCCGAAGTCGCGGAGGTCGTCGGGCGAGAGGGTTTTCAGGCTGCTGGTTTCGACGCGTTGCAGTATCGCTTCCAGCTTGTTCCAGTTTTCGTGGCGAAGCGCGATCCAGCGATTGGAGATCATAGAGGATGACGGATTTCGGCGTTGCGAACCAGCGAGACCAGCTTAACATCGAAACTCCCGAGCAGGTCGATCTGCGGCTGCCGATTGCCGGAATTGGCAGCCGGTTTCTGGCAATCCTGGCCGACAGCACCATTCAACTGGTCGCGGAGCTGCTGCTGATTCTGTTCTTCGTGCTATTTGCCAGCGCAGCGCAGCGAAGTCGTTTCGGCGAAGTCTCCGATACGGCGGGCAAGTGGCTGGTGGCCGCGATCGTTCTGATCCAGTTCCTGCTGTTCTGGGGATACTTTTCGCTGTTTGAAGCGTTCTGGAACGGCCAGACGCCGGGCAAACGGCTGGTGAAGATCCGCGTCATCAAGGACTCGGGCCGGCAGATCACGCTGTTCGAGGCGCTGGCGCGCAACCTGCTGCGCGTGATCGACATGCTTCCGCCGTATCTCTACTTTGTTGGCGTCGTCTCCATGCTGTGCAATCGGCAGCAGAAGCGGCTGGGCGATTTTGTGGCCGGGACCATCGTGGTTCATGAGCGGTTGAGCGAACAGCCGCTGTCCGGGGATTTGAGCCGGAGCATTACAGCTTCCGTCCAGTTGAAGCCCAATCCGGAATCCGTGCAGCGCAGCGGCGTGTATCAACCTCCCGCCGATGCGGTGGCTCGCCTGCGGGCGGAGGACCTGATGGTGATCGAATCGTTCCTGGCGCGGGCTTTGGATTTCGATCTGACGACGCGCGCGGAGATCGCCAGCCGGATTGCCGCGTCCATGTTTGTGAAGATGGGCGTGGCGCTGCCACCGGAGGTGAATCCGGAACGCGCGCTGGAGGCGATTTCGTATGCCATGCGGTCGCAGGCGCGAGCTTAGGCGAGCCGGCAGGTGAATTCCGCCCGAAATTGTGCATATCGTGTCACTCGATCCGGTGATCTGTGTGGTGAGGGCTTGGCAGTTTGAACAGGAATTTCAGTTAACATGATGGTGGCTGTGAACCCTCCCGAAGCTTCACCTTATGAATCCACCCGACCGACCGATTGCTGCTTCCTCATCTACGCTGTCAGACGCCACCAAACGGATCTTGCCGTGGCTCGTCGCAGTCGCGTTTTTCATGGAGTCGCTGGATACAACAATTCTCAACACGGCGGTTCCTGCCATCTCCTCGGCCCTTGGCGTAGGTCCGCTGAGCATGAAGGCGGTGCTGGCGAGCTATACGCTAAGCCTTGCGGTTTTCATCCCTATCAGTGGATGGATGGCGGATCGATTTGGAACCCGTCGCGTATTTGCCTCTGCAATCGGTCTATTCACCTTAGGCTCCCTTTTATGCGGAATATCAAACAACATTCACCTGCTGGTTGCCTGCCGCCTCCTTCAAGGCTGCGGCGGATCGATGATGGTTCCAGTTGGCCGCCTGACTCTAGTGCGAGCATTCGCCAAGTCGGAGCTCCTGCGTACTATGAGCTTTGTTTCCATACCGGCCCTGGTAGCTCCGATGCTCGGACCGATCGCCGGAGGTCTCATCGTTGGGTACCTTCACTGGCGGTTCATCTTCTTCCTCAACATTCCAATTGGCCTTGCAGGTTTGATCCTCGTCTATCTGCATCTGCCCGACTACCGCGAAGAGAACACCCATCCGCTTGACGTGGTCGGACTCATTCTCTTCGGCTCCGGCATCGGGTTGTTGTCTTACGTGCTGGAAATCTTCGGCGAACATACTCTGAGTTCACGCGAGATGTCTGGGCTTCTGGCGATGTCGCTGGTCTTGCTGGTGGGGTATGGAATCCACTCCAGAAGCCTTGAGTTTCCATTACTGGAAATCAAGTTGTTCAGCATCCGTACGTTCCGAGCCGCTGTGAGCGGCAGCTTCTTTACCCGGCTTGGTATCGGCGGAGTGCCGTTTCTCCTGCCTCTCCTCTATCAGGTGGGACTGGGTTTCACTCCAATCCAATCGGGGCTGCTGGTCATGCCTCAGGCACTCGCCGCCATGAGCATGAAGGTGATCATGCCGAGGCTTCTTAGAAGCGTTGGGTACCGTGGCGTCCTCGTCTCCAACACCGTGATTCTCGGTGTATTGCTTATGGTGTTTGCGACCATAGGCTTGCGCACACCGGTTTGGGCAATCGTCCTCCAGGCCTTCCTTTATGGAGGGTTTACATCCCTTCAGTACACAAGCATGAATACGCTGGTCTACGCCGACATCACGGAACAGGACACCAGTAGCGCAAGCTCCATCGCGAGCACTATGCAGCAGATGTCGATCAGTTTCGGTGTAGCGATAGCAGGGCTCGCGACAGCATTCTTCATTCCCACCTCACACTCCAATCCGGCCGAAATGATTCATGGGATCCACAAAGCTCTCATAGCTCTTGGAATACTGACCATCCTATCGACGATTGTCTTCCGGAGTCTGAAGAGTGGAGACGGCGGCGACGTGAGCCTGTATACGGTTCCTCACCCAGGTGGTTAGCTCAGCTTATCGATCCTTGTAGCGCGCGAAGATTCGAATATCAGTAAACGTTGAGGCCAGTTTCCTATTTGACAGCCCTCAGCGATGAGACCTGATGAACAGCGCAAGGCTAATTCGAAACGGCCTTTGCTGCGCCCGACAGTGACGAACCGCCCAGACATAGGAAAAGCCCGCCAGGTGGCGAGCTTTTCTCATTGTGGAGCGGGTGACGGCGTCTTAGTGCGACGTGACCGATGCACTTTGCGACACGCCGATGGCATCGCCAGAGACTACCATGTTCACGCGCCTGTTCTGTTGACGACCGGCCGCCGTGCCGTTATCGGCAACCGGATCGTTCTTACCGAAGCCTGCCGACGTGATGCTATCCGGTGAGACGCCCTGCTGGATGAGGAAGCTTCTGACCGCGCCGGCGCGGTTCTCCGACAGCGTCTGGTTAAACTCGTCTGTGCCTACCGAGTCGGTATATCCCTCGACCTGGACCTTCAGGCCGGGGTACGCCTCAAGGATGCCGGAGACCTTGGCAAGCGAGATCTGCGTGCCCGGCTTCAGCGTGTACTTGCCCGTGTCGAACAGCACGTCCGACATGTTCACGATCAGGCCGCGGGCCGTCTCGCTGGTCGCGAGCACGCTGTTCAACTGCTGGCGAAGCCGCTCACGGACTGCGTTTGCGTCGTCCGCGCTCTTGTTGGCTGCGGCAGCTCGTGCCTGGGCTTCGGCCGCCTGGGCCTCGGCCTGTGCGCGAGCGGCATCGGCCTGGGCCTTGGCGACCTGAGCGCTTTCCGCATCGAGTTTTGCCTGCTGGGCCTGCTGCGCAGACTGCTGTGCCTGCAGTTGAGACGCGGCGGCCTGCTGCTGGGACTGCGCCGCGTCTGCCTGCGCCTTGTCTTTGGCGATCACTGTATTCGCCTGCCGCTCCGCTTCCTCCTTGCGCAACGCAGTGATCCTCGCATCTTCGGCGCGCTCAACCGCCTCACGCGCGTCCGTAATCTCCATCTTCAGGTCGCCATGCTTGTCGCCGTCCAGGTCCGAAGCATTCTGGAGATCGAGCGTAGCCTTCGCCATGATGTCGGCCGCATATTTGTCCGCGCCCGCATCCTGCGCAATCCGCAGCGCATTGTCGGCCTCGTACAACTCCAGCGGCGAGCGCTCATTGCGCGTAATCGGATGCGTCACCGTGTGTGCGCCCGCGCTCTCCGCATACATCCCGCGTGGCAACAGGCTGTATTGAGCGTTCACCTTTTCGAGGACGCCCTCGGTCTTATCCGTCCGAATCACGTTTTCGATCACGACCACGTCGCTGGGCTCGGAGACCGAGAAATATGGCTCCGCAGTCACGATCATTCCGAACGACTGGAACGCTGTCGTTACTTTGATATTGTTCTTCGTGCCCGCGGGAAGAACTTCGCCCAGATTCTGCGCCCTGCCGTCCGGCGAGATGGCCCACAGCACATAGGTAAGGTACTCGTGGCCGAAGCCGTTGGCTGGAGTGAGTCCCTCGAAATGCGCGTCGATCGTAATCTTGCCGCGCTCACTGGTCACCTTCGCTTCGCCCTTTGCACCTGGAAGCAAAGGAGTTCCGTCAAATCCGATCGTCGTCGACCCGCTTCGGTGCAGATAGTTCACGCAGTCCAGATTGCGCTCGACTACATGAACTCGATAGATATAGATGCCGTTCTGCATAGTAATCGGGTTCATGTCCGCAGCCGGCGCATTGACCGAGGTGGGATTCGGCTCCTGCGCCACGGCTGTGGCCGCGAGCAGGCCGATGCTGCCGGTGAGCAGGCCTCCAGAGAGCAAGAAATAGCTGGAGAGTGTGCGTGACCTGCTGCGATTCCTGTAGCCGTGGTTCTCCGGAGCGATTTGCGTGCAGAACCGCGTTGGCAGCGTAGAAGCTGCCTGATCGAATATTGCGGATGACATGTGAAATCTCCTTGCGATCCCAAGTGAATCGCGTACCGCCCCAATGCGCACGGACGGGGTTGCTTCATGGATGCCCGAATTGGGCCTGACCGACCTGACTGATGTGATGCCAACGGCAGGAGCAAAGGATGTCCGCATATTTCGGCGGTGAATGAGCAATTGTGAACAGCTTGCGGTGTGCGGTTTGTTCGATGCTGATGCGGTTATCGCTTTGCGCCCGGGCGAGGAGGCTTCCGAAGCAGGAGGCTCGCTGCCACGGAGAGCAAAGCACAAGGAGGACGAGATGATGGGTGTTGACTGGACGGACCCGAGACTGATTGCGGGCGGGATTGCGGTGGTTGCGATGGTTGTCGTTGGTATTNNCTGACGCACGGATCCGCCGGCAAGGCCGAGGCGAAGCTGACGGGTCGTGAGACGCGGGTGGAGCGCATGAGGCTCCGGGACCTGAGCATCGGGGAGCGGGTGCGCTTTCAGACGGCGTGGAGGGCAGTGCAATCGCGCTTTGTCGATCATCCGAAGACAGCGGTGTCGGAGGCCGATGAGTTGGTGAGTTCGCTGATGATTGCACGCGGCTATCCTGTGGCGGCTTTCGATCAGCGGGCCGCGGACATCTCGGTTCATCATCCGCGCCTGGTGGAATCGTACCGGTCGGCGCACGAGATTGCGGTGCGGGTCGGCAAAGACCAGGCCAGCACGGAAGACCTGCGCGTCGCGATGATCAAGTACCGGACGCTGTTCGACGAACTCGCCGAGGAGCAGATGCTTGGCGAGATCAAGGCTGTAGCATAGGCGGGTTGCGACCCGCAGAAGGGGAGGTAAAATGCTGATACTCATTATCATTCTGGTGCTGCTGTTCGGCGGGGGCGGAGGCTACTACGGTTACGGCCGTTGGGGCGCGGGCGGAGGTGCGGGCATCGGGCTGGGGACCGTGCTGCTAATTCTGCTGGTGTGCTATTTTCTGGGGGTGTTCCGGTAGGGTTGGGGCGGACGAAGGCCGGCTGGGGCCCAAGGCTAAAGTCTTGGGCCTAGCCCCTTCCTTTGTTTGTGGGTTATTCGTGGGACTAAAGCACCTCGTTAATCCGGAGGAGCCCTTGTCGCGATCAAGCCGCGACGAATGGGGCACCCCGGCGAGCGCAGCAAGAGGGAAACGAAGGAAAACGACTGCGCGAGGAGCAAGTAGCGAGCAATATGGTACAGCGCGATCGCAGGTTCTTGTGTTGGAATGCAAGCTGCCTTGAATGTTGGGGTGAGCGCTACGACCGATCCAGTCAATAATTTCAACACGAAAGCCTTTCTCTCGACCGCCGGCCCGGGGAGGGAGATGGTGTCCTTTCGCAAGGGGCAGTCGATCTTCGCGCAGGGGGACGCGAGTGATGCGGTGTTTGTCATTCAGATGGGAATGGTTCGACTGAGCGCACGCTCGCATGGGGGCAAGGAAACCACGCTCGATATCCTGGGCAGCGAGGACCTGATGGGCAAGGATTCCATGGCCGGTCAGCCGACGCGCACGGTGTCCGCGAACGCACTGACGAACTGCCAGTTGCTGCGCATTGAAATGAAAACGATGGTGGGGGTGCTAGCGAAAGAAGTCGCGCTGTCGAATGCGTTTGGCGCGTATGTGCTGGCGCAAAATCTTCGCTACCGGAAGGATTTGGCGGAGCAGCGATGCGATAGCAGCGAAAAGCGGCTGGCGGGTATTCTGTTACGGATGGCACGCTTGGGTGCCCACGGTTCCCCGGAAACGACCATCCCGCGGATCAGCCAAAATACGCTGGCGGAACTGGTGGGGACGACCCGGTCGCGGGTTTCGCATTTCATGAACCGATTCAAGGAGTCGGGCTTCATTGACTACGGCCGTGGGAACGATGTGGTGCAGATCCGCGATTCTCTGCTGTCGTTCTATGGCGAATAGATAGAGCGTTTTCGGCGGTGGCGGTCGCGGTGGGCACCTCGGCGGTGGAATTCTTGAAGTGTGGTCAATATTGCTCAGTTTGGCTATGGGGCGAACGCTAGACTGAGCCCACGGCGTTGAATCTGTTTTGGACGAGGTGCACTATGGCCCACCAGGTGAGACCCACATTCCCCCACAGGCACAATCGCAATGGCATCGTGGACTCGATCTGCAGCGAGTGTCTGGTGACGATTGCTTCGGCGAAAGAGGAACAGGAGCTGACTCGACACGAGAGTGCCCATGTCTGCGATCCGGTTCGTCTCTATCAGCTTGGAGCTGACCCATCCCGCCGCTTTCAGATCAGCGGCAACCGGCTTGCGGTATAGCCCGAACGTCCGCCGCAGTGGTTCCTATTGACCAGACGGCGGCTGCGGGCTCGCCTACGCTGTAGGTTGTGATAGCTAGAAGGCGGGTCAGATGAGCGACAACTCAACTCCATATCCACACCGGCTCAATGAAGAAGGTTCGTACGACTCGATTTGCCGGGCATGCTTTGCGACGGTGGCGCGCGGCAAGGCGGAGAGCGAGCTCTCAGCGTATGAAGAGGCGCATATCTGCGATCCGACTCATATGCTGTCGGATACTGCACGGCGGTGCTGAGGCACGCTGATCGGAGCGCGCGCAGGATTGGGTGGAACGCTACGATTGGGCTTTGACCAGAAAGTGGCGGGTGTAGAAGCGCTTGTCGCAGGTGAAACAGCGCGCGGGCCGGAAGCCGATGGCGGACATGATCCAGTCGAGGCCGCGGCGGCGGGAGCGATGGACGGCCTTGCAGTGGCAGCGGGGACAGCCCAGGTAGGCCGGGACCCGAAGGTGTGTGGGGATTTCAGCGGATGTCTGCGGTGGGCATCGCTCAACCGCGACGACA
>PLUT01000315.1 GCA_003162875.1 Granulicella sp.
GAGACTCCGGTTGCGGCAGAGGGACGATTGGCTTCTGGCACCCGGCGGCGCGCAGATAATCGAGTGCGGTGCGCCCCAGGTTGTCTTGCGCGGCCACGTCGGCTCCTTCGGCGATTGCGTTCTTCAATTCGTCCGGGTTGCCAATCTGCGCGAGGAGCATGAGAGCAGTAACGCCATTCGCATTGTGCGCGTTGATATCGGCTCCGGCTTTGAGGAGGATGTCGCCGAGATAGCCGCGATATGCTTCGATCATCAGAGCGGTGTCGCCGTGGAGCGAAGCGCGGTTCACATCGGCGTGTGCATCGATAAGAAGCTGGACCGCAGGGTCCCGACCGTGTTGGACGGCGTACATCAGCGTGGTCCAGCCGCTCTCGTCGGCGCTGTTTGGATCGGCTCCCGCTTCGAGCAGGCGCTTCATTGGCTCAAGCGTATGTTCGCCCGTCGCGCTGGGCTGAACGATGCTGCGCATCAACGCTGTGATGCCCGGCTTGGGCATCAGCAGGTCTTCCGCCATATTCGTGTAAGGCTCGGTGGCCGCGTCGCCGTGGCGCCACTGGTGTGTGTCAGCCAGCTTGTCGATGGCCCAGGCGACCCTTCTTCCAGTGTCCACGCTCGAAACCCAGCNNCCCGCCGATACTGACGGTAAGATAATCGGCCGGACGGAAGTCGTCGGCATCGAGATCCTGGTTTGGCGAAGGAGTGGGATAGGAGCATTGCGACCAGAAGGTGCTGTTCAGAACTGTATCGAGCAGATCCGAGGCACCCTCTGGTTTTATCCGCGATGCGGCGAATCCGATGGTCGATACTTGCTCGCGGCCCTGCCACAGGACCGAACCGTCGCGGCCAATCCTGACGCGATAGAGTGGGCACGAGAGAGCGTCGCAGCCGGTGCGGTAGAGTTCGACGAAGTCGTCTGCGGAGACCCCATTCGGCGGGGTCTTGCCCTTCTGGTCCGGACAGGGCATGCGCGGCGCAGGCGCAGGCGTGACGTCAATGGATTGAGCGCCGTCCGGACTGCGCACGCGGGCGGAGACATGGGTGTAGTCGACGAGGATGTCCCCGCAGCAGGGTACGCGTGGTGGCTCGTCGAGATCGTCTGGGGCGTTTTCCTCTTCAGGATTGTGCAACGCGAACGTGTACGTCGCGTTGAACGTGTCCTGCGCGCCGATAGGCAATGGAACCTTGAAGCGCCATTCCTGAACTTTGTTTTCGACTGCGCCGCGTAACATCGGCGGCCCGGAGATGGCTTCGACGTTGGAGGTTGTGCCGTCGTTGGCGATTGAGAAACGGACAACGACTTCTCCCTCGACATGTGCGGCTCTGGCAATCGGCGGATAGACGACCGCAGGGGCATTGGCCGGCACAGGGGCCGTGCCAAACTGCGCGGGCAAGGGGGCGCAGGTCGTGAGCGCCGAAAAGATGAGGGCGATCCTCCGCAGGTGAAATCGATGAGGTTCACGAAGACTCATTGCGCTGCCAATTGTACCGGATGGGATGTAGGGGATGACGTGGTGCCGCTGGGAGAAGGGGTGACGGAGGACGATCACGCGCGGCTGGTAAAGACGATTTCGTATGAGATTCTGTGCGGCGTGCGGGCAGGGTGAGCAGAGTGATTTAGCGCGTAATGCAACTACAGAGATTCTGAGCGTCGCTCAGAATGACGCTGCGCTCTTAAAGAGTTAGCGGCGGAGCAGGGTGTCGATTTCGGAGCGGTGGGGCATGGAGGGCGCGGTGCCGGGCCGGGTGACGGAGATGCCCGCGACCGCGCAGCCGAAGCGGGTTGCCTGGACGATGTCGCGGCCTTCGGCGAGGGCCACGGCGAAGCCGCCGTTGAAGGCATCGCCTGCGCCGGTGGTTTCGACGACGGGGCCGGCGTCGACGGCGGGGACGTGGGCGCGGGTGGCGGCGTTTTTGAGGAAGGCGCCCTGCGCGCCGAGGGTGATGACGGCGTTGCGTACGCCGCGGGCGAGGAAAGCGTCGGCGGCCTGCTCGGCGGTGGCGAGCGAGGTGACGCGAATGCCGGTGAGGACCTCAGCTTCGCTCTCGTTGGGCGTGAGGTAGTCGCAGTACTGGAAGATGGACGCGGGGAGCGCGCGGCCGGGCGCGGGGTTGAGGATGGTGGGCACTCCGAGGGAGTGAGCCAGCTTGAGTCCGAACTCCACGGTGGGGAGGGAAAGTTCGAGTTGCGTGACGAAGAGGTCGGCCTGCTGGATGAGCGGGCGGGCCTGCTCGACTTCCGCCGGGGTGAGTTCGAAGCAGGCTCCGGGGACGACGATGATGGCGTTCTCGCCGCGGACGGCGTCGATGATGATGACGGCCGCGCCGGTGGGGGTTGTCGTCGGGAAGACGTAGGTGGCGTCGATGGCCTCGTCGCGGTAGGTGGTGCGGGCGAGGTCGCCAAAGGCGTCGTGGCCGAGTTTGCTGATGAAGCTGACGCGCGCGCCGGCGCGGGCTGCGGCGACGGCCTGGTTGGAGCCTTTGCCGCCGGGACCGAGCCTGAAGCTGGCGCCCATGTAGGTCTCGCCCCAGGCGGGAAGCTTTTCCGTGCGGAAGGCGAGATCGGCTACGTAGCTGCCCATGACGACGACAGATTTGTTAGGCATGAACCTTTTTCTCCAAGAGAACGCGCGAGTCAGCCGGCGTAGGCGCGGGCGATGAGGAAGAGCGCAAGGGCGTAGGCAACAAACATGGCGGCGAGATAGCTTTTGGCGCGGGTGTTGGCGCCACGGAATTCGTGCCATGCGAAGACGCCCCACAGGCAGGCGACCATGGGCGACGCCTGGCCGATGGCGTAGGAGATGGCAACGCCGGTGAGCGATGCGGCGACGAAGTTGAAGACGCCGCCGATCCCCCAGATGGCTCCGCCGAGCAGGCCGAGGGCGTGGTAGGAGGCGGGCGCGCGGAAGTAATCGGCCGCGGCGACGGGCGAGCCGACGATGGGCTTGCGCATGAGGATGGTATTGAAGAAGAAGCAGCAAAGGAAGGCGCCGAAGGTGAGGCAGACGGCAGTGGTGTAGGGGGTGAGGGTAGCGCCACGCGTCATGGCCCGGGTGACGAAGGGGGCGAAGATCCCCATCAGCAGGCCGGAGATGACGCAGATAACAACGCCGCGGCGGGAAGTGGCCTGGGCGCCGGTCTTCAATGCGCCGTAGGCCTTGCCGTCGAGGATGACGGCGAGCAGGGCCATGGCGACGCCGAGACCGAGCAGGATGGGGTTGCCGCGCGGCTGCAGGGCATAGCTGAGGACGACACCTTCGACCAGCGCGATACCGATGGAGATGGGGAAGGCGACGGCGAGGCCGACGATCTCGATGCCGGCGATGAGCAGGACGTTGGCGATGTTGAAGATGAATCCGCCAAGCGCGGCATAGAAGAGGTTGGAGTCATCGGCGGAGTGGAGGTTGGCGAGGAACGCGGTGGGGCCGCCGGCGTGGCTGCCCATGGTGAAGGCAAGCAGGAGAGAGATGAGGAAGATGCCAAGACCGTAGTCCCAGTAGTAGAGCTCGAAGCGGTAGTTTTTGGTGCCTTTGAAGGTGTTGGCGAAGGAGCCCCAGCAGATGGTGCTGAGGATGGTCATGAGCAGGGCGATGTGGAACGTGGTGGGGACGAACATGAGCGGGCAAACTCCGGCTCACAGTTGGCCGGGGAGAACCGGGCCGCACGCGAGCAGCAGCCATTATGCACGCTGGGAGGGAAGATGAGGCAATGGAAATCCCGATTTGCGATGAAAATGCCTGCCGGTACGGCGAGGGCGGGTTGCTTTGGGGTGGGGTGGGCCGGTAGCATCGGGGTGATCGATGGAGAGGGGATTCAGGATGGCGGAAGCGAACAACGGGCCTCGGCGGACGGAGGACATTGCGCTGGACCTGCTGAAGTTTATTGCGGCGACGACGCACGTGGGGACCAAGGCAGCGGGCGGCGGCGTAGGGTTTGGCGTGGCCGCCTCAGGCAAGGCGGAGGACCAGGTGACGGAGCTGCTGGGGCTGTATGCGCGCTGCCGGCAGGCGGTTGAGAGTCCGGTGAAGTAAGTGTCAGGGGCAGGGAACAGGGAACAGGGAACAGGGAACAGCGGCGGCGGCCCGGTGCGGGTGGCGGTGGTGGGCGCAGGGGTGTTCGGGCGCAACCATTTGCGGGTGTATCGCGAGTTGGAGCGGGCGGGCTATCCGGTGGAGCTGGCCGCGGTGGTCGATCCGGACGCGGGCGCGCGGGAGCGGGCGGCGGCGGAGTACGGCGTGCGCGGGTTTGCGTCGATCGAAGAGTGCATGGTGGCGGGGCGGGCCGAGCCGACAAAGGCAAATACGGGGATTCCTGCCCCAGCCAGCAAGCTCCCACCCCAGCGAACAAGTTCGCTGGGGACCCCGGTGCTGGCCGGGGACCCCGTTCGCGCTGCTCAGGGTCAGAATGGCAAGTCGAAGGGCTCCGCTGAGAATGACAAGTGGATTGACGCGGCGAGCGTGTGCGTGCCGACGGTGCACCATGCGGAGTGCGCGCGGACGCTGATGGCTGCGGGGGTCGATCTGCTGATTGAGAAGCCGCTGGCGGCGAGCCTGGCGGATGCGGATGAGATGGTGCGGCTGGCGGGAGAGCACGGGCGAATCGTGCAGGTGGGGCACCTGGAGCGGTTCAACCCGGCGGTGCGCGCGGTGCGCAAGCTGCTGAACCGGCCGATGTTCTTCGAGGTGCATCGTCTGAGCGTGTTTACGCCGCGCTCGCTGGATGTGGATGTGGTGTTGGACCTGATGATTCACGATCTGGACATTGTGCTGAGCCTGACCGGCCAGCCGGTGCGCGAGGTGCGCGCCGTGGGCCTGCCGGTGCTGTCGAAGAAGGTGGACATCGCGAATGTGCGGCTGGAGTTCGAAAACGGGTGCGTGGCGAACTTTACGGCCAGCCGGGTAAGCACGGAACGGGTGCGCAAGATGCGGTTCTTTCAGCCGCATCAGTACCTGTCGCTGGATTTTGCGCGGCAGGACCTGCTGCTGATCGACGTAACGGCTGCGGCAGGGCTCGATCTGGCGCATCTGGCCGCGCTGGCCAGTGCCGCTGCGGCAAACGGACAGCCTGCGCCGGGAATGTCGCTGCGCAAGGTCCCGGTCGATCCCGGCGAGCCGCTGCGGCTGGAGATTGAGTCGTTTGTGGATTCGGCGCNNCGCTGCGGCTGGAGATTGAGTCTTTTCTGGACGCGGTGCGGACGCGGACGCAGCCGGAGGTGACGGTGGAGGATGGGCGGGCGGCGCTAAAGCTGGCGCTGGAGATCAATTCGGCGATTGGGTCGCACGCGCGACGCACGGGTCTGTAATCGTCGCGCTGGCGGGATCGTCCATATTCTGAATGGTGTAGTTCGCCGGGATGGGGCCGATATCGAACGGATTGGTGTCAGGTTTCTGGTTGAAGATGCTCTTGGTGATGGTGATGTTAAGGCTTAACTCGTCCAGGGGGCGCTCAATGCGGATTTTTGTGGGGAATTTGATGTCACCGAAGGTCTTGTAGTTGTCATAGAAGGCCTGAGTCTCGACCTTGCCGTCGGCGTTGTAGATGTCCTGCTGGTAGGGCAGCAGATCGATGCGGCCGATGTGAATGACGCGCAGAGTGCGAGCCACTTTGCCCTCCGGCGGGGAGAGGAATTCGAGGTTGTAGTCCGGCTCTTCGATAACGTCCTTTCGGGTTTTGGGGTCAGGCAGTGTCCGGCTGTCCTGGGTCATGGCGACGTCCTGGTCGGGCCCGATCCCGCGGATCAGCAGGGAGTCCAGGATCATGGTAGGTCGCAGGGTGTAGATGCCTTTCTGGGAACTGTTCTTGACCACGTCGGACCCGATGATGGCGCAGTGCTCGGGCGGGATGAGCATCTTGAAGCTGGCGCCGTCGGAGACCATGTCGAGCATCTTGCTTTTCACGACAGGAAACAGCGCGATGACGCGGATGTTTTCGGGCTTGCCGAGGATGATGTATCCGTCCTTGGGGGTGTACTCCTTGACCAACCCCTGCGTGCTACCGCCGGTGCTATAGGTAATCTCGATGGTGGCCTGCATGTTCTGGACCTGGGCATAGCGGTCGTCGATCTGCTTGAGGAGGTGATCGAGGGTGGTGCCGTAGACAACGTCCGGGGGGCGGGTTTTGAGGACGCTGTGCGTATGCGAGAGACATCCGGTGAGAGCCGGAGCAAGTGCCAGGAGTCCGGTCGCGAAGGCTTGTTTAGTCCTCATGGGGCGCAAACTTCAAGTATAGCTGCCCAGGGAGCAGTAACCCGGGCGATTCGTCGGAACGCGCTTGAATATGAATTGGATGCAGCGCGCATGAGTACGCTTCAGAACGATACCGCAAGCTTTGGAGGGATGGTTCAGCGGGCGGGATTGCGCAGGGCGCGCCGGTAGCTCTGGACCTGCTGGGCGTGCTCCTTGAGGGTGGCGGAGAAGCGGCTGTGGCCCTGAGCATCCGCGACGAAGTAGAGAAAATCGGTGTGCGCGGGGGCGATGGCGGCTTTGAGCGCGGCGATGCCAGGGTTGCAGATTGGGCCTGGGGGCAGGCCGGCGTTGCGATAGGTGTTGTAGGGCGAATCGAACTGAAGGTCGGAGGCGTAAATGGCGCCGCGATAGCGACCCTGGAGCAGCGCAGCGTAGATGACGCTAGGATCGGTGGCGAGCGGCATGCCCTGGGCGAGGCGGTTGAGGAAGACTCCGGCGACGAGCGGACGTTCGGAGTCCTGGCTGACCTCCTTCTCAACCAGGGAGGCGAGGATGACGGTGTTGGCGACGGGTTCGGCTGAGCTGGCGGGAGTGAGGCCGAGCTGGGCGGAGACCTGGCGGAAGCGCTTGACCATTGCGCCCAGCATCTCGCCCGGGGTGGCGTGGCGGGAGAAGCGGTAGGTGTCCGGGAAGAGGTAACCCTCGAGCGAAGGGGCGTTGGGCGAGAGATCGGAGATAAGGTCGGTGCGGCCGATCGCCGATTTCAGGAATTCGTCGCGCCGGCCCAAGCCGGCGGTTTGGACGGCCTGGGCGATGTCGAAGATGTTGTAGCCCTCGGGGATGGTGAGGGGGATGGTGTAGACATCGCCGCGCAGGATGCGGGCGTAGACCTGAGTGGCGGGCGCGGGGTGGTCGAAGCGGTATTCGCCGGCGAGCAGCTTGCCGCCCTTGACGGCGCGGAGGAGATCGAAGGCGAAGCGGCTGCGGACGATCCCGGCGTGCTGGAGCTGGCCGGCGATGGCCATGGTCCCGGTGCCGGGGGCGATGTCGACGTAGGTTGCGCTGGCTTCGGAGGCGCCGGCAGGAGGGCCGAAGGGAGCATAGACCGCGTAAGCCGCGAGGGCGGCCGCGACCAGCGCCAGCAGCAGCAGGGATGCGAAATACTTCAAAGCCTGGCCTTTCGTAACTCGATTGCGCGGGGATGCGCTAGGAGGCGGATGTCTGCCTGCATTTTAGAGCAGTCCCAGGGTTCCACCCCAGCGATCAAAGATCGCCGGGGACCCCGGGAGTTGCAGCAGCAGGCGCAAGCCGGCTATCGCATGCGTGGGCGGCGGCTGCCGGGTGAGGGAGGTGGCAGGGTTTTGTTGATTACTGAGCTATCGGCTGTGAGCTATCCAGCTAATGGCTAAGGGCTCGCAGCTAAGTTCCGGGTTCAACCCTAGTGGCGCAGGATTCGGGTGAATCGTGCATCCATTTCTGCTTCGGAGAGGAACTTCTGTGGCTCGGTTTGATCCGGCTGCCCGGGGTGTGCCGCTTCACGGTCCAGCAGAAACACCGCTGCATCGAGGAGGATCTGAGCGGGCGACTTGCCGGCGTGCAAGGCTATCAGTTCGAGGCGCGAGCGTTGCTCGGATGTCAATTCGATATCCATAGCGTCAACGGTACACGTTGGGCCGGGCGGCCCAAAATACAACTAAGGTGGCGTGTGGGCGTGGCGCGGACGGAGGTGCGGGCTGGCCGGCCTGGCAGGGAAAAGAGCCTCGGGCGGCGGTTAACCGGCCCGAACCTCTGTAGAATAGCGAGGTCGAAGGCGTAGGTTGACGGCGCGCTTCGGAATTGCGATTGGGGAGGGCGGAAATACCATGGCATCGGCGATGACGAGTATTGCGGCGTTGAAGGACGTTCACACGCAGTTGAAGACACGGATGGAGAAGACAGTGGAGGACTTCCGGGCGAACCTGCTCTCGACCCGCACCGGCCGCGCCAGCGTGCATATGCTGGACCAGGTGAAGGTGGACTACTACGGGACGGACACGCCGATCTCGCAGGTAGCGCAGATCCTGACGCCGGAGCCGCAGCTAATCCAGGTAAAGCCCTACGAAAAGACGATGGTGGCGCCGATCGAGAAGGCAATCCGGACCGCCGGGCTGGGATTCAACCCGATGCACGACGGCGAGCTGATCCGGGTACCGGTGCCGGCCATGACCGAGGAGCGGCGCAAGGAGACGGTGAAACACCTGTCCGCAGTGCTGGAGGACCACAAGACGGCGATCCGGAACATCCGCCGCGACGGCAACGACCAGGTGAAGAAAGCGGCCAAGGACAAGCTGATCTCGGCCGACGATGAGAAGCGGGCGAATGAGGAGATTCAGCAGTTGACGGACGCGGAGATCAAGCGGGTGGAAGAGTTGTTCAAGGCGAAGGAGAAAGAGATTCTGACGGTGTGACGACCTAAACGTAGACGAACAGGGACGTCTGGTCAGCGGGCAGAGAGCGCACAGCCTCTTGGTCTTCGGCCCAGAGCCAAGCGATTATGGCTTCCTTTATGTTTGCCAGCGCTTCCTGCTCATCTTTGCCCTGCGAGATGCAGCCGGGAAAAGCCGGGCACTGGATCGTAATCCAGCCGTCTTCGGCGGGCTCCATGGTTACGTGAAAGATCATTTTTGGTTCCCTTCTACGTGGTGTGGTCGAGGACGATCTTCCAGCCGTCGGGGGTTTTTTCCATGACCAGGGAGAATAGGCCGTCGGCCGGGCCGCCGTCCTTCTTGGAGCGTTCGAGGTGGTACTTGCCGATGCAGACGGCGAGAGTGTCGGTGATGGGATGCACCTCCAGTTCGGAGAAGGTGAGCGCTCCCATGGACGAGCGATCCGGGTAGTTGTGCTCGTAGTCAAGGAGAATCTGCTTGAAGCCGCGCGATACCTCCTTGCCGATGAAGACGGTGTCGGGCGAGTCCTTGTAGCCCTTGACGTAGCCGGCAATGTCGCCGGCGTTCCAGGCCTTTTCCTGGGCGAGGACGGCCTTGACGATGTCGAGTTCGAGGCGGGAGGCGGTGTGGAGAGTATCGTCGTCCTGGGCGGGCATGGACCGGGCCGGCGCGAGCAACAGGGCAAGCGCGAGTGCGCAGGCAGCGCCGGGCCGCATGATCCCTAACGTACTCACTCGAAGGCGCAACCGGATGCCGCTCATGTCGATTCCTCGCGTGCGAAGAGTGTAACTGAACCTCGGCAGGACATTGTCAAGAAGTTGTTACGAGTTGCGCCTGTCATCGGAGGTGCGTGCCATTGTCTACGCGAGGCCGGTGGATTGGGCCTGTTCGCGGGCGTGATAGCTGGAGCGGACGAGTGGGCCGCTCTCGACGTGGCGGAAGCCCATGGCGAGGGCCTCGTGCTTGAGGAAGGCGAACTCGTCCGGCGTGTAGAAGCGCTGCATGACGAGGTGGTCGCGGCTGGGCCGCAGATACTGCCCGATGGTGAGGATGTCGACCCGGCGGGCGGCGAGGTCGCGGAAGACGGCGAGTAGCTCGTGCATCTGCTCGCCGAGACCG
Source organism: Granulicella sp. (assembly GCA_003162875.1). Classification (GTDB taxonomy): domain Bacteria; phylum Acidobacteriota; class Terriglobia; order Terriglobales; family Acidobacteriaceae; genus Edaphobacter. The sequence continues at coordinate 9,728 of PLUT01000315.1, forward strand.
ACGATGATGCCGGTTTTGGTGATCTGCGTGTGGCCGGATTCGGCGGCGAGTTCCTTGGCGCGGCGGAGGAATTCGAGCGAGCGGGTGTAGCGGCCGCCGGATTTTGCGATGGCGTAGAGGCGGGGCACAGTCTCGATGTTGTGGTTGAGGATTTCGGGGCGCGCGGCAACGACCATGCGCAGGGATTCTTCGACGCCCTGGAAGTCGGGAGTGAGCACTTCGACGCGGGTGCCTGGAGATTGCAGGCGGATTTCGCGGATGACTTCGACGAAGGCGCGGGCGGCGCCGAGGTTGTCGTCGTCGCGGTTGACGCTGGTGATGACGGCGTGGGCGAGGCCGAGCTGGGCGATGGCGGAGGCGACGCGGCGGGGCTCGTCGAAGTCAATGGGTTCGGGCTTTCCCTTGGGGACGGCGCAGAAGCCGCAGCGCCGGGTGCAGCGATTGCCCAGCATCATGAAGGTGGCAGACTTCTGGTTCCAGCACTCGCCAAGGTTGGGGCAGTTCGCGCTTTCGCAGACCGTGTGCAAGCGGAGGTCGCGGGCCAGCTTCTTGAGGGCGTGGAAGGTTTCGCCGCCGGGTGCGCGCGCCTTGAGCCACTCCGGCTTGCGCGCGGGTCGGCGGGGCGAGAGGTCGATCTGGATGAGGTCGGAGCTGAAGTCCGAAACGGAAACGGGATGCATTAAAGAGATTGTACCGCCCGCCATATCGAACTAGTGGACACGCCCGCAATCCCGTGCTACTAGCTCACAAGGAGATTCCTATGAACGACGAGAAACCGATTTCGAGTATTGGCTTCATAAAGCGAGGTGGTCCTAAACCCCGCATTGATCGCACCCCAACCGGGCGCACTGATCGACCGTCGGGCAAGCGCGCGCCGGCCAAAGATGGATCACGTCGCTCGGGCGCAGGTCCGAAACGCTAGAGCAGGCGCTCGCGGGTCTCGGGGCGCGACAGATAGAGAAAGAACAGCAGCGAAAACAATCCCTGCACCAGGAAGAAGCCGGTGTGGATCCTGGCGTAGGCATAGAAATATCCCGCGGCGAGGAGCAGGCAGCCGGCGGTGACCAGCGCCCAGCCCCATTTGGCCAGACGCAGCAAGCCGAAGATGCCGGTGGCCAGCAGCGTGCACAGGGTGAGGATGGCGTATTTGGCGACGCCGCGGCCGTAGACGCCGGCGAGCGAGGCATACACGTTGGCCGTGGTCATGAGGATCATGAAGATGCAGATGCCGGCGATGCCGGGCAACATCTGACCCTTTACGTTCTTGCTTTCGGTTTCTGGATCGCTCATTTGTTCCTCACGACAGCAAGCCGCGAAAGGCGATCGACGACCAGCGGTCAGCTACCAGCTGTCAGCGATCAGCGATTACAGCGTGTGCAGATACGCGAGCAGGTCGTCTCGCTGCTGCGGCGTCATCTGGGAGCCCATGGCGGGCATCATGGGACGGCCGTAGAGGACGGCGTCCATGACGCGGTCGTCGTTGGCGGGGGCGCCGCTGTCGAGGTACTGCTTTTTGAAGATGCCGCGCAGCGACTGACCCTGTAGCGGGTCGTTGGTGCGGTCGTTGTGGCACTGGGCGCAGTGCGCCTGGTAGACGTCGTGGCCGCGCATCTGCTGCGGGTTCAGCTCGGAGAGCGGAGTGGGCGGCGGCAGCTTGGTGCATCCTGCGATAGCGGCGGCGAAGGCGAGGGCAACGCCGAGGCAAAGCAGTCCTTTTGCTAGCTGTTTCATGGGACTATTGTCGCATCCGCGTGGGAGGCGACGCTGGGAACAGCGCTATCCATTGCCCAGCATCCTGGTGAACTATGCACGACCGTTGCGCACCGGTGCGGCGAAATCGAGGCGGTTAAATGGCTTTGCCGGATGCAGACGTCCCGCACCCGGCAAAGTCGACCGAACGATCCGAGGAGAATCGTTATAACGTTGTTAGGCGGTGAGCCGCCGACGCATCAGGCCCGCCGCACCCAGGATTCCCGTGCCCAGAAGCATCAGGCTCGAAGGCTCCGGCACCGCCGACACGGTGGAGATGGAGACGTTGTCCAGCAGCGCGCCGATGTTATCCGCAGTGCCGTTATCGATGAACTCAAGCTGGGTCGATCCACCAGTGACCGTCACAGCCTGATTGATCACAACGCCAGAGGTGATGTCGCCGCTTGTGAGCACGAAGGTCTGCGAGTAGGTGCCAAAATCCACCGTTGTCGAAGTCGTTTCGTCGCGTTGCGAACCGATCAGGTCGAAGCTAAGGTCGTAGACGCCGGCCGCCAGGGTCAGGGAGGTGGTGAGATCGATGTTGCCGACAGGATCAATGCCGTTGCTACCGCCGAGATCGACGCAGTTGCCGGACTCCGGGCCGGTACACAGGTACCCGAATCCGTCCGCTGCGCCTACGACATCTATATTCGTGCCGCCAATGGCTGAAAACACGCCTGCTGTGGTGACACCCAGAGCCGCAGGTACCTCGTCGAAGTTCTCGGAGAGGATGGTGGTTGCGTGCATGGGAACCGATGTCATGGCAAGAAATGGAACGACAGCCAGAAAGTACTTCAATCGGGAACTAAACATGGGCCGGACCTCAGGGTAGATTTTTTGACTTCTGCCGATTGATTCTGCAATTTGGTGGCCGATGAGGAGGAAAGGGCGCCGATTTTTCGGAGATCTGGCGCGGAGACTCTAAGTGACACATTTTTGGATGGTTAACTGCTTCGCAGAACGGAGGCCCTTTAGCTTTTTTGAATCCAATGGATGCAGTTTTGTGCGATCGAATGTGCAATATATTGCATATATAGGCGGTTAATTTGCCACTTCGCCAGTGGCCGCCAACCGAGTGCGGTCAATGATTCAATCGCTTATTCGGCGGCCTGGATGGCG
>PLUT01000309.1 GCA_003162875.1 Granulicella sp.
AGCAATAGCCGACGGCGCCCGCGACGCCCGGCCGGACCGCCGGCTGCGCGGCCAGGTGGTCGACGTAGGCGGCAACATCGCGCTGCTGCGCCTCCGGGGTCATCGGACCCACCAGTTCCGCGAACCGCTGCATCGTGCGAGGTTCACCCATCTTGCGGGGAAAGTCGAACAGCGGCGGGCGGCCGCTGCGATAGAACGGATTCGGCATCAGCACGGCGTAACCCTCGGCCGCGAGGCGGCGAGCCATCTGCCGGTGCGCCTCGCGGATGCTGCCGATATCGGGCAGGTGCAGCACTCCCGGCAAAGGAGTGGACGGATCCGGCGAAAACAGCACAGCGTCGGCGGTCCCGTCCGGCATGGTCAATCGGAGGTCCTGTTCGAACATGGCAACGCCCTCTGGTGGACTATCGCACAAAGACAAAGATGGGTGGAAGCCCCCATGCCGTCGCCAGACCCCTGAGCGCGGACCGGAGATGAGCAGGGTGCGGCCGTCCACGAGCCGTAACCCCGCCCCGAGGAAGCATGTACGACTAAGCGGTTTGCTTGCAATAGATAGGGAAAAATCTCTCCGGCGCCGTCGAGGCCTGTCTAATATGCGTCTAACGGAGGTGAGAANNCTGGGACTTGAGAACTTTGCTGACCTCCGACACGACAACTCGGCGCAGGCTGCCAGCATTGGTTGTCATTCTGATGTTGGCTTTCGCTGTCTCCTCCTGGGGATTGCAGTACAAGCTCTCGCTGTATCACGCTCGCGCCGCGCACCCTGCCGCGCCGGCGGCAAAGCTTCTCTCGCAAAAGGAGCGGCCGCAGGCCAACCGGCTCCTGGAGAACCTGCCGCTTTCGGGCCGCCCCTTTGTCCAGGCGACTCGCGCCAACATCTGGAGCGCTGCCGCGGCCCTGCCGGCCAACGCGCAGCGAACCGGTTTGCGTGGCGCCAAAGAGGGGAACGGGGGGGCGGAAACCTCGCGGATGGTGTGCTCGCGGCAGGCCTCCCTTACCGGTCCCAGAGCTCCCCCTATCGCCTCCTGACGGCAGCTTGACTATTCTTGAAGCGACGCTCTGCGATTGGCGGAAGTGTCCGTCCCCTGGAACGACTCGGCCCAAAACTCAAGACCTAAGGTGGTTTCATGTCCAGAAGGCAAATTGTGTGGATTGCGGTCTTCGTGATTCTTCTCGCGTCAGGTTGCAAAGAAGCGCCTCCGGCAGCGGCTCCCACGGCCGCCGCAGTGGTCAGCGTCCGCCGCGGAAGCCTGGCCAGCACGCTCACCGTGGCCGGCCAGTTTCAGGCGTACCAGCAGGTCGATCTTCACGCCAAGGTCTCGGGCTACATTCGTTCGATCAAGGTGGATATTGGCGACCTGGTCCACAACGGCGAAGTGCTTGCCACCCTCGAGGTGCCCGAACTCGCGGACCAGTTGAACGGGTCGCAGGCTGAGGTGCAGCACTCGCAGTCGGAGATCGTCCGTGCGCAAAGCGAGGTCGCCGCCGCCAAGGCCACCTATTCCGCCCTGCACTCCGAATACACCCGCCTGGCCGAGGCTGCCAAGGAAAAACCCGGCCTGATCGCGCAGCAGGAACTCGACGACGCCCAGTCCAAGGACCAGCAGGCCGAAGCCCAGATCGGCGTCGCCCAGGCCACGCTGGTATCCACGCAGCAGCAACTCGGAGTCTCCAAGGCGGACAGTCACCGTTACCAGACCTTGACGAACTACGAGCAGATCGTCGCGCCGTTCACCGGTGTGGTGACCATGCGCTACGCGGACACGGGATCGCTGATCCAGGCCGGCACAACCTCCGACACGCAGTCGATGCCGGTGGTGCAGGTGGCACAGAGCGACCTGCTCCGCCTGCGCATGCCGGTGCCCGAGGGAGACGTGCCCTACATTCACCAGGGCGGCAAAGTCCAGGTGAATGTCAGCGCAACCGGCCGCAGCTTTACCGGCACCATCGTGCGTTTTACGCGTTCACTGGATACCAACACGCGCACCATGCTGACGGAGGTCGACGTTCCGAACCCGACCCTGGTGCTAAGCCCGGGAATGTATGCGGAGACGACGATTCAGCTGGAACAGAAGAGCGATGCACTCATCCTGCCGGCACAGGCGGTGGTCCAGAGCGGCGACCAGATCTATGTGCTGGTGGTCAACGCCGCGAACCAGGTTGAGAAACGAGCCGTCACGCTGGGCATACAAACGGCAAATCAAGATGAGATTGCCAGCGGCCTGCAGGAAGGCGAGCGCGTGATTGCGTCGGGGCAAACGAACTACCAGGCGGGCGAGACGGTCTCGCCTCATGCCGCGTTTATCCCGACCGCTGCGCAGGAGGTGGGTCAGTAATGTCCTCCTTTGCGATCAAGTATCCATTTTTCATCCTGATGTTCTGCCTGATGGTGGTGGTGGTGGGCGTGACCACGGTGTTGCGCATGCCGGTCGATCTGTTTCCGGAGATCAATATCCCGGTGGTGGTAGTGGCAACGTTCTACTCCGGCATGCCGCCGCAGCAGATCGAGGCCGACATTACCGACAGTTACGAGCGCTTCTTTACGCTGGGCAGCAACATAAACCACATCGAATCGCGTTCGCTGCCGGGCGTCAGCCTCATCAAGATCTACTTCCAGCCGGGCACGGATGCGAACTCCGCGGTGAGCAATATCTCCAACCTGGCGATGGCCAATCTGCGTCGCCTTCCGCCCGGGACGCTGCCGCCGGTCGTCTTGAAGTTCGATGCATCCAACCTGCCGGTGTGCCTGGTGACGCTGGAAGGCCAGGGGCTGAACCAGACTCAGTTGAAAGACCTGGCGCAATTCACGGTGCGCAACCAGATTGCCAATGTTCCGGGCGCATCCGTTCCGCAACCGTATGGCGGCAAGTATCGCCAGATCCAGATTTACGTCGATCCGGTGAAGCTGGAGGCGCACCAACTGTCTGTGATGGACGTGGTGCGTTCGGTGAATGAATCGAACCTGATCCTGCCGGCCGGCGATGTGCGGATCGGCGCCAAGGACTACAACATCTACGCCAACAGCCAGGTTCCCGTGGTCGACGAGATTAACGCGCTCCCGATCAAAACCGACAAGCAGGACCATATCGGCGAGTCGGTTCTGGTTGGGGATGTGGGCAAGGCGGAGGACGCCGGTCAACTGCAATACAACATCGTCCGGGTGGACGGACAGCACTCGGTTTATATTCCAGTGCTCAAGCAGGGCGGCGGCTCCAACACCATCAGCATCGTGAACGGGATTCGCGACGCCGTGAAGCATCTGCTGGATGTTCCCTCCGTGCTACGGACCAGCGTCGTCTTCGACCAGTCGGCCTTCGTCAAGCTGGCGGTCAAGAACGTCATCAACGAAGGAACCATGGGACTGGTTCTGACGGCGCTGATGATCCTGCTGTTTCTGGGCAATCTGCGCGCGACCATCAGCGTGCTGCTCTCGATTCCAATCTCCTGCCTGGCGACGTTCATCGCTCTCGATCTTGGGGCAAGCACGATCAACACGATGGTGCTGGGCGGGCTGGCGCTGGCGCTCTCCCGTCTCATCGATAACTCGGTGGTGGTGCTGGAGAATATCTTCCGCCACATGGAGATGGGAGAAGATCCGGTGGTGGCGTCGGAACGGGGCGGAAAGGAAGTGGAGTTGGCGCTGCTTGCCATCACCTGCGCCACCAGCATCGTCTTCTTTCCTGTCATCCTGCTGGTCGGGATAAGCAAGTATATTTTCACCGCGCTTGCGCTCGCCGTGGTTTTGTCGTTGTTTGCGTCTTACATCGTGGCTATGACCGTGGTGCCGCTGTTTTGCTCGAAGTTCATCCGCATCGATCCTTCCCAAACACACAAAACCGCGGCGCAAGCAGAAACATCCCTGGCCGATGCAGAGGAGAGTTTTTCCAGGCCGAGTCTGTTTCGACGTATCGTAGAGCGGTTCAACCACCAGTTCCAGCGGCTGCTGCGTGGGTACGAACGGGGTGTCGCATTCTCGCTTCGCCGACCCGGCGTGGTGGTTGGCGGGACAGTGCTGGTGATAGCCATCAGCGTGGTGCTATACCCATTCATGGGGAAGGCGTTCTTCCCGCGCACGGACCCGGGACAGTTTGTGGTTAACGTGAAGGTGCCGCCCGGAACGCGCATCGAGGTAACGGACGAGTATGTAGCCAGGATGGAAGACGATATCCGCAAGGTCGTCTCCCCCGACGATATGAACATGATTGTGTCGAACATCGGCATCACGCCGGACCTCTCCGCCATCTACACCAGCAACTCCGGCATGCACACCGCCTTCATCCAGGTCAGCCTGAAGGAAGAGCACAAGACCAGCAGTTTCGTTTACATGCAGCGTCTGCGCGAGCGCTTCGCCACGGATTTTCCCGAGGTAAACGCCTACTTTCAGACCGGCGGTCTGGTGGACTCGGTGGTCAATCAAGGACAGCCTGCTCCGCTGGACATTCGCATCGGTGGGAGCGATCTGGAGAGCACGTTTGCCTTCGCCCAGGCGGTGGCGGAGAAGGTAAGGCCGCTGAGCACCGTGAGCGATGTGCTGATTCCGCAGGACCTGAACTATCCTGGCCTGGAATTGAACATCGATCGGGAGCACGCGGCGCTGCTGGGGATTTCGCCCCAGTCTGCGATTGACGACGTCATCACGGCCCTCACGTCGGACACCATGATTGCTCCCAGCTTCTGGGTGGATCCCAAGACTGGCAACAACTATTTCCTCAGCGTGCAGTATCCCGACAACCAGATCAAGACGCTCACCGATTTCAAGCAGATTCCATTGCGTGCTCCCGGAGCCGCGAACACAACGCCGCTGGAGTCGCTCGCTTCCATCACCCAGATCAATACTCCAACTGAGGTCGACCATTACCAACTCCGCCGCAGCTTTGACATCTACGTCATGCCGAAGAAGGAAGACCTCAGCCGCGTCAGCGCCGAGGTCAACCGCGTTCTGGCCGGGATGAGCCACTCTTCGAACATCACCGTCAACGTCGGCGGCGCAGTGGCGAACATGCACGACTCATTCAAGAGCTTTGGCATAGGCCTGATCCTCGCGATCGTGCTCGTGTACCTCATCCTGATGGCGCAATTCGCCTCATTCTCCGATCCCTTCATCATTCTTCTGGCAATCCCGCCCGGCTTTTCGGGAGTGGTACTCATCCTGCTGGCGACCGGCACAACCTTGAACGTGATGTCGCTGATGGGGGTGATCATGATGGCTGGAATCGCCGTCTCGAACAGCATTCTTATCGTGGAGTTCGTGGGCTCCCTGCGGGCCAGCGGCGTGCCCATTCGCAAGGCCATCGCGGATGCCTGCTCGATGCGCCTGCGTCCCATCTTGATGACCACGCTGGCGACCGTGCTCGGCCTCATTCCAATGGCACTGGCGCTCGAACCGGGAAGTGAGCAGTATGCCTCGCTGGCCCGCGCCATACTCGGCGGGATTATCTCCTCGGGCATCATCACGGTCTACCTGGTTCCAGCCGCATATCTGCTGATCCATAGAAAAGAGGCCCGCGACGAAGGGGATGGACTTGCGGCGGTCGAGGTGATCCATGGGTAAAGGAATTGCATTTCTTCCACTCTGTCTGGTGCTGTGCCTTGCCGATGTGAGGGCACAGGAAATCGCGCGCAATCTGCCCGATGCGCCGCAAATGCGGCTCGCGGTGCAGTCGCCGGGTCCGATGCCCAATTCTCCAGCCCCTCCGCCTTCCACTAACACTGCCGCAACGCCTTCTGCTGCAGTTGCAGATGGGGAGGCTATGACGCGGCAGCAGGCGGAGCAACTCGCGCTGAAGAACAATCCGCGGATCAGCGTAGCAGCACTTACCGCGCTGGCGCAGAAGCAGGTGGTTCGCGAGACCCGCTCGGCGGAACTGCCCAACCTGAACGGCAATATAACCGGAGTAGATGCGGAAGAGGCGAGCCGGATCTCGACGGGCTCGCTGGACGCTTCCCGGCTGCTCTATCACGTTGGCGCGGGAGTCACGCTCAGCCAGTTGATTACAGACTTTGGCCGGATCCGAAACCTGGTCGCCTCCTCCAACCTTCAGGCAAAAGCTGCGGATCAGGATGCGCAAGCCTCGCGCGAGGACATCGCCCTGGCGGCAGACTTTGCGTTCTACCGGGCGCTGGAGGCGCAGGCGACGCTGGAGGTCGCCAAAAGCACCGTCAATGCGCGCCAGAGTGTCGGCGATCAGGTGGACGCGCTAACCGCCAGCAAGCTGCGGTCGACGCTGGACCAGAGCTTCGCCCAGGTGAACCTGTCGCAGGCAAAACTGCTGCAGCTAGACTCGCAGAACCAGTACGACGCCGCGATGGTCAGCCTGAATGAAGTGCTGGGGACGACTGACGATACCCGCTACCAGCTCATCGACGATCCGTCTCCGCCGGCGCCGGTTGCACCGTCGGCCGATGCGGTGGTCGCGCTGGCATTACAGCAGCGCCCCGATCTGCTTGCTCTGAAATTGAACCACGACGCCGACGTGCGCTTTGCTCGCGCCCAGCACGACCAGTTGCTGCCAACCGTCTCGGGATTGGGCGTGGTGGGCGCTACGCCGGTGGGCGGCAGCGAATACTTCATCACAAACTGGTACGGAGCGGCCGGAGTAAACATCGGCATTCCCATCTTCAACGGCTTCAAATTCCACGCCGAAGCCAGCGAAGCCAGCCTGCGAGCCCAGGCATCTGACGAACAGAGCCGCGCCCTGACGGACCGCATCGTGCGCGACGTCCGCACTGCGTGGCTCGCGAGCAACACCGCCCAGCAGAGGATGAGCGTGACGTCGGAGCTTTTGCGGGAGGCCAACACGGCACTCGATCTTGCGGATACGCGGTATCGCCTGGGTTTGAGCTCCATCGTTGAGCTGAGCCAGGCGCAGTTGCAGCAAACCCAGGCGCAGATCGAGGACGTAAACGCCCGCTTTGACTACGAAGCGGACCTGGCCACGCTGCGATTCCAGAGCGGGTCTCAACCGTAATACAGTGAGAGGGCCAGCGTCATGAACGCAAAGCCGACCATTAAGCGCATTCTGTTCGCAACCGACTTTCTTGCCAGCTCCCGCCTCGCTCTGGATTATGCGGTGGCTTTCGCGCATCGTTTCAAAGCGGTCCTCGTCATGCTGCATGTGCTGGAGCTTTCCTCCGCAGCACGAGAGGCAGAGACGCAGACGGCACAGCCATGTCTCAGCCGCAAGGGTGCGCAGGAACGATTGGGAGCCATCGCATCGGGCGTTCGACGCTTGGGGCTCGAAGTGGAGACGTTCGTTGAGGAAGGTATTCCGAGCGACGTGATCCTCCAGGCGGTTGACCGTCATTCAGCAGATCTTCTCGTCCTTGGTACCCATGGCGTGCATCGCGGAGTCGAGTACCTGCTCATTGGCTCAAACACGGAAGAGATTCTTCTGTCGGCAAACTGCCCTACCATGACCGTAGGTGCCCATGTGATGGCGGGGCTCGACCTTGGCTTGCACCTGGAGAAGATACTGTACTTCTCCGATTTCACTCCAGAAGCCATTGCAGCTGCGCCGTACGCGCTGTTTCTGAGCAGGGAATTTCGCGCGCCCATCGATGTCTGCCAGTTGCTGCCTGTAGCCGCTGAGAACAATCCGAAGCTTCGCCAGGACCTGGCAGATGAATACTGCGAGAGGATGCGGCGCGTTCTTCCCGAAGCCGCTTCGGACTGGTTCGAACCAGCGTTTTATCTGGACCGCGGCATGGAGCTCGATGAAATGATCGACCGGGCCCAGAGGGTAAACGCCGGCCTGATTGTCCTGGGAGCACATGCCCCGTCTCGATTCAGACGGCGGCTCCACACTAGCTTTGTCTATCAACTTCTTGCCAAGGCGACATGTCCGGTGGTCTCCATCCGCTATCGTGACCCTTGACAGCGCGTGAATTCAGAAGCCTGCTGCCCGCCCTCGGGCTGGTGTCCTCCAGGGCTCCAAGCAGCAAAAAGCCCCACCGGGTTAGGGTGGGGCTTCTATGTTTATGCCGGCGATCACCTAATC
>PLUT01000024.1 GCA_003162875.1 Granulicella sp.
TTCAATCCCTTGAGTCGCCAGTTCCAGGTGTAATCCCCGGCCGGTGCGGTGGCTGATGATTTCGATAGCCACCGGCACCACTCGCGGCGCTGGTAGTCGTTGTCTTTTCTTGAAGCTGAAGAGTTCCAATTATGAGTTCTGAAATGTGGGACTTAGCAAGCAACGGGAGTAGCCGACAGGCACCAGCGGGCACCGAGAGTGTTCCTGAGAAACTTGCGGGAACCGGGACGTTGGGTTGGGCCGACGACTTTCGCGGGAGTTCCCTTCCCTTTCGCTGCGCGGTTCGAAATTCATGGAAGCGGCTGTTGATCGGGACACCTCCGCGCCGACTTTCCAATTTCCAAATTGGAAATTATCGCCTACAATTAGCCCATGCAAGGCCAGGACGTTGCTCTTCTCCTAAAACTCGCCATCCAGAATGCGCCACAAGTGCCCTCCAAAGACCTGGCGGAAAGCCTCTTCATCTCTCCGTCCGAGGTGTCAAAGTCTCTGAAGCGGAGTGCCGAGTCAGGGCTGCTTCACATCGCCAATGGGGAAAAGCGGGTCAACCGGTCTGCGCTCATCGAGTTCCTGTCTCATGGATTCAGGTATGTCTTTCCAGCAGCAAAGGGCACTCTGGCGCGCGGTGTCCCGACGGGTGCGTCCGCAGAGCCTTTGAAGTCGCGTTTTCTGGATGATGGCGATCCTCCTGAAGTTTGGCCGTATGCCGAAGGAAAAGTCCGGGGCATCGCGTTTGCGCCGCTGTACAAGGGAGCGCCCAAGGCCGCGCTGCGAGATCCCAAATTCTATAGTGTGCTCGCACTCTGCGATGCCGTTCGCGGCGGGAGAACGCGCGAACGTAACCTTGCGATCGAATTGCTCGGCAAGGAGATCGATGCCCGATCCTAACCTGCCGCTGCTGGAGGACGCGGTTCGCAAACTCGCTCCGTTTCTGAATGAGATTGTTTTTGTTGGCGGCATCACACTGGGGCTGCTGATTACTGACAAGGCTGCCGCTCCGATTCGCGGTACGAACGATGTCGATGTGATCGCCGAAATTGTCACGTATGCGGACTACATCGCGTTCTCAGAGCGTCTGCGCGCGGCTCATTTCACAGAAGACGAAGGGGAAAAGCCTCTCACGTGCCGGTGGCACAATGGTGCCCTGACAGTGGATGTGTTGGCGCTCAACGAAGAAGTGCTTGGGTTCACGAACATCTGGTATGAGTCGGCGCTTCGCCATGCGTTCATAGTCACTCTCCCCGGCGGACAATCGATCCGAGTCATTACCGCGCCGTTTTTCCTGGGAACGAAGATGGAAGCATTTCGGGGACGCGGCAAGATGGATTTTCAGGCCAGTCACGATCTTGAAGATTTCGTTGCTGTACTCGAAGGACGAGATACTTTGCTTCGGGAGATCGCCGAGTCTCCGCTAGAGCTTCGACGTTATCTGGCCGAGGCAGCAAAGATGTTGCTCGCTGAACCTCGGTTCCTTGACGTGCTTCCTGGATTCGTCTTGGATAACGAGCGGGTCCCCCTCATACAAGAACGGCTTGCTGAACTTGCACGGCAAGGATAAAAAGCCACCGATCTCACCGCCCTATCGAGGGAGTCCGGCATGATAAGGCGATTTGTCGTAAATCCAGAATCGTGCCTAGCGAGATGGGCGTTCTCCAGTAACCAACCTCGGCAATCCGGATGCGATCCACTGCTATCGAAGCGTGATGGGCCGAGCCAAGTAGGCTCGACCCCAAGACGCCACCTTTAGTTCTGCTTTTCAGAGCGCTCCTTGATGACCTTTAGCCAAAGATCGTGGCCGTCGTGCATTGCGTTCGGCTGCTCCTGACGGAATCGGATAGCCCCTTCTCCATCAACTCTAGATAAGTCCCCGAGGGGGCTCATCGATTAGAGCCCCTTCGGGTTGTCCGCTCAGACAGCGGTTTGCGTCTGACTACCGGACGCGGTGTTGCTTCCGGTAGGCGGGGGTGAGCGATCCGATCCAAGCCGCGCGCNNAATCTCCTTAGCTTTCCGACAGTTGCCCCGTAGGGGCTTGTCGAAAAGCCCCTACGGGTGACCCACTCAAAGAGTGGTTTTAGATTGTCGTAGCCGGCGCGAGCTGACGAATTAGCTCTTGCTGGTTACCGGAACCTGGGATCTGTGACGATCAGAGGCACGTGCGTGCTTTGCGCATTGCCACCATGTCAGACCGGAACTCAACGTAAAGGATGGTGAATCCAATTACGTCGAAGGCCCCGACACAGGCGACGATGGCGTGCAGGTGGTGGATTGATGACAGAACAACGAGAAGATGTAGCATTTGAATCCTCCTCAGCCTGCCAAAAAGCCTCCGACGGAGGCTTGGATTTGGCAAGCCTCTTTCGGGTTGTCCACTCTGCAGTGGGTTGAACAGGCTCTGTTAGAGAGTGACGAAACTCTTTAGCAGACGACTGCAGCGGCGACCTTGGCATTTGCCAGTTTTCGCTTCTGCATGTCATAACGGAAGAGAGGCTCAGCCTTCCCGCCGTTGAACGCATCCATATAGAAAATGTTGTCCTTGACAGTTACGATGCCGGCCACGTTGTTTTGTGCAACCGATACCCGTATGCCGTTGGTGCGTCCCGCAATCGCATCGATCGCTTCCTGCGGAAACACATGAAAGAGAATGGATCCCGTGCCACGCCCACCGCAAACGATGGTGTGAACAGCCTGGGCCCACTGCTTCCGGTTCTCAGTCTTGCCCTTGCCCCACGCAGCGACGATGCCGATGAGGTTGGACGACTGGTCTTTGTGCTTCTCTTCGGTAACCTTGACTTCAGCGCGAGCCTTCGCGATTGCCTTGCGGGCGATCTTGATGCTCTCCTGTTGTCCGTTTTCCTTGGCAGTATCGAATTCAGCCTCTGCCTTCTTGAGAAGTGCTACTTTGATGTCCATGACTTCGCGCAGCATGTTGTTGCCTGCAGCGAAAGCATGGAACACGAGACGCGATTCCTCGAGCATTGCCTGGGTGGGAGTATTGCCAACGAGCAAACCTTGAAACTGACGGATTTCCATCGGTTTGTCCATCATCTCAACCAGGTCCTTGCGGAGGCTGTTGTACATGAAGCCGATCATGTCGGTAGGCTTCACTTCCAATTCCAATAGCTCTGAGACGGATTTCACGTTCTTCATCTTCAACCAAAGAGCCTTGCCGCACTTGGCTTGGATTTCTTTGATCTTGGAGAGGTCAGCCCGAGTGTTGTGTTTCAACGAGTCGATCTCTTTCTGGAGTTCCTCCACCAGCTCATACATCTCATCCATTAGGCCGGCTGCGATGCAAGAGGACATAGTGTCTGTAATCACTCCGATCTGATTGCCCAGAGACTTCAGGGCAATGAACTCGAGGCTATACATTGGGGACTTCAGGCGATCTGCTTTTGTTTTGGTAACGACGTAGGTCGATTCAAAATCAAACCGGTCCTGTACGAACTTCGGGTACAAACCTTCGTCAACGACGCAGATTTGGTCAAAGTCGNNTCAGAAAGTCCCATTGTGTCGATCAGAAAGGCTACCGCAGCGTCACGGTTCCAATTCATCATGGGCAACAGGTCTTCCTTCATGCGGACGGGGTAACGAACGCACAACGAACGTGCGGACGTGAGACTCGTAAGGGCTATCTCTCCAGGGATCCAGTCGGAGCCGGAGACAACGCCGCCGTTTTCGTCAAGAAACAAGAAGCCGTCATCAGCCAGTGCAAAGCCTGGGAGATGCATGCCGCCGCCTGTGAGAACCTTGTAGGCCCACTTTGCAAGCAGTTTATCTACCTGACGGTAGATGTACGGGTGCTGGCAAATTTCACCAGATCCGTCCGCGAGTAAAGTTGCTTCCACAGTTCTCATAAGTTGATCCTTGGTTTCACCTTTAGCGAATTCGTCGAGAGAGACCTTTTGACCGATCTGGTTGACGACCGCTTCGTGGTTGCCCGCTCTCCATGCATCCTTGAGGGATTGCATAGCTTCACGTGCCTTTGGAATCAGCTCCGTGAGGATGGTATCCACCGAAGCGTGCTGAGTGACTGTGTACGAGCTGGAGAAGACCAGTTCGCGAGAAACTTCACGGAGACCAACGACGAGCGGACCGGTAAACATGCGATCGGCACGTGAATCGTAGTTCCATGGCTTCAATTGCGGCGCCGGTTTGCAGGATGATACTGGGATAATGATGTCAGCGCC
>PLUT01000101.1:0-125 GCA_003162875.1 Granulicella sp.
GGGGTACGTTGATCCCACAGCTCACAACTGAGAACCGAGCGAAGTGCCTAAAGGGCCCACCATGTGGGGGAGGAGGGGGTCTACAGAATTTCCGGCGCGAACAAGTCCTTCCACGTCTCCCGCCG
>PLUT01000101.1:175-15043 GCA_003162875.1 Granulicella sp.
GTCAGCGCGCGGTCGTGGGCAAAGAAGTCACCCGACTCGCACACCGGGCCTACCACGTCGACCACCGCCGTCGACCGGCCCGGCCGCGCCACCGGCAGAATCTCGTGGTGCGCCTGGTACAACGCCGGCCGGATCAGGTCGTTCATCGCCGCATCGACGATCACAAACGTCTTCACGCCGTTGCGTTTCACTTGCAGCACCCGCGTCAGCAACCCGCCTGCCTGCGCCACCACGAAGCGTCCCGGCTCCAGCAGCAGGTGCGCGTCCAGCCCAGCCGTCGCCTTGTCCACCGCGGCGGCGTAGTCCTTCACCTTGCGCGCCGGATCGAACTTCGGCTCCTCCGGCGGATCGCTGTAGTCGATGCCCAGGCCGCCGCCCGCGTCCACGTAGCGAATGTCGTGCCCATCTTTTCGCAGCTCGCCGACCAGCCCCGCAACCCGCGCCAGTGCCGCGGCAAACGGCTCAACGGTGCGTATCTGCGAGCCGATATGCACGCTCACTCCGGCCGCATCCAGCCGCCTCCACCGCACCGCCTTGCGGTAGATCGCCCGCGCCAGCCCGATCTCGATGCCGAACTTGTGCTCGCGCAGGCCGGTCGAAATATAAGGATGCGTTTCCGCAAAAACATCGGGATTCACCCGCAGCGCGAACCGCGCGCGCACGCCCAGCGCCTCCGCCCGCGCCGCCAGCAGCGCCAGCTCAGCCTCCGACTCCACGTTGAACAGCAGGATTCCCGCCTTCAGCGCCGCGTCAATCTCCCAGGCCTGCTTGCCTACGCCGGAGAAGACCACTCGCTTCAGCGCCTTTTTGCTCGCCCGCCGCACCCGCTCCAGTTCGCCCCCGCTGACGATGTCGAAGCCCGCGCCAAGCTCCGCCAGCAGCCGCAGGATCGCCAGCGACGAGTTCGCCTTCACCGCGTAGCAGATCGTCGCCGCCCGTCCCGCAAAGGCCTGCTGGAACAGCCCAAACCGCTGCCGGATCTGTCCGGCGGAGTAAACATACAGCGGCGTTCCATACTGCTCCGCCAGCGCGTCCAGCCGCACTCCATCGCAGCAGAGCGTGCGCCCGCGGGCTTGGAATGGCCGTGAATCCAACTCCCTCGGAGCCGGCTTGCTGCCTGCGGTCTTGCCCGTGCGAGCGCTCAAACGCTGGCGCCAGGATTCCCTGCGCTGCTTTGCTCAGGCAGTTCGTAAGGTCCATCGGGAATGATGATCCACATGGCAAAGTAGGCCAGCATTGCCGTGCCGCAAGAGACGAACAGCGCCAGCACCGCAATCACCCGCACCAGCGAGAGGTCCCACCCATAATGAAGCGCCAGACCCCCGCAGACCCCGGCAATCATCCGGTGATAGTGCGACCGGGTCAGTTGTCCCGGGAGCGGCGCCCGAGCAAAAACCACCGGCGAGGCCGCGCCGCAGGCGGCACAGAATCGAGCGGTATCATCCATCTGTTTTCCGCAATGAGAGCAGTACATCGCAGGCCTCCGGGAACTCCTTATTTTGCCACATCCCCAGACTTCTGTACGCACCCGCGGCCTTCCCGGTTCCGCAAAACTCGGGCCCGGCTACTTCCCCGCATACGGAGTCTCCAACAGGCGCCGCGCCATCTCCGCCTGCGACTGGTCTCCTCCGCCAGACGACGCCAGGCGGTACAGTTGCACGGCCTTTTGCCGCTGGTGCAGCAGGTCATACATCTCCCCGGCGTTCAGCTGCGCTCGCTTGCGCAGCCAGTCGCTGCCATCGGGCTGGTCGGCCGCCTTCACGTAGTTCTCCGCCGCATCGGCGATGTCGTTCTGTCCGCGCTGCGTGTCGGCCAGCCCAAAGTACGCCAACTGCCGCCGCGGATCGACGAAGTAGCCCGGTTTCGCCGCATCCGCCAGCACCTCCTTGTAGAGCGCAATCGCGCCCGGCCCGTTGCCTTCGTCCTTGGCCAGATTCGCCTCTTCCAGGCGAAACAGGTAATCGTGCGGATATTCCGTCGCCAGTCCACGCTGCACCACCAGCGCCTCCGGATAGCGGCCATCGTGGCGCAGAAACACCGACAGCACAGTGCGCGACTCCACCGACGTAATCACCCCATGTGCGGCCGACTCGCGCAGCAGGTTCAGTCCCCGCTCTTTGTTCCCCCCCACTCCCACAATCCCCACCAGCATGCGCACCCAGCGCGGCAGGCTGGCCACCGCGAACTGCTGGATGCCGATCGCCATCTTCGCGTCCGCGTACTCCGGGTCGAGCTTTAGCACCTGCTCGGAGTCGCCCCGCGACGCATATCCCTGCCGCGCCGCGGTCACGAAGCTGTGATCCACCAGCGTGATGAATACCGCATGAATGCCGCGCAGGTACCCTCGCGCAAAGTACGCATTCTTATCGCTGGGGTTGGCCCTCAGCCGTTCGTCGGCCAGCCGGATGCCCGTGTCGGTCAGGTACTCGATGCGCTGCCGCGTGGCCGCCGACACCGGCACATTCCGTTTCGACGTGAGGAAATTGTCGTGCGCATAGTACGTGGTGTCCAGCAGGTCCTGGTGGTACAACTCGCGGAAGACGGTCGCCATCTGCACGTACCCGTAGGCCATGGGGTCCTGTGGATGCGCCTTCAGCACCGACTCAAAACGGCTTATCGCGCCATCGTAGTCCAGAATGTAGAAGTGCTCATAGCCGTCGCGGACGACCGGGTCGAGGTTGAGCGGATAGCTGTGCAGCGCGGCGTCATCCTTGGCAACCGGCGCGGATGGGGGCGCGGCGTAGGCCGCGGCTGCTCCGCACACCAGCCCCAGTGCCAATACAGCCAGGCTCGCCAGCCCGGCTCCGAATCCGAATTCGCGATGACCCACGCGCCCGGCGCTTGCCCTGGGCGCGGGCGGACAACCACCCGGCCGCGGGCATCCCGACCACCGTTCCCGCGGCCCGTTCAAATCGCCAAACCCATTCAATCGACTTTACCTGCTACTTGGACGGAATATTCTCTCCAAAAGCTGCCTCATTCAAAAGCTGCGCGCGCGGGCCGTCCAAACCACACCCACCTCTAGCCTCGACCTGTCCAAGCCGAGTCTCGTCGATCCAGCCGGTAGCCGAAGGCAGCGTCAACCGGCCCTTAAGTCCTTGCGAAACCGGAAAAAGCGGTGTTGGCAGGCGGTGCAGCGCAACGGCACCATACCGATGCTTCTAAGAATAAAGTCGAGTGGTCGCCAGCGCGATCTGCGGATATTCGGTTCAAGGCACTTCGGGCATGTAACGGCCATGGCAGTCAATCTCCTAAGAACCTGTGTCCTAAGAGGCAAAGCTTCAATCGCGGCTAACCCGCACGAAATCAGGCAAGACTTGCAACCCCCGTGTCACCGTCCGGCACGGGGGATACCACTATGATGCTCCTGTCATCATGAATGCGCAATTTCGCGGGATAATCTCAAAGTAGAGGCCCAAATGTGCGCTAAGACACAGCCCCGCGCACGGGCAAGGACTAGTCTCAAGTTCGCGAGTCGATCTTATGACACGGTTTGAACTGCTTCATCTTCTCGTCGCGCAAGCCCGGGCCAACGGTTTCGAGTTCCGCAAGTGGTATATCTCCAAGCTCGGATTGCCGTGGGAAACCACCCGTCAGGCCGTCGACACCTTGTGCGCCGAGCGGCGATACTACGCGCTCCTGTTCTCCCACGAGTTCGCCTCTAACTTCTGGAAGGCCGGCGAGCGCATCACCTTCCAGGTACCCACCCAATCCTTTACCCGGCGCAAGAAGGATGGCACCATCGCCACCGTAGTCCGTAAGGCATACACCCGGCGCAGCACGCGCGACGATGCGTGGCGATACCATCTGCGCGAACTCGCAATCGCCGAGGAACCCCTCCGCTACATGCGCAAGTACCTGCGCGTGGATGAAGACCTCGAACTCGAGGACGACCTGTCGGATTCGGCCATCGCCGCCGACGGGACGGCTCCGCGGCCGCAGCCGTTCGAGCGGCCGGAGGCAGCCGGACTTGCGATCGTGCGCAACCGCCTGACTTGACCTTCACAGAAAATTGATCGGAAATCTCTACGGCTTCAGGCGCGCCAGCGCCTTGCGCGCGTCCTTCGCCTCTTTTTCCGGCGGATCGAGCTTTAGGCAGGCGTTGTACTCGGTGATAGCCTCGTCCCGTTTCTCCAGCTTCTGCGCAATCTCGGCCAGCGCAAAATGTGCGTCCGGATCGTCGGGCGCCGTCTTCACCGCATCCTGGGTGCGCAGGTACGCGCCCTGCAAGTTGCCCACGCCAAGATAGGTGTGGGCGACGTCCAGGTCTTCGGCCTCGCGCTCGTCCACCGATTGCAGCTTGGTTCCTACCGGGTTCAGCCGGTGCAGCAGGTGTCTGCCGGGAGTGGCCGCGTTACCCTCGCTGCCCTTGTCCTGCAGCGCCGGAGTCGCGCCCGCATCGGCCCCGGTGGCATCATCCTCGGAGTTCGAGCTGCTGCTGGAACTGGTTCCTGGCTCGTTCGTGTCCGGACCAGGCTTGCTGACGTCGCCGGGAAATGGGAAGGCTTTGCTGGCGTCCTGCTTGCCGGGCGGTGCGGAGGGGGTGCCGGACGTATCGGGCGCATCCGGCACTCCGCTCAGATTTGGCGGACTTGTGCCCGCGGCTGGCGCACTCGGCGACGCGCCGATGACCTCGCCGGGAAAGGGAAACTTCTCCGCCGCGCTGGGCTTGGCGGAAGCCCCCGGCTTGCTGCCGCATGGCTCAGGTTGCGGCGCAACCGAACACGGCGCCGGACCAACAGCGGGCGGGCTCTGCGGATCGGCGGCAGGCGCGGTCTGCGCCAGGCACCCGGCCGCGCACCACAGCGCCCACGCCGCCGCCACTACCATCACACCGGGATGTTTCCGCATCGCCATCGTCTTCCTCCCTATTTTAGACGCTTCGCCCCGGGTCTGCGTCTCCGCCGGCCATCCCGCAAACTCCACCTCACAATCCTGGTCCCAGGTTTGTTATAGTCGGCCCATCATGGTGCTTTCCTCGCTCGTCATTCGTTCCTCATCCATCCACGCGGCCGGCTGCTACACCACGCGCCCCATCAGGAAAGGCGTCCGCCTTTGCGAGTATGACGGGGCGCGACTGTCCAAGGCCGAAGCCGACGCCCGCTACGAGGGCCGCCCCGTCACCTACCTGTTCACCTGTACCCCGGACACAGTCATTGACGGCTTCGGTACGGCCATGTTCCTCAACCACTCCTGCGACCCCAACTGCGAGACCGAGCAGGACGAGGACGGACGCGTCTTTATCTGCAGCATCCGCGAGATCGCCGCCGGCGAAGAGCTCACCTACGAGTACAACCTCCACGACTCCGACGAGGACGGGGCGGACTGCTACTGCCAGGCCGCCGCCTGCCGCGGGACCATGTTCTCCGACCGCGAACTCAGGCGCCGCGCCCGAATCGCCAGGCGCAGCGCTGCCAAACCGGAGGGCCCAATGGCCGCCGGCTAGAGCAAATCCAGGCCGGACTTGCTCTAGTTGTCGCTCAGCACATCGGCGTTGACGTTCACCAGCAGCGCCTTACCCGGCGACGGCAGCTTGCCCAGGTTGACATTCGTGTCGATGGTCTTGTTGCCATGGATGACCACGTTGGCAAGACGCACCGTCGTCCCGTTCTGCATCTGCAGGTAGAGCGGAATGCGCATCGCGAACTTGTCCGAGACGTTGCTCTGCGCCAGCTTCAGGTGCGCGCTGGTCGCGCCGTCGACCACCGTGAACTCCGAGCTGATGGTGTAGTGAGGAATCTCCGTGCCGTACACGTACTCGTCGAAGAACCAGTCCAGCTTGCCATTGCCGTCCAGATCCATCCCCTTCGGCATCGACTTCTCCATCGACGCCTTCCAGTCCTCCGTGGTCGCGGCTTTGCCCGCATACTCCGATACGAACTGCTGCATGGCGCGTTTGAACGGGGCCTCGCCTTCGGTCTGATTCCAGAACTGCATCTCCAGCATGTGCAGCACGTACGCGCCCTTGTTGTAGATCAGCGTGTTATAGATATCCTCCCCCGCCTTCGAATTGTTCACGCGCTGGCCCATGGTCAGAGCGCCGGCGTCGATCGGCCGCACGCCCTGGGCGTTCTTCTCCAGCAGATGCTTCTGCATCTCCTTCCAGAAGGCGCGGTACTGGCCCATATCGCCATTCGGCGCGGTTTTCTTCAGGAAGATACTGGCCGAGAACTGTGCGAAGCCCTCGCTCATCCACTGGTCGCGATAGCTGTTGAATCCCACCAGTTGCCCCCACCACTGGTGCGCAACCTCGTGCGGCGTCACCACCTTCCAATAGGTGTCGAGGGGGTCCAGCCCCAATTGGTTCTGGATCGTCTGGTCCCAGAAGCCGCAGATCGGCAGGTACACCAGCATGGGCCAGCTCTGGCCGTAGTTGCAGGCCGTCTGCTCGGTCAGCGCAATGTGGTCGAAGGGCAGCTTGCCGAAGTAGTCGGTGTAGATCTGGATGGCGACCGCACCCTGCGATACTTCGTTCTTCAGCATTCCAACCGACGACAGGGTTCCCAAGGCCATTTCGCCTGAGTCCGACAACGCCAGCAGCGGCTGGTATGCGTCCGGAAGGTCGGTGTCGGCGTACGCGTCCACGCCAAACCCTTGCGGCGTCTTCGCACTGCTCGTCTTGAAGTCGCCCAAGTTGAAGCCTGCCACCGCAATCGGCACGCCGCTCTCCCACACCGCCTTCACGTCTCCGCCGTCCGGCGTCAGGCTCACCTGCTTTCCGGTGGCGACGATTTTGAGTCCCTTCGGAATGCGGAAGGTCATGTGAAAGTTGGCGAAGTCGCCAAGTCCCGATCCCCCGGACGGGTACCAGGTTTCCCGGGCCCCGGGCATCAGGTAAAAGGTGTTGTTGCCGTCCGCGCGCAGCGCGTCCTTGCCCGCGTAGACCGTCAGCAGACGCAGCGTATCGCCTGCCTTCGCAGCCGCCGGCAGAATCACGCCAAAGTCCGGATCGAGCTTCTTGTCTTCCTGCACAAAGTCGAGCGGCTCGCCGCTCTCGCTGTACACCCCCGTTACCCGCAGCGTCGGATACAGGTTCAGCCGCACCACCCGAACGCCGTCGCGCAGCACCTTCACCGTCGTCTCCGCCGAAGCCTTCATTTCGCCCGAGCGTTCGATCCCGACGTCCAGCTTTTCGTCCGTTACCTGCACCCGGAGCCCGCGGTTGCCGGCCTCGGCGTGCTCCATCTTGTACGCCACCCACGGCTGCATCTCCGTGTCGCTCCACGTCGTCAGCTCCACCTCGTCCGGCGCGACGTGCGCCGTTCCTTCGGGATCGACCAGGAACACCACATTTTTCCCGGTCAGCAGGTTCCCCATGTGGAAGGACGCCAGGAAGTACTGTCCCTGCCCGCTGCCGATCACGTCAGCCAACATCCGCAACTCGATGTTGTCGCTCAAATCCTTGCGATAATCCCGGGCCAGGTCTTTCGCCGCCTCGCGCACATGCCCGTCCGGATCGCCCGCGGCTCCCAGCGAAGCCTTGCGAATCTCCTCCGGGGTGCCGTCGGTAAAACGCAACACCAGCGTGGTGAAGTCCTGCGTCATACCCACGTTTTTGGTCAGCAGCGCCAGCGATCGCTGTTCGCCCGCATCCTTCACCGCCAGTTCGAATCGCCCCTTGCCGTCGAACACCGCGCCGGTCGCGTGTCCCTCCACCGGCGCATAGAAATAGAAGGCGCCCTGGTCGAAGTGGAAGACCCCGCCTTCGCGTTCGAGTTTGAAATCCTTCACCGTAGCGCTCTCGGCGCCGGGCAGGTCCGCCCGCAACGCGGCGTAGGTCGCCAGCGCATTGGGCCGTTTCGCCGGCCCATTCGGTTCGATGGGTCTGGCTGCGGTCTGCGCGCATGCACAAGCCGCCGTAAGAACGGCAGGAAGGAGAACGGCTCTGAATTCCATGCCACCCAAGGTATCCCGGAGCCCGGTCGCCAGCAATGACTAAATTGTGCAACAGGCGAATATCGCCCAACTAATCCCGATTTCGCCCTCAGCTTGTCACCGTGCCACTCCCTTCGGCTGACCCGACGATTTGCTGCCTCGCTGACTCACTGTCCTCCGGGCGGTACAATCGAACTCGACTCAACCCGATGGCCTACCAGGTACTCGCTCGCAAATATCGTCCCCAGCGCTTCGCCGACGTCGTCGGACAGGACCACGTCACTGTGACCCTGATGCATGCGCTCGCCCAGGACCGCATCGCCCACGGTTACATCTTCTCCGGCCACCGCGGCATCGGCAANNCCATGGCGCTGAACTGCCGCAATCCCATCGGCTCTGCCGCGCGGCCAACGCCCGAGCCATGCGAGGTCTGCGAAAGCTGCACCGAGATCAAGGCCGGCAATGCCGTCGACGTCATCGAGATCGACGCCGCCACCAATCGCGGCATCGACGAGATCCGCGAGCTGCGCGACGCCGCCCGCTACCGCCCCGCACGCGACAAGTACAAGATCTACATCCTCGACGAGGCCCACCAGATCACCGACGCCGCTTTCAATGCCCTGCTGAAGACGCTGGAAGAGCCGCCTGACCACATCGTCTTCATGATGGCGACGACTCAGCCCGAGGACTTTCCCCAGACCGTCCGCTCGCGCTGCCAGCACTTCAGCTTCCACGCCGTCAAGCTGGTCGACATCATGGCCCAGCTCCGGGCGATCGCAAGTGCGGAAGGCGTTTCCGCGGACGAAACCGCGCTCTCGCTGCTGGCTGAGGCAGGCGACGGCTCCATGCGCGACGCGCTCTCCATCATGGACCAGGCCATCGCCAGCGCACCCACGGAGCCCTCAGCCGATGGAGCGCCCGGCCATGCTCGCCTGGACGCCGCCCAGATTCGCGAGCTGATGGGCGCCGTCCCCAACGCCGTCTTCGAGCGCATCATGGAAGCGGTCGACGGCAATCGTTCCGCCGAAGTCGTCACCGCGGCCAACCAGTTGCTCGACGCCGGCAACTCGCCCGCGCAACTCGCCCGCCAGTGCGTCCGCTATCTGCGCAACGCGCTCATCGCCAGGATTGCCGGACTCTCCCCCGAGGGCGCCAACGAAGGCGTCGGCAGCGAACTGCTGCAGATCTCCCCCGACGAGCAGCGCCGCGCCGCCCGCACCGCCGCCCTGTTCAGCGAAGAAGAGCTAACCCGCTTCCTGCAGGTCATGCTGCGCACCTTCGACGAGCTTGGCTATCGCCAGGAACAGCGCTTCCACTTCGAGCTTGGCCTGCTCAAGCTCGTCCACCTGCGCCGCCTGCTGCCCATNNTCCGCTCGGGCGTCTTCTCCGTCCCCTGCACCCGCTCGCCCCGCGTTCTCGCCATTCGAACAGGACAAGAGCCGCCGCCATCCCGAGTCATCCGCAGGCGCGCCTATCCACGTCGCTGCCGTCGCCGCGCACCCCATCACCGAAATCCGTGGCGCCACCGCCGTCTCCGTCGCGCCCGCATCCCGCCCCGTGCTCGAAGCTGTCCCCGCGCCAACGCCGATCACGCTGGCTGTCGCGCCGCCACCGGAGCCCACCCGCGCAGCGGCGTCCGGTGCGGCTGACGACCCTCAGCGCGCCGTCGTCGAGGCCCTCGCCGCCGCCAACCTGTCCGCCGCCGCGGACGCGATGGCCGACGCCGCATGGACCCTCGCCGACGGCGAAGCCAGCGTGCAGACGCAGCTCTCGAAGACCATGCTGCCCGCCGTCATGAACCACGAGGCGGAGAAGATCGCCCGCGGGGTGCTCCGCCATGCCGGCCTCCACAAACTCACGCTGCTACCCGGCGCGGCCAGGCCCGTTGCCGCAAAAAAGCCTCACCCCGCCCGCGACGGCTCGGTCCATTCCCGCGCCCTGAAGCATCCCATGGTCCAGCAGGCGCAGAAGCTCTTCGACGCCGAGGTACAGACGGTCATCGACCTCCGCGACAATGACTAACCGCTATCGTTTGTCATTAACCGCTATCGTTCGTCATTCTGAGCGCAGCTCAGAATCTCCGTATTTGCTTTTGTCTTGAGGAAACCTCTCTATGAACTTTTCCGACCTCGCCAAAATGAAAGAAATGATGTCCCAGGCGCGCGAGATGCAGGCGCAGATGGAGCAGAAGCTCGCCGAGACCGTCGTTGAAGCCGAAACCGGCGGCGGCATGGTCCAGGTGCGCATGAACGGCAAAAAAGAAGTCCTGCGCCTCAAGATTGAGCCCACCGCGCTGGGCGCCTCCACCGGCGACATCGAACTGCTCGAAGACCTGATCGCCGCCGCCGTCAACGAAGCTGGCCGCCGCGCCGACGAAGCCATCAAGTCCTCCGTCGCCGGCATGATGGGCGGCCTTGCCGGAGGCCTCAACCTCCCGGGCATGGAATAGGTCAGCAAATGACGCGATTCGCCGAACCCATGTCCCGCCTGATCGACGAGCTGCGCAAGCTGCCCGGCATCGGAACCAAGTCTGCGCAGCGGCTCGCTTTCCACGTCCTGCGTTCGTCCGACGCGGACGCGCAGGCCCTTGCCGACGCGATCCGCGAGATCAAAGCCAGCCTCTGCCTCTGCTCCATCTGCAACAACATCACCGACGTCGACCCCTGCGGCTACTGCACCAGCGCCGTCCGCGACCAGCACATCGTCTGCGTCGTGGAAGAGCCCACCAACATCGCCGCCATCGAGAAGACGCGCAGTTACAACGGTGTTTACCACGTGCTGCACGGCACGCTTTCGCCCATCGGCGGCGTCGGCCCGGAGCAACTCCGCATCGCCAACCTGCTGACGCGCCTCACCACCCTGGCGTTGACCGGGGAAGCCGCGCAGCCGGATCCCGGCCCCGATCCCGGTCTCGACGCTATCGGCCTCAACCAGGAAATTCTCGAGACCACCGGCGATATCCGCGAGGTCATCCTCGCCACCTCGCCCACCACCGAAGGCGAAGCCACCGCGGCTTACCTCGCGGGAGAGATCCATCGCATCGCGCCCGCGTTGCGCGTCACCCGCATCGCCACCGGTGTCCCCGCCGGCTCCGACATCGAGTACGCCGACGAAGTCACCATGGCCCGCGCCATGGAAGGCCGGCGCGAGTTCTAGGCTGGGCTGTATCTCGCTCCATGGGAACTGCGCTAGAATTGGGCGCTCCAACTGATGCAAGTCGCGCGGGCCGCAGAGCAGGTTCCCCGAGGTCGCAAGTATGACCAAGCTCTCCCCGGTCCGCTGCCGGTCATCTTCGAGCTTTCGATTGGCCCTGATCGCTCTGTTGGCCGGCGTTATCCTCGTCCTCGCCGCTCCTGCGCCGTCGCTGGCGCAATCCTCCGCGGTCGCTGGGGACGGCTCATCCCCACCCGAAACCGCCCGTGCCGACCGCGTCGCCGTCCCAGCCGCGCCTGCGCCTCATGCCCGTAGACCGCTCCGGCCAATTGAATTGGCAATTATGTTCGGTCAGACCGTCGGCAGTGTTCGCATCTACGCTTTTGCCCAGGACCGTTCCGAGGAACTCTGGGGAGTAAAGTACATCCACCCTTCCGGCGGCTTCGGCCCCATCCGCTGCGACTTCTTTATCCAGGCGATTCCCGTGTACCGGCTGATCCAGCCCAAATACTACGACTACCAAAGTGTCGCGCTCACCACCGAGCGCCGCTCTGTGTTCGGCGCGGCGATCCTGCCGCTCGGCGAACGCGTCGTTGTAAACCCGCGCCAGCGGCTGCAGGCGTCGCTCTATTCCAGCGGAGGCTTTGCCTATTTCACACGCCGCATCCTCAGCGAAGGTGGCACACGGCTCAACATCGACGCTCAGTTTGGAACGGAGTTCGAATTCGTAATCGACGACCGGCGTTCCGTCACCTTTGGCTACGCCATCAACCACTTATCGAACGGCAATATCCATTACAAGAATCCCGGCTTGGACGCAAACCTCTTTTACCTCGACTACGCATTTAACCTGAGGCATCCTGCCGCGGCGAAGTGATTTCCTTGCCCGTGAGACGCGCTGGTGCTTGTCCCTCTCTAGCTGCTCAAGACCACGCGCAGGTTGCCGCCCGTCATCTCCTTCGGCTTGTCCAGGTGCAGCAACTGAAGAATCGTCGGCGAGATGTCCCGCAGGCTTCCCTCCGGCCGAAGCTTCACCGTCCCATTCGGCGCGTCCGTAATCAAGATGAACGGCACCGGGTTCGTCGTGTGCGCGGTGTGCGGACCGCCCGTCACCGGATCGATCAGCATCTCCGCGTTGCCGTGGTCCGCAGTCACCAGCAGCGCGCCGCCGCGCTGTTTCACCGCGTTGTAGACGCGACCCAGCTCGCGATCCACCGTCTCCACCGCGCGCACCGTCGGCTCCAGTTTGCCCGAGTGGCCCACCATGTCCGCATTCGCGAAGTTCACGATAATCACGTCGAATGCCGTATCGTTCACCGCTTTCACCACCGCGTCCGCGATCCCCGCCGCCGACATCTCCGGCGCCAGGTCATAGGTCGCCACCTTCTGCGACGGCACCAGCACCCGGTCTTCGCCGCCAAACGGCTTCTCGATCCCGCCGTTGAAGAAGTAAGTCACGTGCGCGTACTTCTCCGTCTCCGCCACGCGCAGGTTGCGCAGGTTGGCCTGCGCCATCAGGTGGGCCAGCAGGTTGTCCATCGACTCCGGCGGAATCACGATGGGCAGTTTGAAATTCTTGTCGTACTGCGTCATGCAGACGTAGTGCAGGTTCGCCGGAACCAGGTTGCGCGGAATCTCCAGATCGAGCTCCGCGGCCTTGGGCAGGTCCAGCCCGCCATTCGCCGTCAGGCCCCCCGTCGTATTGGACACGTTGCGCGCCAGCACTCGCGTAATCTGCCGTGCCCTGTCGGCGCGGTAGTTGAAGTTGATCACCACATCGTTCTCGCGGATCGGCCCCACCGCGTGGCCGTCGTCATCGGTCACGGTAAACGGCGGAATAAACTCGTCCGTAATCCCGCTGTTGTACAGCTCCTTTATCCGCGCCGCCGCGTCGTTGTACGTCCCGCCCTGCGGATGCCCGGTAACCAGCGCGTCGAACGCCTGCTTCTCCTTCTCCCAGCGCAGGTCGCGGTCCATCGCGTAGTAGCGCCCGCTGACGCTGGCCAGTTCTCCCACGCCAACTCCGCGGAACTGCTGCTGCAGCTCCGCCAGGTACCCCAGCCCGCCGGTGGGCGAAGTGTCGCGCCCATCCGTAAACGCATGCACGAAAACGCGGCCCACCTTCTGTTGTGCGGCCAGGCGCAGCAGCGCGTAAAGATGGCGCTGGTGCGAATGGACGCCGCCGTCCGACAGCAGGCCGATGAAGTGGATTGCCCCGCCCTTGGCCTGCGCCGCCGCAACCGCCCCCAGCAGGGTCGGGTCGGTAAAGAAGCTGCCGTCCGCGATCGCCGTGTCGATGCGCGTCATGTCCATGCGCACAATTCGCCCGGCCCCCAGGTTCAAGTGCCCCACTTCGCTATTGCCCATCTGCCCATCCGGCAGACCCACGAAATGGTCGCTCGCATGCAGCAACGTATTCGGATAATCGCGCAGCAGCGCGTCGTACACCGGCTTGCGAGCCAAAGCAATCGCATTGCCGCGCGTATCGGCCCGGTAACCCCAGCCGTCAAGAATTGTCAGAACAATCGGTTTNNGCCATGTCCTGTCAGGATAACAAGACCAGCCGCCCGCGACTGTGAGGACGATCACTTCTGCGCTGTCGCCATCGCTCGCTTGCGCGCCTCAATCGCTTTTCGAGCCCATTGGTCGGCAAGCTCAAGATCGGCGCTCAGAGCCACCTTGTCCCCGCACGCAAAGTCCGCATGCCGCCGATATGTCAACTGGAGGTATTGCATCGCGTCGGAGTAATCGGGATTAAGTTCGATTGCCCGAGTGAGCTTGGCAATCCCGTCCTCGACGAGAGACACATTCTGCCCACGCAGCTTCTCGCAGGCGGCGCGTGTCAATTTCGTATTACCTAGGCCATCGTCAGCCAATCCATCCGTGGCAAGCGCGTCGACTGCATTCTCTTATAGGCCAGCGTCCAGTCAAAGAAGCCCATAATGTAGAAGGCTTCCGGATCATTCGGTTCGATCGCCGCGATCTGCCTTTCCATATCCATAGCATCGTCGAATCGCTGCACGTTGCGGTAGATTGCGGCTTCCTGCTTCATCGCGGTCAGTTCGCCTGGATGGCCCATGAGCACAATGTCGAACTCCTTCAGAGCCAATGCCGCGATCTGTAAATTCTCAGGCGAAAGCAGATTTGGCATGACTTGGACGGCATAGGCTGTGCCAAGGTACAGATGAGCAATTCCGTTGGTTGGGTCGAGTTTGGTCGCCGTGCGGAAGCTGGTCGCCGCCTCCTCGTAGCGCGCCGCCTTGAAAGCCGCCACGCCATTGTTCATTGCCGTGCGCACCTCAATGGCACGGCTATCCACTTCCGGCTGTTGCCCCCACGCACCGGCAGCAAGCACAACAAAACAAACGGCAACGAGACAAGTCCCTGGCGACCGACGGACAACTGATGTTTTCATGCAGGAAAGCATAACAAAGCCGGGCCGCGTCGAATCGCAGCCCGGCCCCGTTCCTCGCTTCACCACTCACAACTCACCACTCACAACTGCGTCTACGCGTAGCTGGAAACGCTGGCCGCGTTCTTGGCCCCGCGCTCCTTGCTGATCTTCTCCACGTATCCGCTCTCCTTGAGAGCCTTCAGCGGCTCGGCGGGCAGTTTGTGCGCCGCGCGCCACTCCTTCACCATCGGTCGCACGTCGGTCCAGAACGCGCACCGGAAGGTCTCTTCGGCCTCTACCAGGCTGCACGACTGCTGCAGCGCGGCGAGCTTCTTGTGGTCCACCAGCGCGGCCTTGGCAAACAGCTCCTGAGCCGTCACCACCGACTGCACCATCGCCTCCATCTTGCCCTTCAGGTTGTGGCTCTGGTCGATCATGTACGCAAT
>PLUT01000223.1 GCA_003162875.1 Granulicella sp.
GCGCTCGCCGCAGGGATCGACCGCGGCGGGAAGAGCGGCGAGCAACGATGCATCGAAGGTGCGGCCGGCGAAGGACGGGCTGAGGACACGCGGATCAACACAGGTAAGATGCGCAGACAGGCCCGCTGCGATCATCTGGCGGGCGAGCGCGGCGGTGGTTAGCCCCAAGTCGGCGGTCCAAACCGGGAAAATGGGCTCGAGGCCGGTTCCGGCGAGGGTGGCGATGCGGTAGGCGCGGATGTCTTCGAGGAAGAGATCGCCGAAGGCAACGCCATGGATACCTTCGGCAGCGGCACGGGCGTAGACGGCGGCCATGCGCGACTCGTAGTCGGCGTTGGAGCAGGGGAAGGGCAGATCGACCTTCCAGAGCGGCAGTCCGGCGGCGGCAGCCTGCTGGTCGAGGAGTTCCTCGCGGAAGCCGTGGATGGCGACGCGATGGAATTCCTGGTTAATGGTGGTGACGAGCGCGACCACTTCGTACCGCGGCTGTTGGCGGAGGAGATGAAGCGCCCAGGCGCTGTCCTTGCCTCCGCTCCAACTGAGGAGGATTCGCTGCGGGGCGGGACTGTTTTCTGCGGCTTTCGGCATGGCACCCCCCCCGGGGGGTATAGATCCACTAAATTAATGTTTCTAAAGCGGTTAGGCTTGGACTTCGTACGTTTTTTGTGTATTCGCCAGATTCCGCGGCAGCAAACCCACATCTCAGAAGCGAATCGGAGGCACCGGCTTCGTCTTGATAGTACCCCCCACCCCTCCCCCTAGGATCTTGTGGGCAAGTGCTTTGTTTTGTTTGGCGTAGCGGTAGGTTGTTGCGCCAAACTACCTTAAACAAAGGAGTTACCTGTAAGATCGTCAGCCCAAAGACTTTAAATGCCGAAGGCTGCGTGGCTTGCGCGTTGTTTGGCGCCAGACATTGCAGCCTTTTCGTTTTCCCAGCTACTTCCATTATAGCAGGGGGGTGCAAGGGGTATTTTGGGATGGATTTGATGGTTAGTGGCTTTGTTTGAGTTAGTTGGCGAGTTTTCAACAGGCGAATTGAGTGGGCCGATATTTGTGGACAGGCGAGGCTGTGGATCCCACCCAAGCGGAGCTTGGATGGGGCACCCGGCGGGTGGGCTGAGTTTAAGACGGAAAATCGAGGGAGGGGAGGGTGGCGATGATGCGCTGGGTTTCGACGGAGACGGTGATGACCTGGCCGATGAGGCGGAGGATGTATTTGGGGTCGTCGGGACGGTTGGGATCGTTGACGATGCCGGAGCGGGCGTCGGTGGAGACGCGGTACTGGTCGATGACCCATTCGAGGGCGGAGCGGTTGCCGAGGCGGTATTAGAAGGCGGCGGCGGGGATGCCACGGAGGAGCAGGAAGTCGTTGTAGCGGAGTTCGGATTTGTCTCGGGAGAGCTTCTACTCGAAGAGCGTGGAAGCGTACGAGGCTACGTAATGCGGGTCGTTGAGAATCGGCCGCTGAGTGGGCGTCCGGACTAGTGGGGGCCTCTTCCGACCACCATCCGCGACTAAGGGCGCGTCCTTTTCTTTGATCGGAAGCGAGCACGGGGAATCTATCCTATAGCTCGTCGAGGGTGACCGTCGTCGAACATGACCGTCGCTAAACCTCGCTCGCGCGCCTTCGAGGTAGTCGACCTGGAGCCCGCAGCACACCCACTTTCTCTTAAGCGACTCGCAAACCTCTCCCGTGACGCATGAACCGGCGAAGGGATCGACCACAAGATCGCCGGGATCAGTTAGGAACTTTATGAAGTATTCCGGTAGCGCCGATGGAAAACGGGCTGGGTGGGGATCGACCCCAACTTACGTTACTCCTGTCGTGGTTATTGGAGGCTCCAGCGTTCACCGTCAAAACTGATTTCGCCCTGTCTTTTCAGGTGTTGCTGCGCGGTGCGGACTTGATGTTTCCACTTCTTCCCAAAATTTACTCCGTCGATCGTGCGGTCGACCGAATCGTCGCAGAGATCGGGATGGATAGCCTGTATCAGCGGATGCAACTGCTCAGTTCTTAGTGGACCCTGCAACAGCAGGAACTTGATTGTGTCGGCGAAGACGGAATTAGGGGTTCCGCCGGCCACACGACGTCGCAGCAGTTGAACGTGGGTCTTTTCAAGCCTATCTTCAAATAATTTGCGGGCTTGTTGCTTTATGGACTTCTGGGCGCGTGAGAACAACTTCTTAAGGTCCTGCATTTCCACAGAAAGAGCGGCAGTGTCCTCCCTCGAAATGCCTGCTCCAAGCGACTCGAATCCTTCAAAGTCGCCCCTAATCTGAGATACAACTGCCTCCTGCCTGAGCGCCACCCCGTATTCAACATTCCCACGAAGACCGGAGTGGGTGAGGTTTCCCGATGTGACAATCGCCATTTTCACGTCTGCCACATACACTTTGGCGTGAATGCCAGGCAAGTGGGTAAGGTGAAAGTTGGGTATGTGTCCACCAAGTTCGGTCAACGCATCCAGATCCATTGAGCCGGCCAAGACGCTTTCCGGTCTTAAGTCCGTGATAATACCCACGCGGGTTTCATTTAGCAGTCCTCGCCGGCTGAGTTGCGAGAGGATGTGTTCCGTTCCAGCGCGTTTGATGAAAGGGCAGGCGATCAAAAGATCTTCCTCAACTGAGGAAAGGAGATCACAGAGGTCGTCTGTCCATGGGGATCTAAGGAGGGAAACGTCCTGAGCAGCCTGGATCATTTGGGTGACCAAACTGCACGTCCTTCCGCGTCGAGTCCGGAGGACCCGCCCATGATTCTCGCGTATTCCGAACCCCCGTCGTTGTCTGTCTTGAATCGCAGGCACAGGTCACATCTCTCGACGTACCGTCTACCTTTCTCGTCTGGCCCGCCCGCTATTATTCCTAGTACGCCGGAGCGTACCGCGCCAGGCTTTTCGCACTCGCATCGGGCTCGTCCGCGTTTCATTGCACTTCACCTCCACAAATGGCTTGAGATGGAATCATATTCTGTCTTGCCTTTCGATTGACGGGGAGGGCATGAGTAGGTCAATCCCACATGTAGCGTTCGTCGTGTTCAATTCCGTATTTTGCGAGGAAAGCCCGCAATTCGTCCTCGAAGGTTTGCTTGTGGTGGTGTTTTTCCTGGGTGTCGATGTATTGCCGCAAAGTGTCCAGATCAGATGGGCCGACGGAGAACGCGGCATAACCTCGTTGCCATGCAAAGTTGGTTAATGCGGGTGCTTGCGTCTTGAGCCATTTTGAAGAGGAGGTCTTAAGCTCTTCGATTAGTTTTGCGGTGGTGGTGGTGCGCGAGAGGCTGATGGCGAGATGAACATGGTCGGCGACGCCGCCAACGCGAAAGCATTCGCATCCCGCATTGCGAGCGACCGTGGCTAGGTAGGCGTGAAGAGCGGTGCGGATAGAGGTGTTGAGGATGGGTGCGCGGTCTTTGGTGCTGAAGACGAGGTGAACGATGATGAGCGCGAACGATTGCGGCATGGCGCAAGTATAGTGGCCGTGGGAAGGTTTGATGGGTCGGGCCTTCAGCCCTCCGAGCCTTGCGAGCACCCGTACCTGGGGCGTTGCCCCAGGCTAAGATGGCGGCGCGCCGTTGGCGCTCAATCTCTCCACGGCGCGAATGCCAATCTGGATCCGTCCGGACCAACTGCTCAGCTATACGCTCAGTGCAGCGCAACTGCATTCCCTTGGAGCGGACGCAAAGGCCGTAAGCCTGCTCAAATTGGCTGTTGATTTGAAGCCACTGCCGAGTAGCCAGATGGAACAGATTCCGCTTGAACGGATGCGAGTGGTGCAAACGATCAGCACCCTTAGCAGAGATAGTTCATTTCGGAGAACGGTATTGTCTTCGTACAACAACACCTGCGCCGTTACTGCTGCCCAGCTTCAGCTTGTAGATGCTGCCCATATTTTGCCTGTGGGTGCGAAGGGTAGTAGCGACCGGATAGAAAACGGGGTTTGCCTTGCTCCCACCTATCATCGGGCGTACGACCTTGGAATTATCTACATCGATGATCGCTACGTTGTAAGGGCGAATGAAGCGAAACTAGACCGGCTGCGGGCTCTCAACTTGAACGGCGGCGAGGCAAAATTCATGGCATCGCTGGGTCGTCTTTCCTTGCCGAGGATCAAGGCGGATTGGCCATCGGTTGAGATGATCCGACAGGCCAATGCATTCAGAGGAATAGCCCTTTAGGATTTCCTCGACGCTGCGGACCATGAAGTCGACGATGGGCTGCGGGGTGTAGACGATGCCGTGGGTGTCCGCCTGTTTGGTGTCGAAGCGCTGGAAGAACTTCTCGTAGACGGCGTTGAGAAAGTGCTGTTTTTCGGTGTAGCCGGTCTGGGACTCGGCGGCCTTTTCGATGGCGGTGTAGAAGCGGTCGAGCGGTTTGAGGAACTCGTCGCGGGAGAAGTGGCGGGCGGTGATGGAGCGGATGACCTTCTCGATCTCGGCGGCGATGACGTTGCGGGAGAGGAATTCCTGGTTGTTGAAGACCTTGCGGAAGATGCGCTCGGTGAGGAGATGCTGGACGAGCATCTTGCGGATGGCGTCGTCGGTGAGGTCGGGGTTGATGGATTGGCGGCAGAGCGTGGCGAAGGATTGGAATGCTTCGCGGAAGCCGGGGTTACCCTTCAACTCTGCGTCGAGCGTCTCGACCGCACGNNGGGTCGGTGTAGTCGAAGAAGAGCTTGAGAATCTGGATCAGATTGTCGGGCTTGGTTAGATCGCAGTCGTAGACTTGCCGATTGTTTTGGTAGAGAATTGCCCGGTCAGGCGTTTGAAAGAGGATGTTCTTGAGTGGATACCCTTTTTCGACTTTGGATTTTATTTCCTTCTTAAGGTCGTCCGTGAGGTCCTTGGCCTCCCATAGTCCTTGGTAGAGGAGGCCGTCGGTAAGCGCTCCGTCGGCGCGGATTTCATGCCGGTCGGTTACTTTGATCCGAAACTCCTCGACGAGGTGCCAGCCGTAAGGAGTGGCGCAGCGCTTTAGCAGGTCGGCGAAGGCTGAGCGGGTGTTGCCTTCTGTGTCGTGCCCGTGGAGGTGGAATTGGGCCAGGGCGGCGTAGTAGGCCTTGACCGGGGCGTGCGTGGGCTTCAGCGGAAAGAGGCTCATTGGGCTTGAGACCAATGTACGCTCTGCGGGTGAGCATGGGCGCAGGGAGGGCAAAGAGACAAGCTAGCGGCGGAGGAGGATGGACTCGACGAGGCGGAGGTCGGCTTCGGTGTCGACGCCGATGGTGTCGAAGTCGGTGGGCTCGACGTAGATGGTGAAGCCGTTTTCGAGGAAGCGGAGTTGTTCGAGGCGCTCGGTGCGCTCGAGCCGGCTGGCGGGCAGGGTGGGGAAGCTATTGAGCGCGGCCTTGCGATAGGCGTAGAGGCCGATGTGCTTCCAGTAAAGGGTTGGTGGTTCAAGTCCAGACGCAGGTTCCTTCGACAAGCTCAGGACAGGCTCTTCGACTGCGCGCGTTGCGCTCCGCTCAGGATGACAATCTCCCGTTGGGATGCGCGTTGCGCTCCGCTCAGGATGACAATCTCCCATTGCGGTGTGCGTCGCGCTCCGCTCAGGATGACAATCTCCCATCGCATCGCGGTCGTAGGGGATGGTGGCGCGGGAGAAGTAGAGGGCGCGGCCGTCGGCGGCGGTGACCACCTTGACGGCGTTGGGATTGGCGATGTTCTCCGGAGTGCAAGGGACCCGGAGGGTGGTGATGGCGGCGTCCGGGTGGGCGAAGGGGCGAAGCAGAGCGGCGATGTGCTCGGGACGGAGCAGCGGCTCGTCGCCCTGGATGTTGACGTAGATTTCGGCGTCGACGAGCTGGGCGATGGCGTGCACGCGGTCGGTACCGCTGGGCAGATCGGGCGAGGTGAGCTGGACGGGGAAGCCGAGCTGGCGGCAGAGAGCGACGACTTCTTCAGAGTCAGCGGCGACGAGGACCTGGTCGAGTTGCGGGCAGGCGCGGGCGGCGTCGACAACCCAGGCGAGCAGCGGGCGGCCGGCGACCTGGCGAAGGACCTTGCGGGGCAGGCGGGTGGAGGCGAGACGAGCGGGGATGACGCCGAGCGTGCGCATTCTTCTTTACGTTACCGGATTGGGAGGCAAGTGTATGGAGTTTGTTGGCAGAATGGCGCCGACGGCTCTGGTGGGGCGGACGAACCGCAGGTCCTTCGACTGCGTTTGGCGCAAGCGCCAAACTTCGCTCAGGATGACAGGCCGTTTGGGGGCGGCGGACGGCTTCACTCGGATCGGGGTTTCACGTATCATAGCTAAGGTGCGGCGCTAAGTACGGCCCTAAGTACGGCGCTAAGTTGCGGCTCGGTTGCGGCGAAGTTGTGCGTGGGGTCCCGCGAAGGGTCGGTGGCACGCTTCCTGCCTGTTTGCAATCCTTTCCGCACCCGGCGGTGTAGCTCAGATGGTTAGAGCGACGGACTCATAACCCGTAGGTCATTGGTTCGATTCCAATCACCGCCACCAATCAAACAGGGTCAGTTGTCAGTTGTCAGTTGTCAGTTGTCAGTGGTCAGTGGTCAGTGGGCGGCCACCGCGTTCGCGAGGCGAGACCCCGCGCCGGGCGTCGCGAGAGTATATGATTTGGCTATCGGACTGCGCGCGGAGTCCGTCTAAGCTATGCCGGTGGTTTGGTAAGCGATATCTCTCTGGGAGTGTTCCCGCCTTATGCCTAAGATTCCGAAGATTCTGCTGCTCGTAGTGTCCGTTGCCCTGGTGCTGACGGTGTTCCTGGGGGTGAATTCAAGCGGTGTGAGCGCAGCCCAGGCGGGGCAAGACGGCGCCTACAACCAGATGAAGGTGTATACGGAGGTGCTGAAGCACATCCAGACCGACTATGTGACCGACCCAAACATTCCCGATGTGACGAGTGGAGCGCTGCGCGGGTTGCTGGAGTCGCTGGATGCCGATTCGAGCTACCTGTCGCCGGGCGACTACCAGGTGTACAAGGCGGACAAGGGCGGCAAGGCGCAGGCGGGCATCAACGTCTCCAAGCGGTACGGGTATGCGACGGTGGTGTCGGTGATTTCGGGAAGCACGGCGGACAAGGCGGGGCTGGTGGATGGCGACATTCTGGAAGCGATTGAAGGTCAGGACACGCGAAACATCTCTCTGGCGATGATTCAGCGGATGCTGGAGGGCGCACCAGGCAGCACGCTGACGGTTGGGGTGGTGCGTCCGAACAAGGTCGAGCCGGACAAGATTTCAATGCAGCGCAGCGTGACCGTGGTGCCTCCGGTGGCGGAGACGCTCTACGAGAACTCTTCGATCCTGTATCTGAAGCCGGAGATTCTGGATCGCGATCACGTGGACCAGGTCGAGGCGAAACTGAAAGGGATGCAGAAGGCAGGCAACAAGAAGGTGCTGCTGGACCTGCGCGACGTGGCGGGCGGGGACATGGCGGAGGCGACTCGGCTGGCCAACCTGCTGCTGAAGAATGGGACGATCGCAACCCTGGAGGGGCAGAAGTTTCCGAAGCAGGTGTTTACGGCAGATCCTGCGCGGGCGATCCAGGCAACGGCCCCGCTGGTGGTGCTGGTAAATCGCGGGACCTCGGGACCGGCGGAGTTGGTGGCCGGCGCGCTGCTGGATAACAAGCGCGCAGACGTGGTGGGCGAGAAGACGTTTGGCGAAGGGTCGCAGCAGAAGACGTTCGAGCTGCCGGATGGAGCGGCGCTGATCCTGTCGGTGGCGCAGTATGAATCGCCTTCGGGCAAGAAGCTGGAGGACGAAGGCGTTACGCCGGATGTGCTGGTGGCTTCGGGGATGGACGAAGGCGCAGGCGTGGACGAAGAGGGGCCGGCTGTGGCTCCGGCGCCGGTGAAGAAGCCGGGCGTGGATGAGCAGTTGACCAAGGCGCTGGAAGTTCTGAAGGGCAAAGCGGCTTAGAGACAGTTGTGAGTTGTGAGTTGTGAGTTGAAGTACAACTGCGCTGCGGCGATTTAGCCGGTGTGGGAACGGGTGGGATTCACGGTCGTGGGCGGTGGTTACGCCATGCTATTGTGAAGGGGTCGTGCCCAGTTTATCCAGCGATCAGCGAGAGTCTTCGGAGCGGGTGAAGCGACCGTGGTGGCGGAGGATTCCAGGCAATCCCCGGGGATTCCATGTGCTGCGTGGCCCGGCCTATCCGACGCGGCATATTGCGGTGCGGGCGACGTTCCTGATCCTGCTTGGGTTGTCCTCCTTGTTTGGGGTGATGTGCGGGTTGATGCTGGTGTATTCCATCGATCTGCCGCAGATGGACGACCTGGTGCGGTACCGTCCGAATACGACCACCGAGCTGCTGGATATTCATGGAAGAGAGATCGGATCGTTCGCGCTGGAGCGGCGGGTGGTATTGCCGTACACGGAGTTTCCGCCGGTGCTGCGGCAGGCGATCATTTCCATCGAGGACAAGACCTTCGAGCGCAACTGGGGAGTGAACCTGGTGCGCGCGGTGGGAGCGGCGTGGCGCGACCTGCATTCGCGCAGCCGGGCGCAGGGCTCATCAACGCTGACCATGCAGCTGGCGCGGAACCTTTTCCTGTCGAATGAGAAGACGTACGGACGGAAGATCCAGGAGATTCTGCTTGCCGTGCAGATCGAGCGGGTGTTCACCAAGGACCAGATCTTNNTACTACTTCAGCAAACATGCTCGCGACCTGACACTGCCGGAGGCCGCGCTGCTGGCGGCGTTGCCGAAGGGCGCAGAGTATTACTCGCCGCAGAACCATCCGGACCGAGCGCTGGCACGGCGCAACCTGGTCCTGCACGAGATGCGCCTGGACGGGAAGATTACGCGCGAGCAGGAAGAGGCGGCCGACGCGACCGGGTTGGGCCTGAACATCGAACCGCCGCCCAACTCGGCGGCGCCGTACTTTGTGGAGGAGGTGCGGCGGCAGCTGGAGAAGGAGTTTGGCACGGAGGAGGTGCACGGCGCAGGCCTGCGCGTGTATACAACACTGGACCTGGATCTGCAGATCGTCGCGAACAAGGCGGTGCTGGATGGCACGGCGGCCTACGAGCGGCGA
Organism: Granulicella sp.; assembly: GCA_003162875.1. Classification (GTDB taxonomy): domain Bacteria; phylum Acidobacteriota; class Terriglobia; order Terriglobales; family Acidobacteriaceae; genus Edaphobacter. The sequence continues at coordinate 8,999 of PLUT01000223.1, forward strand.
CACGGGTGGAAGGGGCATCTGGAAAACATTGTCGCCAAGGGGATGGACCCGGGGCAGTATGAGCATCCCGACTGGGCGCAGGCGATCGAGAAGGGCGGATACTATCACGCGCTGGTGATGGAGGTGTCGCCGACGCGGGTGACGGTGCGGATCGGCGCGGTGCGGGCGGTGATGACGCCGGCGGACTGGGCGTGGACGCAGCAGAGCGTTTCGCCAGGAGCGGGGGGAGACAGCTTCCTGACCGCGGGCGACGTGGTGTATGTGCGGCTGGGCGGAGGCACTGCGGATGGGATCATGCACGCGGAGCTGGAGCAGGATACGGGCGTGCAGGCGTCGATGATGGCGGTAGACAACGCCAGCGGCGAGGTGCTGGCGATGGTGGGCGGGCGCGACTTCGCGCTGTCGCAGTTCAACCGGGCGACCCAGTCGCAACGGGAGGTGGGGTCGTCGTTCAAGCCGTATGTGTATACGACGGCCGTGGAGGCGGGGGCGAGGCCGAGCGACATCATCGTGGACGGGCCGGTGAGTTTCTATACGCCCAACGGGCCATACACTCCGCACAACTACGAAGGCGACTACAAGGGCGCGATGACGCTGCTGAATGCGTTTGCCGAGTCGCGCAATATTCCGGCACTGAAGCTGGCGGACAAGGTGGGAATTCGCAAGGTGATCGAGACCGCGCACCGGTTTGGCGTGACTAGCAATATTCCCGCATATCTGCCGGTGGCGATCGGAGCGGCGGACCTGACGCTGTATGAGCAGGTGCAGTCGTACAGCGTGTTTCCGAACGACGGCATTCGCATTGAGCCACACTACATCCGCAAGGTGACCCAGGCGGACGGTGTGCCGCTGGATGAGCCGCCGGCACAGGTGAGCGAGGTGATCTCAGTCGAGACCGCGCGCACCATGATGCAGTTTCTGGAGGCGGTGACCCGGATGGGCACAGGAGCGGCCGCGGCGCAACTGAAGCATCCGCTGGGCGGCAAGACGGGCACAACGAACGACTTTACCGATGCGTGGTTCATCGGATTCTCGCCGTCGGTGACGTGCGGGACGTGGATCGGATATGACAACCACCTGACGCTAGGGGAAAAAGAGACGGGCGCGAAGGCGGCATTGCCGATGTGGATGGATTTCATGCGCGCGGCGATTGCCAGCAAACCAAATGAGGCGTTCCCCGAGGGGAATGAGCCGAAGAAGGAGTTGGATGTGCCGCCGCCGGCGCCGGCGGATTCGCCGGTAGTGAAGGAGATTCCCAAGGCCCCGGCGGAGACGGACCCGGATGCAGCCGAGCCGGATGCGCCGGGTGCAAATCCCGCGCCCGGAACTCCCAGCCAGCCGACGGGCGGGACGCCTCCTTCGCCGTAACAGCTTCAGGCGGGCAGTTGCTTGAGGAGCTTGCGGGCGCGGCGAAACCAGGGACGCTGGAGGCGGCGCTGGTAACCGGGTAGTGACGGGCGCTTGTCGAGGACCTTCTGGGCCCACTCGCGGGCCTCGGCGGTGCAGCCTTCGGCGGCCAGCAGGTCGGCGAAGTTCAGATAGGTCTCCGACGACGTTGACCTGTCCGTGACCTGGCGAAAGAGCGCGTCCGCTTTCTGTCTTTGTCCGGTCTGCGCGTAGGCGTGAGCGAGCAGGCCGGCGGCGCGGTCGAAGTCGTAGCGCGGCTCTTTGGCGACGACGTGTTCGAGGTCGGGCAGCGCAGCCGCGGCATCGTTCAAGAGCAGAGCGCAGACGCCGCGGCGATAGAAGGGATCGAGGGTATCGGCGCGGGCGGCGATGGCGTGGTCGAACGCTGCGCGCGCCTGGGTGAGCTTGCCGTCATCCATGTAGAGGTCGCCGAGTTCCTCAAAGATTCCGGGAGAGCGATTGTCGCGCACCAGGATTTCGAGCTCGCGAATGCGCTTGCGGCGGGGGAAAAACTTGAGCGAACCGCGCAGCAGGCCGAGGTCGGGGACAGCCTCGGCAAAGAGATAGACGATTGCGCCGATGGGGCCGAGCAGAAGGATGACCCAGAGCCACCAGGTGTCGGGGCGGCGGCGAAGGAAGTGAAGGACCGCCAGACCCTGGAGGATGAGACCCCACGGGTAGAACAGGTAGCTCAGAAATCCCATAGGTAGTTGTTCCCTCGCGAGAGAATTATAGGGGGTGGTCCGGGTCCGGCGGACAAGAGAATTGCGCGCGGGGCGGTATCAGGCGGCGGAGTGATCAGGCGATTCTGCGGCAACGGGCGAAGTAGCGGCGGGCGCGGGCGACGTCGCGCATGATCTGGTCGCGGAGCGCCTCAGTGGATGGGAAGCGCTGCTCATCGCGGAGACGGCGCAGGAAGGTGAGGCGCAGCGGCGTGTCCTCGCTGAGCGCGATCGGGCGGAAATCAAGCAGGTGGGACTCGACGGCGAAGGAGTCCGCGCCGAAGGTGGGGCGGTTGCCGACATTGGTGACGGCCGAGAAGGTTTCGGCGGTTGGGCCTGCGCCGATGGCGAGCGTGGTGATGTAGACACCGTTGGCGGGCAGCAATTCGGGATAAGGCGCGAGATTGACGGTGGGAACGGTGTGGCGAGAGCCGTATCCGCGGCCGGGCGCGGGGGTGCTGTCGATCGAGAAGGGACGGCCGAGCAGGGCGCGGGCGCGGCTGACGTCGCCGGCGGCGATGAGCTTGCGGATGCGGCTGGAGGAGACTGCCGATCCGCGGACGATGCGCGGCGCATAGATGGTGACACCGAAGCCGAGTTCGCGGCCGAGCGCTTCGAGCCCCTCGATTCCGGCCTCGGCGTGGTAACCGAAGCGGAAGTTTTTGCCTTCGTGCACCTCAGTGACGTGGAGGGTGCTGACGAGAATGTCTTTGACGAAGTCGCGGGGGTGCATGTGGCGAAGCGCGTCGGTGAAGGGAAGGACCAGCGTGGCTTCGATGCCGGTGGCGGCGAGGAGTTCGAGCCTGCGGGCGAGTGGAGTGATGAGCCGATGCGGCTGCTCCGGGCGAAGGACGCGGGCGGGGTGAGGATCGAAGGTGATGGCGAGCGAGCGGCCGCCGAGGAAGCGAGCGCGTTCGATGACCTCCGCGATGACGCCCTGGTGGCCGAGATGCACGCCGTCGAAGTTGCCGATGGCGGCGACGACCGGGGTGGTCGGGGGCGGGAGGGCGTCGAGTGAGTGATAGATCTTCATTGGGTTTTGGGCGCCTTGGCGTTGCCAAGCAAGGCTTCTATCCGGGAGGCTGGAGCGCCCATTGGCTTTGGATGTCCGGGGAGGTTGTAGAGGACCGCGTAGTCTTCGCGCGAATGTGGTCCGGCCCAGACGTAGTGTTGCTGGTTATAAAGCTTACTTGCTGCGAGGGAATAGTCGGCGGTGCCCTCGACGTGAACGATATACACGGAATAGGGATCGTAAGTTGTGGCGTATGGAGCCTTCGAACCGTTGCCGCCATCGCCGGCCATGACTTCGGACAACGACTGTTTGCCAATGATGAGAGCCGTGTTGTCGCTCGCTTGGTGAAATGCGATCATGTCGAATTTGTCGAGTTGGAGGACTTTGTAAGGCTCGCCCATGTAGGTGAATCCCACCACGAAGAGCGGCGACGCGTTACTTGCATAGCCTTCGCTGACGAAGAACAACAAAGTATGGGGCTCCGAGTCGGACATAAACTGGCCACGGAAGAACAGCCGGGACGGATCGACACTTAGGCCAGGAACACTTGACGGAAGGCCGCTCGACAGGATCTCTTCGCGGTTTGAAGGTATGCGAGCTATCGGAGTTCGGGGGGTGAAGCGGACTTTATGGCCGGCCGAAGAAATCTCGATGGATGCGAATCCGCGTGGGTCAGCTAGCGCGGGTTTGAACTCCAGCGAAACGGCGCCGACGGTGGGGACAGAGATCGATGCGTGCTGTGCAAATGCCGCTGGGGAGGCGAGGGCGAGCAAGGTCGCCAAGGCGGCGAGCCGTGGGGTTAAGTGCATACCCCAGGGGCTAAAGCCCGCTTTCATTCTCTGCGGTTGAGAGGGCCAAGGCTGAAGCCTTGGCTTACCTAGAAGCGAGCGGCGCCAAACCAGAAGTGAAAAGGTCGAGATTGAGCGCGAAATCATAGGGGATACTGCTCGGCGGCAGCGTTTTCAGGGGAGATGTTGAAGTGGAGCTGGAGGCCGTCGTAGGCGAGGCGGATGTGGGGCGGCAGCGCGGCGTCGGTGGCGGCGTGGTCGAGGTCGTGCGACATGTGGGTGAAGAAGGCGCGGCGCGGCTTGATCCGCTCGACCAGGGCGATGGAGTTGTCCAGAGTCGAGTGCGTGGGATGGGGCTGGCGGCGGAGCGCGTCGAGAATGAGGATGTCGAGGCCGGCGAGCAAGGGAAGGCTGTCGGCGGGGATGCTGCTGAGGTCGGTGAGGTAGGCGGCTGAGCCGAAGCGGTAGCCGGTGATGGTCTGGCGGCCATGGGTGACGGGGATGCGCTGGAAGCTGGCGCCGAAGAGCTGGACCGTGGCGCCAGGCGTGGGATCGAGGCGGTGGAGGGTGACGCGGGCGCTGGTGGAATAGCGTTCGTGTTTGCGGAAGGTGTAGTCGAAGATGCGCTCGATGGTGAGGGCAGTGGGCTCGTCGGCGTAGAGCGGCAGGGTGTCGGGATTGTGAAAGCTCAAGGGGCGGAGGTCGTCCATGCCGAGGACGTGGTCGGCGTGGCCATGGGTGTAGAAGACGGCGTCGAGGCGGCGGATGCCGGCGCGGATGGCCTGGGCGTGGAAGTCGGGGCCGGTGTCGATGACGACGTTGCGGTTGTTGTAAGAAATCAATACAGAAGGTCGCGTGCGACGATTGCGCGGTTCGGATGGGGGGATTCCAGGCGCTGTCGAGACGGCGGACAGGCACACGTCGCAGGTGCAACCTAGCGTGGGAATGCCCATCGAGGTGCCGCTGCCGAGGAAAGTGAGAGTTGCTTGCATTGATTAAGCCACAGCGGAAGAGATCATACCCCAGAGGCTAAAGCCCGGAAACTCAGCGAATACTTAGAGGCCGAAGCCTAAAGGCTTGGGTTACCTAAAAGCAGAAACGGTTGCCAGAGTCCCAGGCTAGCGGACGATGGTGGGGCGGCCGGGTTGACCGCTGCCGGGTGCGCCGGGAGCGCCGGGGGGTGCGGGGCGGTTGGCGGCAGAACGGGCCAGGGCCTGGGTGACTTCGAGGAAGCCCATGCGGACTTCGAAGAGGGCGTTGTCCATGAGTTGCGACTCGGCGGGGGTGAGGTTGCCCTTGGTCTTTTCGGCGAGGATGGCGAGCATGTCGATGCTCTGGCGCNNTGGCGCGCGCCCATGAGGTCGACTTTGGGCTGCTGACCCTCCTGGGTGGTCCCGCCGAGCTGCAGTATCGTGGTCATGTAGATGGACTGGACGATCTGGTCGAAGCTCATGGCGGGCATTGCTTCCATGCCGGGATTGGCGGCGCGGACCGCGGTGTCCAGGCGCTCCGAAGTCTGCTGGTAGGCGGCGTTTGCCTGTTGCATCTCGCTGGCGGTCGGCGGCGGCGGGAGATCCGGGGCGGCGGGCTGCTCGGGCGCGACGGAGGCGGACTGCTCGGGCTTAGCGGCGCTGGGGGACTTGAATTCGAGCGGGGGCTCAGCCGCGGGCGGGGCGGCGGGAATATCGCGCGACTCGGGTTCCGGCGAAGGATCAGCGTCGGGGCGGGGCGTTCCGTCGAGCGTAAACTTGCGGCGATCGGTAACTACGAAGGGCTTGTTCGATTCAGACATTCGTCACACTCTCTTGTTTGGTTCAGATTTTCAGATTCCGCTCGGCGAAACGCGGATGCAAATGCCGGATTGAGGAGACTCGGGAGATCAGGGAATTGGATAGGGCATGGCGATGGGCGTCGCAATGCCTCCGCCGGGGTACTCCAAGGTGAGGGCGCGGGCCTGCGCATCGGCAAGCGCTTCCCGGCGGACGTAGCCGAGCGCGAGCTGAATGGTGCGGGCGGGCGCGGCGGCAGATTCGGGGAGCGGGATGGCGGCGACGCTGGTGAGTTCGCCGACGGGTCTTGGAGAGGACTCGGCGGTGAGCGGGGTACCGGGCGCAGGGAGCGCGCCCGTGAGCTCGAAGCCGTGGAGGGTGCGGTGCACGCTGCCGCGGGAACGGATGCGCTCGACGATCTCCTGGCCGAGGTAGCAGCCCTTGGTGAAGTGCAGCGCGCGAGTCTGGCCGGTCTCCTGCGGGAGGTCGTGGGCGGCGTCGGTGTTGCGAATGTCAACGCGGTAGCGGGGCGTGCCTTCGAGGATGCGGAAGGCTTCGAGGGCTTCGGAGGTGACGAATTTGGCACCGATGGCGGCGTTCGTGACGGAGAGAGCGGTGATGGTCTCAAGATCGGACCAGAGCTCGTAACGAGGGATGAGCGGCGAATAGGCGTGGATGGCATCCACCCATGCGCTGCGCCAGCGGACGCGCGTGAGATGCAGGGGTTCGATCTCGACGCGATTGTTCTTGAGATGTGCCGGAGCCTGCGGCCCGGCGACTAGGACGCCGCGGCGTTGGTCGCTAATGTCGGCGAGTTGGACGTCGTCCATGATGATGAAGTGGTCGAAGTGGGCGAGGAGCGCTGGGATTTGGTCGCGGGCGGTTTCGATGAGGATGGAATCTTCGAGCATCCAAGCAGTGAGGTCGCCCTGGATTCGGCCTTGCGCGTTGAGGACGAAGTTGTAGCAGCCCTCGCCGGGGGCGAGGGTCTGGATGGCGTTGGTGACCATGCCGTTGAGCCAACGGACGCGGTCCGAGCCGGTGACGCGGATCCAGCCGGTATCGTCGAGCGGGGCGATCGCGACGCCGGTGAGGAGGGCGGACAACTGCGCGGCGGAATCGGAATCCGGGTTGGATGTGGGGATAGCGGCGGGTTGGAGTGCGGCGGTCATATCGGAGGAGACGCGAACCTGCGTACACTGTTGATTATAGCGACCGCATAAGACGGCTGCCGGAGGTGTGGGTGGGCTTGGTTCAGACGCGAGACGGGATGGAAGAGGGCGGCAGGGATTGGTGGGCAAAGGGCGCGGTGGTGTTGGCCGCGGTAGCCGTGACGGCGATGCTGGGTTGCCAGACGCGGGCCGCAAGCGCTCCGCCGGCAAACGCCAGCGCCCCGGCGATTGGGCTGACGGTGACGCCGGGCGCTGTGCCCCCGAGCGCCGCAGCGCCGAAGCTGGTGGTGAGCCCGCCCCCGGCTGCGCCGGACGAAGCGAACCATCCGCCCCTGACCAGGGACCAGGCGAAGGAACTGTTCCGCTCGGTCGACGAAATCCTGTCCTTCGCGAGTAAGGACACGGACTTACCCATCGTGCATAGCGTGAAGCGCAAGCTGATCACGCGCGATGAGGTCACCCGGTATCTGAGCGAAAAGTTCAACGAAGACGAGGGAGCGAAGCGCCTGGCGCGGTCGGAGGTTGTGCTGAAGAAGTTCGGGCTGCTGGATCGCGACTTCAAGCTGCAGCCGTTCATGATCTCGCTGCTGACGGAGCAAGTGGCGGGTTTTTACGACGACAAGACCAAGACGGTGAATCTGCTGGACTGGATTGAGCCGGAAGAGCAGAAGCCGGTGCTGGCCCACGAACTGACCCATGCGCTGCAGGACCAGCGGGTGGGGCTGACCAAGTGGTCGGAGGTGGGTCCGCAGGACATTGCGAAGAATGTGCAGGAGGACAATCTGCACATTCAGACGGACGAGGCGGATACGGCGCGCGACGCGGTGGCGGAGGGCCAGGCGATGGTGGTGTATCTGGACTACACGCTGCAGCCCACCGGCAAGACGCTGGAGAATTCGCCGGAGCTGATGGAGAAGCTGAAACAAACGGTGTCGGATACCAGCGGATCGCCGATCCTGGCGCGCGCGCCGCTGTTGCTGCAGCAGTCGCTGCTGTTTCCCTATAGCGAAGGGCTGAGCTTCGAGGACGCGATCCTGGTGAAGAAAGGAAAGGCCGCGGCGTTCCCGGCAGTGCTGGAGAATCCACCGGCTTCGAGCTTTGAGATTATGAACCCCGCGGCCTATATGGCGCATGTGCCGGTGCCGGTGCTGCGGCTGGCGGACATTCATCCGCTGATTGACGCCGACTACACGCCATACGACGTGGGCGTGATGGGCGAGATCGATGTGCGCATCCTGACCGAGCTGTTTGGCGGGGAAGAAATTGCCGATGCGCTGGCTCCGGCATGGAACGGCGGCATCTACTACGCGGCACAGCGCAGGTCTGCGGTGACGGAGGAGGCGAAGGGATCGACCGCATCCATTGGTCTGCTGTATGAGTCGAAGTGGAAGAATGAAGATTCGGCGCGGTCGTTCCTGCGGGTGTACGCGGGGGAACTGCCGCGCAAATACTCCGGCCTGGTGCGGCGGAAGCAAGACGAAGCGGACAGCGACGAGCAGGTCTACACGACCAATGAAGGCGACGTGCTGCTGTCGCAGTCGGATACAGGCGTCTTTGTCAGCGAAGGGTTTCCGCTGGAGCTTGCGCGCAAGTTGCGCGATCGCATTGTGAGCGCGCAGTCGGACGCGCCGCTGCAAGTTGCGGGCGCGGCGGGAAACAAATGGCCGCAAGCGCACGGCGGCGACCCCGCTCTGGAACTGGTGCAGCTGATGTCGTCCGCCGGGATGATGAAGGCAGGGCTGATGCGGCACGGCATGGAGAATGGCGGCAAGGCCGACGCGCAGCCAGGGCTGAGCACAGGGTTGGGCGCGCAGCGATATACTTTTTCTGGTGCTTTGTCCGGGCACTAGCCAAGACGCCCGAGCAGGGACTTCGGCAAAAACAGCGCGATCGGCACAGGAGCGAGGGACTTGCAGACGGCAGAGATCGGCATCATCGGGGGCAGCGGCCTGTACGCCATGCCCGGGCTTGCCAAAGTGCGCGAACAGCGTGTGGAAACGCCCTTCGGCGAGCCGTCGGATGCGTTCATCGTGGGCGAACTGGAGGGCCGCAAAGTGGCTTTCCTGGCGCGCCATGGCCGCGGTCACCGGCTGCTGCCGAGCGAGTTGAACTTCCGCGCGAACATTTACGCAATGAAGGCGCTGGGCGT
>PLUT01000065.1 GCA_003162875.1 Granulicella sp.
GCAGATCCGAGAGGAATGTATCTTTGAAGAGGAGACGAATGGTGTTCTTGAGCTCTCCAAGGAGCGGAATGCGCATTTAACAGACTATATCATAGCGTCGAGACGCGCTTTGGGCGCAGGCTGGAGAGTCGGGGCAATCGCATGAACATTATCTGAGTCCGAGTAGTTCGGCGCGATAGGAATCGGAAGTGGCGGCGATGAGTCTTCGTGCTTTGACGCCTCCTTTTCGTTTGATGGGGTCGAGCCGGATGAGATGGAGGGGGGCATGTGTTTGAGTACGGTCAGGTTCTGAGCGTCGGCTTTCTTAGTTATGTCTTCCGCCGGCTGAACAACCAAACAAGTGACATAGATTTCAACATCATTCCAAGTACCTTGCGCTGTGACTTCATAAAGGGGCAGAGCACAAAAAGCCAGGCGTTGTAGGAGATCAGCGTTGCGTAAGCCGATCCCATAATGCCAAAATGAGGAATCAACAAGAGATTCAGAATCACATTGAGGATCGCTCCAAAGACATTAAAATAGAACATCGTCTTTGTCCGGTTTTCGAGCAGCATCCAATACGACCAGGTTGCGGCAACGGGGACCAGGGACCCACCCCATATCAAAACCCTGAGAACCCCGGCACTGCCTGCATAGGCCGGCCCATACAGCACCCTGATTATGGGGCCAGCTAGAATTGTGATGACTATTACAAAGCATATGGAGACGAGTGCGAGAACGTTGGAATACTTCTGCAGTCTCTCATAGTAAAGAGCTTCACCTTGCCTCTTGCTCTCTACAAGCAAAGGCAACATGGATGTGGAGATAGCAAAAGGAATGAAATACCAAACCTCGGATATTCTTGCCGCCGCTGCATAGATGCCCACCTGTTTGTCATTCAACATCTGTCCAATCAGCACTTGATCGATACGCACAGAGATCATGACAGAAATGCCACTTAGAATAAGCGGCCAGCTATCCCGGAGAAGATCACGCATAATAGGCAGTTGCGTCCGCCAAGACGTAATGATGAGGCCTCTTACCCGGTAAACCACAAGAAGAAGCGCCGAGGCGATCACGATCTCGATCAATGTCATCCAAGCAAACGCGATAAGAGGTGCTTTCAATACAAGCAGCACTACTTTCGCCACAGTTGCTAATAGAAATGCTGCATTTGTTGCATAAACTGTATATTTTGACTGGACCTTAGATTTAAAATAAAGATCGATAACATTCAGCGACTGAAAAATAAATTGCGCCGCGATAATCGCCACGATCCAGATCGTCAGAGTATCGCCACGGCGCATGGCGGAAATCCAAACCATCACGATCGCGAAGGCGATGAGCGCCGCCACGACCCTGAGAGTGAAGGCGCTGCCTAGAATGTCGCCGGTCTTTTCAGGAGATTTCGCCAAATCGCGAACGACGATGTCATCCATGCCCAGGGTCGCAATAGAGCTGAAGATCCCGGTGAATGCGATCGCAAAACTCAACTGGCCAAATTGTCGGGGGCCCAAATAGCGCGCCACCCAGAGGCCGACAATCAGGCCCGCTCCCATGCGGATAACCTTGTCCCAAAACAGCCAACTGCTGTTGCTGAGCGCGGCCTGTAGATTGAAGCGAGCAGAAATCNNTTTGGCAAGTACTTCACCAGGGAGGAGTCGATGCGATCACTAATACCAGGAACTGCAGACGTAGCAGTCTCCAAATTTTGCGGAGTTTCATTGGAGTCAGCTTTATGCAATCCAGATATACCTCAGGAACTGGAAATCACATGATAATTACAAGAAGAACGCTCTACAGATGGTAGACAGCCGCATTACAACGGTCTCGCTGCTAACTAAATCGGGAGACTACTATCAGCGTAAAAGAGTGAGGCGCAAATCACTCCGCAAGCTTTGTAAATTCAAATAGTCCGCATGCGAAGTGACTCTTGGGCATTAGGGAAGGGCTACTATCTTGGTAAAACTCGCCATCATCGCCCACGTACGAGAAAGACTCGAGATGCAAACCCGAAAAACGTCCAAGAATTGTGTTAGGGTCAAATACACGGTGTGCGTTGAATTCAACTCTCTCGCGACCGACCGGAACAGAAAAATAAAGCCTTCCACCTGGTGCAAGTACACGCTGAAGCGACTCCATAAACTTGAAACATGCTTCCGGGTCAACGGGATCGGAATATCTACCCAACCCGAAGTGTTCCGCTACGTGAAGGCTTGAAAGAGAATGGACGCTGTTGGGTTTTAGCTTAGAGAGGGTAGTGGCATCATCCTGGAGGACTGTGAGGCCTTGAATATTGCTTACAAGAGGCCTTATATCTATGATCGTTACCGGCATGAAAGTCAACAGGTGCGCGACGAAACCGTCAATGCGCGATCCTATGTCAACGTGTTCTTCCGGATGATGCTGAAAGATCATTCTTGCCGCCCACAAATCCTGGTGGAAGTAGTGTCCATTCGCTAGTCCGGCACTGGCATAGCGATCAGTCAGGATAGGGAAAGCATCGCGCAACCGGATGCGAAACGTCGGCGGCGGTTTTAGCTGTCGATATCGCATCCAGTCCGAAAAATAGACTGGCGCGCCCTTCATGTTCTTACAGAAGACCCAAGGATCAAACCCGGTTATATTGATCTGTCTCTTGAGGAGGCTTCTTATTACGGTTCTCAGCCTTTTCACATCTTGCCCTTTGACTGTTCGACTGAACCGGCGCGAACGGTCATGAAAATGGTTTACGAGGCATATTAGCGTAGCAGAAAAGGGGCTCGATTGGACTGGAAATCAATGGTAGTCTTTGGAAGAATCGCCCCTCCCGCAACCTGTATTCTACAACAGGGGCGACCCTCCCTGGCATGGAATCAGTTACAGTGGATGACGGCGAAGACTGGCTGCTCATGGTGCAGTACCTCCCGGATCACAATTCCTTCCAGGCCGAGGGTGGTCAAGGTCGCAAACAGGGCAACAAACGCAAGCGCAAAGTTGAGGCTTCCGAACTGAACGGGACCAAGGTACCGGGCGACACACACTCCCACGAACAAGCCCATGCCCATGCGCACGACGCGGTCAACCATGAGCCAGCCCATGTTCCCCATAATCCGGCGTAGGCCCGGACCGATTCGGCCCAACTCCTTGGTCGTGCGCGCGCGGACCGCTGGCATATTCAAAGTTTGATCCCTGAGATTGGGCTCGGGCTCTTGGCGGAGCGATCGTAGACCTTCGTGATACGCAAACGGGTCATCTCTATTGTCCAACAATGCGATCTTCGCTCACTGGAAGTACCGGAGGCTCCGGGCGTCGGCGTCTATCGCAATCCGTATACTATAATAAGCTACGACGTGGCCCAGCCTTCAACGCGTGCGTCGCGGGGAGTTTATTGCAGTCCCGCCCGCACTAGATCAACATGGACGGCCCGGGCCGGCGCCGCCGCCTCTAAGCCGGCGAGAATAAACTAATCTTGGGGCTCGATCATCTCAGTCCCAACAACTTGGACCGTTCGGGCGGATCGACTCGTATGGATGCAAAGACATTTGAAACGCCAGTGGCACTGTTCGTCTTCAATCGGCCAGCTACCACCCGCAGAGTATTTGAGGCAATTGCGAATGTGCGGCCGGCGAGGTTGCTGCTCGTAGCCGACGGCCCAAGACCAGGCAAACCAGGGGAAGACGAACTTTGCCGGCAAGTACGCGAAATTGTCAGCCGCGTCGACTGGCCCTGCGAGGTCTCCACAAGCTTCTCCGATAAGAACCTCGGTTGCGGTGAACGGATGATTAGTGGTTTGAATTGGGTCTTCTCCCTGGTCGAGGAAGCCATTATTCTGGAGGACGACTGTCTGCCCGATCCATCGTTCTTTCCATATTGCCGTGAGTTGCTTGAGCGCTATCGCGGGGATGATCGGGTCGCGTACATCTCCGCTGACAGCCTTCGGGCCGAGTATCTGAAATCCGACGCGAGTTACTACTTCTCCCGCATCGGAGGAATATGGGGATGGGCAACATGGCGGACTGAATGGCAACGCTACGACCGCCATCTCACGGATTGGCCCAAACTCAAGAAGGAAGGCATGCTCGTGGAGATATTCGACTTTCCCCAGGTCATCGCAAAATGGACCCGCATCCTCGACGAAATGCACGAAAACAGGGGAGCGGATACCTGGGACCATCAATGGCTTTATACGACTCTGAAGAACAACTCGGTCATCGCTTGCCCAAGGGTGAATCTGGTTGCCAACATAGGCTTCGGCGCGGACGCTACGCACACGGTCGAACCAGACTCCCGATTCATGGTGCCGTCGTCTGCTTTAGAGTTCCCTCTCAAACATCCCGCCAGCCTCGCTCCGTTGCGAAGCATGGATAATCGAGCACACGACTTCTATCCGATTCCAATCACCCAGCGCATCACGAGTAAGATCCGTCGATTGGCCCGCCGCGTCTTCCGCTGACTGAGGTTTCGCTGTTTGCCGGGACCTCTGCCTTATCTATGATAGAGGTTACCGCCCTGTGGGCGTGCGGGCGTCAACCTCATCCCACCAGTGGCGGACGACCGTCCCGACCTGCTGTCTTGCGGTGCAGCGGGCCGAAATGAGACACGATGCCAGATTTCCAAACACCCCATCGCCCCGCCAAGGTCACAATTGCCATACCCACGCTGAATCGTGTCGCATACCTGCGGCTCGCCCTTGAGAGCGCGCTCGCTCAGACCTACCCCAACATCGAAGTCATCGTCTCCAACAACGCCTCGACTGACGCAACCGCCATCTACCTTGCCTCCTGCACCGATCGCCGCCTCAAAGTCGTTCAGCAGACAAGCCTGCTTCCAATGACTGAAAACTGGAACGCCTGTCTCACCGCAGCGACCGGCGAATATTTCCTTCTGCTCTCCGATGACGACCTTCTCGAACCCGATGCAATCCGCGAACTCGTAGCCGGGTATACGGGCCCCGACAGCGTGGGGGAGCCCGGCATTGTTTACTGCGGCGGCTGCATTATCGNNCGGCCTTTCAAGGCCTCGCCGCCTCGCGAAGCGGCGCGCGATCTGATCCTGGCTTTCTTCGCAGGCAACCGGGATATCTGGTATTGTGCGGTTCTGCTCCGAACCGCCGACGTCCTCCCTAGCTTTCCGGCAACCTTCAATGTCGCTTGCGACGCCGCCGTCTGGATGCGAGCCGTCATGCGCCACGGCTCGGCTGTGTTCATACCAAAACCGTTGGTTCGCTATCGGATTCATCCAAACCTCAGTGCCGCAACCCAGCTTGACGTATGGCGCGCAGAATACCGTCAACTCCTCGAACTCGTAATCGCCGAGAGCGACCGGGCCGGAAGGCCAGATCCGGATTTTGCCTGGCGCTTCCGCTCGCTCATGCAGCAGGTTGACCGCTACCTGATCATCGGCAGGATCAATGAATCATTCGCCCATCGCAAAGCGAAGGCTCTGCTCGAATATGCCCGCCGGCTGCCCGCCTTTCTCAGCCCCGTAGGCCTGGCGCTTCTGGCCCAGGGAATCATCTCCCTCTTTCTCAGTGAACGCAGCCGGGCTTGGCTGCGGCAAAAAATGCGGAAGCGGCCCGCATCGCTTCAGTCTGAATGAATCCGCACCCTTCACACCGAAAATACTGAACGTGATACCTCCCCAGAACGTCGGCCACTCCGAAGAGGCGGGAAGACATGTCGCACACTTTGCAGGGAACAACGGAAGATGGCGCGCCTGCAAGAGTGCCTGCCACTAAGCTATGCCCTCCTTGCAAAGCTTGCGATCTCCGCCTCCAGCATCATACTCACAACCTGCTTCATCCCGTTTTTAGCCTTCCATCCCAGGCAGCTGGCTGCCTTCGATGGGTCGACTTTGTTCCGTAAGATGTCCGTGGGCCGCATCAAATGCTCATCGATCGTCACATAGGCACGCCAATCCTTATCGACCAGTTCAAAGGCGGTCTCCATGAATTCTTGCAGCGTATGGCTGCTTCCTGTGGCAATGATGTAGTCGGCTGGAACCGGCTGATCCAGCATTGCCGCAATCGCTTCGACANNGCCCAGCCCCAGTCCCTTTCAACACCAAGATTGCCAAGCGACAGCCGCACACTAGCGCCCAAGGCCAATGACGCCACCGCGTGGATGATCTTTCGCGTGACGAACCTTCTCGGCCGCAAAGGAGAATCATGGTTGGAGAGTATTCCGGTGCACGCGTACATTCCGTAGGCCTGACGGTAATTGGTTACGGTCCAGTACGCTGAGGCTTTTGCCACCGCATAGGGGCTGCAGGGATTGAGCGGCGACTTCTCGTTGGCAACCGAATCCCCCGTGTCGCCAAAGCACTCCGTGG
>PLUT01000171.1 GCA_003162875.1 Granulicella sp.
CGGGAGACCGCACGTCTCTTCTCTACTCATTATTCAACCATGATCGAGGGCAATCGCCTTACCCAAGAGCAGGTAGTCCAAGTCATCGCCGACGGGCAACATTTTCCAGGGCGCGAGCGCGATCAGGACGAGGTCAAAGGCTACTATGCGGCGCTCGACGAAGTCGAGAGATTGGCGAAGCAAGGCGGACCGCTCACCGAATCAGCGGTGCGACGGCTTCATGGCTTGGTCATGAGGGCAGGAAAGGCGCGAGCCAGGGCGATGCCATATCGGGACGGGCAGAACGTGATTCGAGACAGCCGGTCCCGCGGTATCGTCTACATGCCACCCGAGGCAAAGGATGTACCCGCTCTGATGAGCCAACTCGTCCTCTGGATCAATCAGAAGGACGAGCTCCCGGTTCCGATCAAAGCCGCCATCGCGCACTATCAATATGCGACGATCCATCCCTACTACGATGGCAACGGCAGAACGGCGCGGCTCTTGACGACGCTGATCTTGCATCTCGGGGGGTACGGTCTCAAGGGGCTCTATGCGCTTGAGGAGTACTACGCGCAGAATCTACAGGACTACTACGAAGCATTGACGATCGGGCCATCGCACAACTACTACATGGGCCGCGCCGCCTCGGATATCACCAAATGGATACTCTATTTCGTCGCAGGTATGGCAGCCTCCTTCCAAAAAGTCGAGACGCAGACGCGTCGCGAAGCCGAGAAGGGGGGCGTCGATCAAAGCAAGGCTCTCCGAAATCTCAACGCCAGTCACAATGAGGACAGGCATTGCAGAGGGAACGCTTATGTATGGTACAGCAGGTCGACAGCTCAAATGTCCAGCGAAGGGGTTCATAAATGGCCTCCCCGGTCGCCCGCCAGTGTTCAAAACAAGCCGGGCACCATGCCCTATTGCGGCGAAATATTTGCTGTGGCAATGCAGAGCGGAGCGAAAGAAGGGTGAGATAGCGGAGATCACAACGTCCAGTCGCCGCCTCAAGCGCATACACCCATGCTGCAGTTCGATCGGTAGTGCCATTGATGGCATATCCACAAGCGCGAAATCCGTGGCTGCCTTCTCTGGAGGCCAGCGCAGCCTGTGTGACAATCGCCCCTTTTGGATTTGGGATTTCCAAGAGTAGGCGACCTACGAAATCACCCACACCTACGGAGTGTGCTTCTGTAAGGCGAATGAGGTAACTGCTGAGACTTTCGGACATCGCCGTTCCGATGCCGACCGGCTCCAGCGCGTACACCGGAGTCCTTGGCGGAATCCGAGGGCTGGATACTGACCACGATTCAAAGAGCTGCATTAACGCTTACTCGTCCAACTGTGTCGCGCGCAGGAAGCCGTTGACCCGGTCGTCGGAAATGATAGCGAGGAACTGGCGGCGACGCCGCCTTCAGGGGTCCGTTCGCGCTCAGGCCCAGTTTGTCTCGAAATCTCACCACCGCGTCACTACGGTCCTCCAGCTTGAGTTCCCCGTTCGCAATTTCCGCGTACAGTTGCTCGCATTGAGCCATGCATAAGGCTTGAGATTCAAGACTGCATGTTGCCAGCTTCCGGCTACCCTCGTGCAGGGCCACCGTGGCCGCACGCACAAGCCATTGCTTCAAGATGCCAATGCAACCAAGGCTCCGCTCGTACAGATACTCCCAATTGCTTACGAGGTCCGATGAATCGGGAAACGGGAGTTCTTTTTCGAAGCTCTGCACAGTATTGATGAAGACCTGTCGGTCTTCCGGGATTTCCGCGTGATAACGAGCGAAGTGAACATCGATGCTTCGCCTGCTCAACTGCCCGTTTAAGTTCCGGAGTGCGAGTAGATCATAGGTTCCAAAGAGTACGTGGACAGTATTGGTTTGGTTGGCGATCGACTTGATTACATCCAACTGATCAAGAAGGCGGCGGCCTGAGCCGATTTTCCCAAGATGCTGAGCCTCGTCGATCATAACGGCGACTGGCCGCCGATATCGGATGGCCTGCTCCACTGCATAGCGATATTCTGTTCCTACTGCCCTGGAGGGAGGCATGAACCTTGCACCTTCCTGTACGTATCGCCCATCCGGGCATCGATTCACCTTATAGTCGATCAGCGGTTCGTCAAGCTGTTGGAGGAGGCGTCTGTAATGGTCACGCCAGTTAAAACTCCCTGACTCGGGAGCCACCGCTTCCACGCTGGCGACCGGAATTCTCATGCGGTCTTCCTGAAGTTGGTTCAGAAGCTCTGCTGTGATCAGTTGCTCG
This sequence comes from Granulicella sp., assembly GCA_003162875.1. Taxonomy (GTDB): domain Bacteria; phylum Acidobacteriota; class Terriglobia; order Terriglobales; family Acidobacteriaceae; genus Edaphobacter. The sequence continues at coordinate 2,242 of PLUT01000171.1, forward strand.
GTTTTCAACCGAAGGGTTGTTTTGCCGACCCCGGCCGGCCCAAACACAAAAATCAGGGAATTGGGTTCCGCGCCCCGGATAGCATTCATCAAAGCATCTTTGGCTTTTACAAGCCGGGGATGCGCCACAGTATAGGCGCGAAAACGGTCCAGTCGCGATTCATGCTCGCCGTGGTTTCGATTCCTCTCTTCCGCCATCAGAAGTCTCCGTAAAGAGTAGTGGCCTCGGGCTGATCGGTCCTTGTTATCTGCGTTGCCGTCTCGGCCTGTAACCCTTGGGGAAGGTCTTCACCGACGACCGCTTCGGAGCTAGCGAACCGGTCGTTCTGCCGGATGCTTTTGCCTTCACTGTCGCGCAATTGTTGAACAAGGCGTTCCTCTTCGCTCTCCGCGGATGCCAGAAACTCCGCCAGCTTCCGTGCTGTCAAGATGAACCGCCCGCGCGAGTGCAACTGGCTTCGGCGCCTCACCTCCTTTGACGCGAACATGATCTCCTTCTGCGATCGGCCATGCAACACCGCATAGTGCTCGGAGTGACATTCCGTCCAACGGCTATTTACAAAGGCGTAGGCTGTGCCCATATCAAATGGGTCATACCTAATTGAGATGTCGTGATTCTCCAGGGAAGGGTCGCGGAATGCCTCCGCCCAGTAATGCATTCCGTTGATTTTGACCCCGCGACCTGGCATTACTCTCGCGGTGCCTCGCTGAGTCGATGGAAACGTTGCCATTAAGAATGTCTGATCGTATGAGACCATCCGATTCGCACGAGCGCCTGTTGTTTTCAGGCCCATTATGTTCGCATCTCGCGGCGTCTGACCTAGCGCCGGGTGCTCGATGGTGTCGTAGATCTCGAAGAGGAATGATGACAGGTAGGTGTAAAGGGCGCTGAGAGTCCAGACCGCCTGACCCACGGGCTTGTTGCTTTTCGTGACCTGTCGGACATTGCGCGTGATCTGAGTGTTTCCGCGCAGATTATGAACGAATTGAGTGTTCGTGGTGCCGAAGAGCCGCTCGCAAATGGAGCCAAACCTGGCTTTGGCGGGAGGCCGCGTCTTTTTGATGCACTCATATTTGGCCAGGAGCGTCTCGAAATACGTGCTCCTGAATTCGGGGCCGCCATCGACGACTATGATCTGCGGGAGCCGGTTGTGACGCATGACGCAATTTCGCATAATCATCATGCAGGATCTGTAACTCGGCTCATCGAAGGTCAGGTAGAGCGCAAGGCACCGCCGGGAAAACGCGTCGGTGAGGATCGTCATCCATGGACGGCCAAGTGGGCGACCAGTTTGAGAGCAAATGACCTCTACGTCCAGTTGCGTGTGATCGATGTGGCCAATCTCAAAGGGACGATCTCCGTGGCGCGGCGTTTTCAGTTCCAACTCGTAATAGAAAGCCGACTGGACATAGGCTGCGCGTCTGCCCTTTCGCTTTAAGGTTTGGTCAAACACCGGACGTTTCCGTACAGCAACATTGAACGTCACATGGCTCGGAGCGACAACACCGCATTCGTCGCATTTCCGCTTCAGCGCCGCCCATGACGCTAACCGCGACTTTTGCCTGAGGCTCTCGTAATCGCTTTCGATGAACTGGGTGAGCAGGTTTTGCGATGCTTCCGGCAGCCGACTTGTCCTGTTACCCCTCTTGCTGATCTTCGGGAGCAGCCCCAAATAACCTGAACCATAACGTTCCCTGGCAGACCTATACTGCGCTATCCAGAGGCGCAATGTTCTGGCCGGCATGCTGCACGACAGCCGATCCCCCGCGAGATGTCGCCTGACAGTATCGAAGCGGCGATTCGCAATGGCAAGATCCAGTTCGCTGGCCGCAGCAAGGAGCAGGAATGCCTCGCTGTGTACATCTGTCGATTCGCAAAGCCGCCCGTCGATACTGCGGACACCGATCCCCGCGCAACTCTCGCGATTGACAACCTCGCAGGCCGCAGCAATCTCCGTTGTAGCAAAGACGCGAACTTGTTCTGGCTCGGCGATTGGGGCTACATTGAGGTCTACGTAGATGGCGCCGCTGGCGATCAGCATATAGATTTCGTCTGGCTCCGCGACCCCACGAGTCCTTTCCAGCAAGTTCAGCAAGCTTATTCCCGGTTCTGTTTCGATCGCGCCAATAACCGCCGGATTCGCTGTATCTGGGGGATTCGCAGAGCCAAATCGCAGATAGTCCTCCAGAAACTGGAGATTTCTTTGGAGAACCCAGTTGACTTGGGCTGCAGACCAAACCTCATAGGCTAATCCAACCGTTGCCGCGTGTTCCTCACCGGGGATACAGCGCCACTTGCCGCCAACGTCGCGAGAATAGCGATTGGGATTCCGGCTGGCAAGCGCTTCGAGATCCTCCTCGGTTTTGCATTCGATCCAGCAAGCTGAACCCTCTCGAAGCACAAAATAGTCGGGAGTGTGCATGACCGAAAGGCGTCTACCATTTACTGCGCGATAGACGAGCGGAATGGACGGAGGCTGGTCGTAATACTCGAGTACCTGGGAATCGTATTCCGCTTCATAGATAAAGGGCAACTCGACGCGGTGGCTCTCGAATTGAATGGTGACGCCCATTTTCCGGCTCGGATAGCGGCCGGCGACGTTCCGGCGTCCGCCGCCAACACAACGCGCAGGCCGCCCGGATCGGATCGCGGCAATTGCCTCACGCGCCGTTTGCGTCAAACGGAGCCGCGAACACCAGCTACGAAAATCAGCCTCGTCGAGCAATCCACCTCCATAGCCGGAGGATGTGAGACGCCGTTAATCTACTTCCGGGCTTGCGAACTACGCTCGTTCTTCCGCGCCAACGTGTACCTGCGACCGGCTTCTGACAAGAGTCCCTGAAGAGTGCGACCGTTGTGGATCGCATTTTCGACGTCCTGCGCCAGACCTTCGGGCACGTAAACTGCGAACCTGCGATCCCCCTTACGACCGTACAAGGCGTAGCTGGAGTGCCCTTGGCCTGACTCACAGAGCTGGCAATTTTCCCGAANNTCTGACTTGTTCGGCTGTCTCTGCGCGCTTCATGTATGGGTGCATATTCGCACACATCCATATTCAACTCAAGGAAAAGATTTGAAACCGTGAGAGTGGGAGAAACGGTTTGGTTACGGGTGT
>PLUT01000234.1 GCA_003162875.1 Granulicella sp.
CCGCGCCGATAAGCGCCGTGAATTGACGGGGCTTTAGCCCCCGAGGGAAGGCCCGCTTTTCAAACTCCACCACTACCAAATCGGCGGCACACTCGCGCCGCTCATGCAGCCCTAGCCACCGGCTCCGCTTCAATCCGTTCAATCCTGCCCAGCAGGAAGATATAGCTGCTGATTCCGATCCCCAGGTAGATCGCAGAGATAACGAAGGCCCACGCGTAAGCGTGCGTGGCCGCCACCACATATCCCGTGACGATCGGCGCGGCAATCCCGGAGATCTGGCCGGAAAAATTCACAATGCCGGCCACCGTTCCCACGCTGCCGCGCGGCGCAATCAGCGACGGAATCGACCAGCCAATGGGCGATGCGGCCGACAGCCCGCCGATCGACACGCTGATCCAGAGCAGCGCCTGGTCCGCGGTGTGCGCATGTGCGGCGCCGAAAATGCCCAGGCCGAATACAGTCCCGCACACCAGCACCGTTCGCCGCACATGGCTTGCATTCCACCCGCGTTGGATCAGCGCATCCACCGCACCCCCCGCTGAAAAACCCATCAGCGCCGCAAACAGCCAGGGCACGCTGGTATAGAGAACTGAATGCAGCAGGTCGATATGCAGCGCGGACGAAAAGTAACTGGGCAGCCAGGTCAGCAGCAGATAGAAAACGTAGTTGTATGCTCCCATACCCAGGGCCAGGCCCAGCACTTTGCGCTGCTGAATCAGGTAGCCAAGCGAAGCTCCGCGCGGTTCCGGATCGTTCCGCCTGCCCGCTTCAAGGTCCTGTAGAATGTGATCTCGTTCCACCTCCTCTAGCTTCGGGTCCTGGTCCGGATCGCGGTAGACGATCGAGAATGCGAAGAAGTAAATCAGGCTGATCGCGCCGGTAAAACCGAAGCTCCAGCGCCAGCCGAAGTGCAACAGCAGAACGCCGATGACCGGCACGCCGATGCCCAAGGCCAGCTTGGCGGTCGCATCGAACATCGCCGTGGCAAAACTTCTTTCCTTCTCCGGAAACCACTTGCCGACGGCCTTTGCGCTGGCGGGGAAGGTCGGGGCCTCGCCCACGCCCAGCAGAAATCGCGCTCCGAAGAACCCTGCAAGGTTCGGCGTAATCGCCGCAGCGAAGGACGCGACGCTCCATATCAAGGTGCTGACTCTGCCCACGCGGCGAACGCCGAACCGGTCCAGCACAACTCCGACCGGAAGCTGGCAAATCGCGTAGGTCCAGTTGTACGCGCCGGACAGATAGCCGAACGTGATATCCGATATTCCAAACGTCGTGTAGAGTGCCGCGTGGGAAACGGAAAGGTTCACCCGGTCGAAGTAGTTCACCAGGATGCCGAACCCCAGCAGCCAGGCAATGCGCCAGCGGCGTCGCGGAGACCGTTCACTGCTCGAGGTGAATGCGCTTTCCAGTTGGCGCTCCTCCCTTGGGATCGTCCAGCGAACCTCTGAATAAGTCCAAGCTTTGAAAGGGACGGGCTGGTAGCCCAAGGCTTTAGCCTTGGGTCTCAAGTCCGTAAGGGCCCATAAATTAATGGGCTTTACCCCTTAGGGAATGCCGGAACACTTGTTCAGACATTCCCTAGCTCAATCGCGCAACCACCGCATCGCGCGCCGGCACATTCATCGTAATCTCCCGCCCGCTGCAGGGTATCGCAGAGCCGCCCCACAGGTCTTCCGCGCTGCTGAAATCGCCGGCCGCCAGCCTCAGGGTCACCTTCTTCGCCGTGCGCGCCGGGTTGGTCACCCACCAGCGCCGCCGTCCGCATAAAGTCCCGCCGCGTGACCTCCAGGTCTTCCTTCATCACGTTGTCTAACTACCTACTGAAGATTGGTGGCCATCCACTTCACGGCCTCGTCCATCATCGAGTTCGGCAGGCGGTTGTAGTCCCAAGGCTCCTGGAGCCCGATCTTGTCACCGGCGCCATAGAGCGTGTACACCTGCTTCGCCTGATTCACCGCAGCCTCCACGTCCTTCGGCGTAGCGTCGCGGTCCAGTTGCGGTTCCACCACCAGAACCGGCCGCGGCGCGATCATGCCCAGCAGGTCCTGGTAGTCGTACGGAATCTGCGCCTCATGTCCGATAAAGAATCCCAGCTTCGGAATCAGGTCGCGCTCCGTGGCATACCGGGCCACGCCGCCATCGCCGATGTTTGGTGTGTCCGTACGCATCGGCGTAAATCCCGCGACCGAGACGATGCCCTTGACGCGCGGATCGAGCGCTGCCTCGTACACCGCTACGTCGCCGCCCAGCGAGTAGCCAAACAGGTAGATCCGGTTCGGATCGACCAGTTCATTCGTCGTCAGCGCGGTCACGGCCGAGTGGGCATCCTCCACCAGGCGTCCCATGTGCGACCACTGCGGGAAGCGCTGGTAGAACGGCCCCGCCTCCGACAGCCGGCTGCCGAATCCGCTCTGGTCATACGCCAGCACCGCGTAGCCCGCATGCACCAGCGCGAGGATCGGATGCAGGTCGGAGTGGTAAACCCACATGTAACCTAATGGGTAGCTATATCCATGCAGCCAGATCACCGTCGGCAGTTTCTTGCCCGCCGGCGTATCCTTCGGATAGTACAGATCGCCCGCGATCCCCCCAAACATCACATGCCGCGCGGCCGCCTCGCTCTTCGCCGGTTCCAGCCAGCCATACGAGCCTCCGCCGTTGCTGATGACCCACAGCGGAAGGTTCGGGGCCACCTGCCCGGGACTCGGCGCCTGACCTCCGACGCCAACATAAGTCGCCGGGACATTCGCTATAGGCGCAGCCGGTGCTCCGAAGCCGAAGCCTCCGCGCCTTGCTCCTGCCGCTGCCGGACCCGCTGCACCCGGACCAGCCGCCGCACCCGGTCCAGCCGCGCCTGGGCGTTGTGCACTTGCTCCCGGGCCTGCACCTGGAGGTCCGCCACCAAAGAACGCCCGCGCCGAATCCTCCGCCGACAACTCCGGCGGTTCCGTGCCCAGCATCGCGAGCACCACCTTGCGGTCCTCTTCCGCCTTCTTCTCCCAGTCGGCCACCGACGTAATCGTGCCGCCCGAACCCGACTTCAGCAAATCATCGCTGCTGTACTTCGGATACCTCGCCAGATCCAGCGTAGTCTTGGTGTCCGCCTTCCACGAGTCCCAATCCCATTGGAAGATCAGGTTGTTCGTCCACTTCTTGGTGGAGCGCCCGAACTGCTGATCCAGCCAGTCCAGATCGGCCTCCCTGTCGTCCGCGCCGTGGAATCCGGGAACCTTCAGTGTGGCGATGTGGTCGGGCACGCCGAGCAGCTTGAAGACCTTCAGCGCGGTGTAGTAGGTCTGCTCATTTCCCCACGTGCTCGAGACCTGATCGCTATGCCCAAAGATCATCAGAATGGAGCGTGGCGCAATCATCGCGGCCAGCGAATTCCCATCCACCGGCAGCCGGTCCTCGCGCCCCGTGAAGAACCGCAACTGCGGCGCAAACCACGTTGGGAACGAGCGCGTTGTCGATTCGATGCCTTCGCCAAAGCCCCGCTCGCCGGTCGCCCGCCACGGCAGTACGCCTCCCACGCCGGTGCTTCCCGCAACCACCGCCGCGATGCGCGTATCCATCGCAGCCGCAATCGTCACCATCTTCCCGTCGCGCGAGTAGCCGTTGATGGCGATGTGCTTCGAGTCCACTTGCGGCAGCGTGTCCAGATAATCGACCACCAGGCTCGCAGCCCAAGCCCTGCGCGGCAGCGTCGCAAAATCATAATCTGGATAAAGCGGAGCCAGCCCGGCGGCATCGTCCATGCCGTCGTTGCCGGCGTAGCCCGCCGCAATGTACCCTCGCGGGATCAACGAACTCGCCCAGCCCTGCAGGCTGGTGCTGATCATCACCGGGAACGGTCCCTTCCCGTCGGGGATATAAATGCGCACTCGCATCGTGCCCTTGTCGCCCGGCCCAAATACCAGGCTCACATTACGCACCAGGTAGCCGTCCGAATGCTTCTCATCCAGGACATTTACTTTCGAAATCGTCGGCTTCGGCGGAAACGTCCCCCACACATACTTCTGCTGGAGTTTAGAAATCTCCTCCCGCCGCGCCGGCCACTGTGCCGCCGTCGTCACCTTGTGTCCATCCAGGAACGTCAGCGGATCGGGCATCAACTCCTGCCGCGGCAGCGAGTTGAAGTCCGGCGGCAGCGCATTCGTCTTCTTAATCCATGCGTCAAACGTCGGATCAGCCGGCAGAACCTTCAGCAGCTTATCCCGATACTCCTGCCGCTGCTCGGTCGTCATCGGCGCCTGCTCTTGCGCACGGGCGACCGTGCCGAAAAGAATTCCAGACAACGCCGCCCCGATTAGAACGCGATCGCCGAATGTCATACCTTGGTTCTCTCCATCCCCCCGTGCGTCGGTCGGCTGGCTTCAGCTTGAGCGGTTTTCCGGCAGCGACGGCGTTTCACTATAGAAATGATTTCTTGATCCGGTGCGGCGTAACTATATCCAGCCAAAACACGCGTGTCAATCAGCCGCCATCGCCGGTAGTGGTGCAGTTTAGATCCGTTTTGAAAGGTACGGGGTTTAGCCCGTACGTAAACCATGCCAAATGATTGCGGGCTTTAGCCCCGAGGGAAGGCTCGCTCGTCAAACTCCACCTTTACCCCGTCGCCGCAAGCTTTCCCACTCTGCCTCCAGCCGCGTATCCTCCTCGCATGACGCGCGTTTCTCCCCGTCGCTGGACCGCCTTCCTCTTCTGCCCGCCCGCGCTGTTGGCGCTGTGCCTGTTCTCCGGCCCCCTTGCGCCCGCGCAATTGCCCGGCTTTCATCCTCCCGCCGCTGGCCCGCAGCAGTTCGCGAAATGGCGAACGCAGATCAAGCAGGCCCTTTTCATCCCCAACCCGCTTCCAGCCCTCACTCCTCGCAACTACGGAAGCTTCACCCCCGTCTCCGGCGTCGTCGCCGAACGCGTCACCTACGCCACCCTCTATGGAATGCGCGTTCCCGCCATCGTCTATCGCCCTGAAAAGCTTCGCGGGCGTGTTCCCGCCATCGTCGTCGTCAACGGCCACGCCGGCGATAAAACCTCCTGGTACGCCTACTACACCGGCATCCTCTATGCGCGCGCCGGAGCAGTCGTCCTCACCTACGATCCCATCGGCGAGGACGAGCGCAACATCAGCCGCGCCTCCGAGACCCGCGCCCATGACGTTATCCTTCCAGACGCCCTCGTTCCCGGCGCCGAGATGCCTCCACGCCTCGGTGGCAATATGATCGCCGACGTCATGCAGGCGGTCTCGTACCTCTCCCAGCGCCCCGACGTCGACCCCGCGCGCATCGCCGTCGCCGCCTTCTCGATGGGCACGTTCCATTCCGCCATCGCGGGCGCCATCGACCCCCGCATCCACGCACTCGTGCTCTCCGGCGGCGGCAACCTCTCGGGCGATGGGGACTACTGGGACCTGAGTCCAAAGGTCATGTGCCAGTCCGGCCCCTGGAAAGCCCTCCGTTTCCTTGGCGACCGCGGCGCCGTCCTCTATGCGCTCAACCAGGACCGTGGCGCAACCTTCATCATCAACGGCACCGCCGACCCGTTGATCGTCTCGTCCCACTCCTTCGAGCCTTTCTTTGAAGACGTGCGCAACCGCACCGCCGCCATCACCGGCACACGCTCCCGCCTCTTCCAGACGGCCTGGATCACCGACGCCGGCCATCGCCCCAGCTTCGTTACCCGCACCGCCGCGCTCTGGCTCCAGGACCAGTTGCACTTCCCCAACTGGACCGCAGCCTCCATCAACGCCATGGGCGAAGTCCACATCAGCGAGTGGGCTGCCAAGACCGGCGCGCACGTCGGCGGCGGTGAACTTGGCGAAGGCGGCGTCCGCGCGCTCGACGCCGGTGTCCCGGCAATCCCCAGGGATCAACTTCAGGCCGTCCCCGACGCCGAATGGCAGCAGCACAAGCCCGACTTCATCTACGAGTCCTGGGTCGACCGCGCCCGCGCCGCCTCGCAGCCCCGCTGACCGCTGACTTGCTGACTTGCTGACCTACTCTCATTTTTCTAGTGCAGCTTGTACGGCTCCGCCGGCGGCAGGATCGGATCGGGCACCTTGGGCATATCGGCCGCGTCGATCTTTACTGCCCCGGTCAGCCCGATGCCCGTAACGTTGGAGATGGCCAGCAGAGGTCCTTTGAAATTCCCCACCGTCACCTTGATCCCGCTGAGGACCGCATGGTTGATGTTCGCGAGCGCAATCATCGCGACAATCTTGTCCGGAAAACCCCTCGGTTTCACCGCAGGCTCGGGAATCGTCCCGCATGTCCCGGTAACGTTGGTCAGGGAGAATCCATCCAGCGGCTTCTTGGGATCGATGCTGAACCCATCGACCAGCACCGGCACATCCTTCACCTTGATGTTGCTGAAGTGGAAGTTGCGGATGGTCGGGATGCCCGCATCGCCGGGCACCAGGTTCGGAGTATCGGTGACACCGCTGTTGAGGATGTTGAATCGCAGGAACCCCAGCGTCGCCCCGAAGACCTCGAGATCGTTCATATAAATGTCTTCGATGAATGCTCCGCGCCCCGGCCGGCTCTTGATATAGATCGCAAAAGTCCCCGCGCCCAGGCACTTGCAGTGGTCCACATGCACGCCGCGGATGCCGCCCGATGTCTCGCTGCCGATACCGATGCACGCCCACACCTTGTCCCGGAACGTGCAGTCGGAGATATGCACATCCTCGGTTGGCCGTGCGATGGTATAGCCCTCCAGGCCGCGGCCGGACTTCAGCGAGATGCAGTCGTCGGTGGTATCGAAGTCGCAGCCATCGATCGTCACATGCTTGCACGAGTCAACGTCGATGCCGTCCGCACCGCTCTTCACCACAACGTTCTTGAAAGTGACGTTCTCGCAGTACTGCGGGTGGATCGACCACATGCCCGTCTGTTCGGTATAGCAGTTTTCGACCGTGACATTCTTGCAGTTGATGAACTCGATCAGCGGCGGCAACCGCATCCCGCTCGGCCGCTCCAGCCGGCCTACGATTGCCGGGGTCGCAATGATCTTGCCCGGGCCCACGATGCCGATGTTCTCCGCATCCGTCGCCGAGATAAAGCCAATGTAGGCCTTCATAAAGTGCCCTTCCCAGCGGACCTGGCGCAAGGGATAGTCGGTCTTTACGTCCGGCGATCCGTTGAGCGTAGCGCCCTCCTCCAGGCGAAGCACGACATTGCTCAGCAATTCGATCGCCCCGGTCAGATAATCGCCCGCCGGGACCACGACTTCGCCGCCGCCGAACATCGAGCACCGCTCGATCGTCTGCTGTAACGCCACCGTGTCCTTGGTCTTCCCATCGCCGGTCGCGCCGTAGTCCTTCACGTTCAGCGTCACCTTCGGCTTCGCCGGCGCGGCAACCGGCTTATGCGCCTGGGCCGCACCTGCCGTTGTCTTCGGAGCCTGTCCTGAGCCAGGTCGAAGGGCCTCCTGCGCAACCGCGAGGCTGGGAAGCAGAGCAAGAACCGGGGCCGCCAAAGTGCCTTGAGCAACGGTCTTCAGAAAGTCCCGGCGCTGCATCGATTTCGTCGTCATCATGTGCCTTTCTCTCTAAACTGCTTGTCCGCTGCTGGGCCAGGTCTGCTTACGCCTGCCTGCTTACGCCTGCCTGCTTACTTCGCGTTCGGCCCCATCCCCGGCGGATACTGATCGAACGTCAACGCCGTCGGCTTGCCCATCAGGAACTTGTCCCCGAACGCCAGCAGCGCGTCCCAATCGCCCTGCACCATACCATGCGGCCGGCAGATGCACGACCAAAAATTGGTCCTACCTCGCGGTGGTCAGCCATACTAACGACCCATGGGAGTCGATGTCAAAGATACCCATCACCCGCGTCGCGCAGGGAAAACCCCGGCAGAATGCCGCGCACGCCCATCCCGAGCCTCTACGTCCCTCTAAGTCCTGAACACCTGCGACGCACCCCAACATCGCGGCCTCCCGCTGCACTGGGTCTTGCGGCTCCGACCCAATAGTTGCACCAATGGCCCTATCCATCCAGCGCTCCGCCGTCGTAGGATGATTCTTGAACCTGCGATGAAGCTGTGTCCTCTCCTCCGCCCCGGTCTGACCATGCTGGCAGTCTTTGCCACCGCGTGTCCGCCGGTCCGCGCCGCCGAGCACATCACCCTGCGCAACGGCTCTGAATTCGACTGCACCCGCCAGGAACCCGTGGGCAACCGCGTCCGGCTCTACCTCGTTCCCGCCGCCGGCCTGGCCGCAACCGCCGAAGCCAACTACATCGAGGTTTCCGTCGACTCCGTCCTCCGCGTAGAGATCGTGCCCGATCCGCCGCTGCCCACTGCCGCCGCGGGTGCGGGTGCCCCACATCTCGATTCTGAGATGTGGGCACAGAAGACCGCGCCAACCTCCGCCGCACCGCTCACTCCCGCTGAGATGGGCCAGATGCTCGCCCGCGCCGGCGCGCTGCACAACATCGACTCCGATCTGCTCGCCTCCGTCGTCCAGGCGGAGAGCAACGGCAACGCGCTCGCCGTCTCCCGGGCCGGCGCCCGTGGCCTGATGCAGCTGATGCCCACCACCGCCTCCGATCTCGGCGTGCGCAACTCCTTCGCGCCGGAGCAGAACATCGGCGGCGGCACGGCGTACCTCGACCAGCTCCTCACCCGTTATCGCGACAACATCGCCCTCGCCCTGGCCGCATACAACGCCGGCCCCGCCGCGGTCGACCGCTACCACGGCATCCCCCCCTACGCCGAGACCCGCGCCTACGTCGCCCGCGTCATCCGCGCCTTCAACCGTCGCAAGCTCGCCGCCGTCGCGAACCTGAGCTCGATGGCGAATGCGCGCTAGCCGCCGGTCCACACTCCCATACCGGAGACCAGCATGAAAAACCGCAAGGCCATCGTCTGGCTCGCAGTCATCATGGCGCTGGCGCTCGTCGTGTACTTCAATCGCGGCCGCATCCACTTCGATTGGGGCATGTTCTGGCAGCAGATCCGCCACATCGCCTGGATTCACATCGCCGCCGGCATCGCCCTCATCTACTCCACCTACCTCCTGCGCTCCTACCGCTGGGCCATTTTCCTCGGCCCCACCAAGAAAGTGTCTCCCTTCACCATCCTCGGCCCGCAGTTCATCGGCTTCACCGCCGTCTCTCTCTTCGGCCGCCTCGCCGACCTCATCCGTCCCGCGCTCATTGCCAAGCGTGTCCAGCTTCCCATCAGCACCCAGATCGCCGTCTACACCATCGAGCGAATGTTCGACCTCGGCGCCGCCGCCATCATCTTCTCTTCGGCGCTCCTCTTCGTCCCGCGCGACCTGCCTCACCACGAAATCTTCGTAAACACGGGAAAAGCCGCGACACTCATCACACTGGGCATCGCGGTCTTCGCAGTCATCATCCGCACGTCCGGGGGCGCAGTGGCAACCGCTATCCACGCAGCCCTCCATCCACTCTCTAAGCCGATCGCCGACAGCGTCGCCGATAAAATCCGCGGTTTCCGCGACGGGCTCAACGCTCTCGCCTCCGCGCAGGACTTCTTCATCACCACCCTCGTCTCGCTCGCCATGTGGGGCATCATCGGCCTCGCCTATGTCCAAACCCTCCGCGCATTCGTCGACACCCCAGAATTGGCAACCATCACCTTCTCCCGCACCATGCTCTTAATGGGCGCCAGCATCTTCGCTTCTGCCTTTCAGATACCGATCATCGGCTGGTTCACCCAGATCACCGCAACCGCCTTTTCGATGCACGAGTTCTACGGCGCGCCCATCGAGGCCGCCACTGCCTGCGGTGCGCTGCTCCTTGTCGTCTGCTGGCTTTCCATCATCCCCGCCGGCCTCATCGCTGCCCGCCTCAACCACGTCAGCCTGAAATCCGCCGCCGCCGAAGCAGCATCCCAAGCCCCCGCCGAGCCAGCGCTCTGACCCAAGAATCGAAGTAGAAGAAAGCTGTCATCCTGAGCGAAGTCTCTCGCAGTCTCATCGCGAGAGGCGCAGTCGAAGGACCCGCGGTCACTCCGCTGCACCACTATACCCGTCGCTTTCTCGCCGCATCTCCCCATCCACCGCAACCTCACCGCGATGGGTGGGATGTAGACCGTTCGAACCGCTCCCGCCGCATTCTCCCTTACACTGGTAGCCGTCGCTTCTTTACGCCAAAGGACCCTCCCGTGCCTGCCACACCCCGCCCGCTCGATCTCGTCCCCCACCGCCGCTACAATCCCCTGCTGCGCCAGTGGATTCTCGTCTCGCCGCAGCGCACCCAGCGTCCCTGGCAGGGCGAAACCAGCAAGCCCATCACCACCCCCGGCCTCGCCTACGACCCGACCTGTTATCTCTGCCCCACCAACGCCCGCTCCGGCGGCGTGCACAATCCCGACTACAAATCCGNNACAACGACTTTCCCGCGCTGCTGCCCGACGACCCTCCCGCGTCCCCACCGAATGAATCCCCGCTGCTCGTCGCCGAGCCCGAGCGCGGCCGTTGCCGCGTCCTCTGCTTTCACCCCAACCACTCGCTCACGCTCGCCCGCATGACCGTGCTCGAAATCGCCACCGTCGTCGACGCCTGGGCCTTTGAAACCTCCGCCCTCGCGCAGCATCCCTGGATCAACCACGTGCAGATCTTCGAGAACCGCGGCGCCATGATGGGCGCCTCCAATCCCCACCCCCATTGCCAGATCTGGGCCACCGAGCACATCCCCGACGAGTCCCTCCTCGAACTCGCCGCGCAGCAGGCCTACCAGGAGGAGCACGGCTCCTGCCTGCTCTGCGATTACCTCGCCACCGAATTGGCTCATCCCGACGCCCGCATCGTCGTCGACAACGACCACTTCGTCGCCGTCGTTCCCTACTGGGCCATCTGGCCGTTTGAAACCCTCATCCTTCCCCGCCGCCACCTCGGCGACCTTCCCTCACTCACACCGGCCGAGCGCACCGCCCTTGCCGACATCCTCAAGGCCGTCACCACCCGCTACGACAACCTCTTTCAGGTCCCGTTCCCCTATTGCCTGGGCTTCCACCAGCGCCCCACCCATGGCCAGGCACACCAGGGAATGCACTTCCACGCCCACTTCTACCCGCCCCTGCTGCGCTCCGCCGAAATCCGCAAGTTCATGGTCGGCTTCGAAATGTTCGGCTCGCCCCAGCGCGACCTCACCGCCGAAACCGCCGCCGCCCGTCTCCGCGCCCTGCCCGCCAAGCACTATCTCGACTAATCATGCCAGTCCCCGTTCCCAATCCGAGACCCGAACGGCACGGCCTGACTGTCGCGCAGATCAAGGAGTGGCGCACACGGGAATTTGAGGCCGGAAGGCCATCGTCGCTCGATGATTTTTATCGAGCACATGGCCTTTGTATTCCGTGCCGAGCTGTCGGGAAAGTGATCACGGGAGTTCGATGGCGGGATTCCAACAGCGTAGAACATGACATGCCCCTCATTGAAGGGCCTGCCGATCCAGCCGCCCGGATTGATTGGCGAAGAATAGAAGGCGCGTTGGAGTGGAATTGGATCTACGCTACCTGTTCGGCTTGCAACGGAAGCGGAAAAGCGCCGAGCCGTCCATCCCCGCAAACCGATTCACAATTCTGAAAGAGCCCATGCAAACACCCGCTGAAATCGCCGCCCTCCACTTCGCCTCCTACAACGTCCCTGCCCAGCTCTTCGCCGCACCCGGCCGCGTCAACCTCATCGGCGAGCACACCGACTACTCGGACGGCTTCGTCATGCCCGCGGCCATCGACTTCTCCACTATCGTCGCCATCTCCCACCGCACCGACGGCCGCATCTTAGCCCATTCGGTGAACTTTCAGGAACATATAACCAAGACCGTCGACGAACTTCTCGCCGCCCGCGCCAAATCCTGGTCCGACTATCCCGCCGGCGTGCTCTGGGCCCTGCGCGAGCACGGCGTCCCCATCGACAACGGCTTCTCCCTCACTATCGCCGGCGATGTTCCCCTCGGCGCCGGCCTCAGCTCCTCCGCCTCGGTCGAAGTCGCCACCGCCTTCGCCGTCCTCGGCGCTACCAGCTACGACATGCCGCTCAAGCAGATCGCCCTCCTCTGCCAGCGCGCGGAGAACGTCTTCGTCGGCGCCAATGTCGGCATCATGGACCAATTCGTCTCCTGTTGCGGCGCGCAGGACCACGCCGTCATGATCGACTGCCGCTCGCTCGAATACACCCTCGCGCCCATCCCGCCCGAGGTGCGTATCGTCATCTGCAACTCCATGGTCAAGCACTCCCTCGCGGAAGGAGACGGTGGATACAACACCCGCCGCGCCGAAATGGAAGCCGGCCTGCGCATCCTC
This sequence comes from Granulicella sp., assembly GCA_003162875.1. Classification (GTDB taxonomy): domain Bacteria; phylum Acidobacteriota; class Terriglobia; order Terriglobales; family Acidobacteriaceae; genus Edaphobacter. Next base: position 12,270 of record PLUT01000234.1, read on the forward strand.
CAGTCCCACCGCCCCGAAATCAAAGCCCTGCGCGACGCAACCATGGCAGATCTCGAGAAATGGGGCTCCGAAATGTCGCCTGCTTCCCTGCGCCGCTGCCGCCACGTCATCACCGAAGACGATCGCGTCCTTGCCGCCGTCGAGGCCTTCCGCGCCAGCGACCTCACCCGCTTTGGCGAACTCATGGCCCAGGCCATGGCCAGCTTCCGCGACGACTTCGAGGCCTCCTGCCCCGAGATCGACATCCTCATCGATCTCGCCAACCGCCAGCCCGGCTGCTTCGGCGCGCGCCTCACCGGCGGCGGCTTCGGCGGATGCACCGTCAACCTCGTCGCCGCCGACCGCGCCGCGGCCTTTGTCGACGCCATGCGCGCCGGCTACCTCAGCGCCACCGGCATCGCCGCGGAGATCTACACCAGCCGCGCCTCCGCCGGCGCCCACCAGATTCCCCTCTAACCGGCTCGCCCGCGCTGCGACCGCCGTCACATTCTTCTCGGTCTCCGGCGGAGTAGAATTCTCGGCAATCCAAAAACACAAGGATTCCCAAGCATGAATAAGCTCAAGGAGATTTCTCTCCAGCGCAAGCGGGCCCACCACAAACTGCTGGCCAACGCCTCCAAGGTCTACGACTGCTTCGTTGCCATGGAGAGGGCGGCCTACGCCGATGGCGCCCTTTCCAAGAAGCACAAGGAACTCATCGGCCTCGGCATCTCCGTCATCCAGGATTGCGAGTCCGGCATGCAGTGGCACATCGAGCAGGCCACCGTCGCCGGCGCCAGCTTCGAGGAGTTGATTGAGGCCATTGAAGTCGGCATGGAAATGGGCGGTGCCCCCGCCACCGTCTCGGCTCGATTCGCCCTTGAAGTAATGGAAAGCCTGGAGCTGAAACCCTCCCGCTAGCCGGAAACGGAAAGGCCCGGCGCTTGGCCGGGCCTTCCATCTTGCCTGCAACGTTCGCTCTAGTTCGCCTTGGGCGCCGGCCTGCGCACGGGCGCTCTGGCCGGACTCTTGACCGGCGTCTTGGCCGGCGTCGGCAGCACCACGGAAGCATCGCTCATGGTGAACATGATCGGCTTCGGTGTATACGAATCGAAGGTGCCTTGCAGCGTCACCGTCTGACCCACCGCCGTCGCTGCGGCAATCGCGTCCGCATCTTTCTTGGCAGCAGCAACTGCCTTGGTGTAGGCGGCCTTCTGCGCAGGCGTTGCACCCGCTTTGGGCTCGGGAATCTCCTCGGGCGGCGTCAGGTTGAAGGTAAAGTCCGCTGTCTTCGACGACACCGGGTCGGTGCCGATGGCAACCTGCACCTGGGTCGGGGTCGATGCAATCACCAGCCCGCCGGGGTACGTCACCGACTTGCCCTTGATTGCGTCCCATACCTTGGCAACCTGGTCGGGCGTTCCGTTCTGGATGATGTACTCGCGGTCGTCCGGCGCCAGCGCGTCCAACTTGGGCGTCGAGGCAATCACGCCCGCGATGATCTCTGCCGGGGTGGGCGCCGGCTTCACTGACGCCTGGAATCCAACCGTCGGATTCAGGTTGGCCGTGGCCACCGTAACCACCGCGTCATACCCGTCATCCGCGCCGTGGTACGCCTTGTAGCAGTACTTCGCAATCTTCGTCCATTGGCTCTTAAACGGCTCCGGCGCATAGGCTGCGGCCCGGGCGGCATAAAACGCGCAATTCAGGTAGTCCGGAGGCGTCGATTGCCAATAAGTCTCTCCCAGGATAAACGTATCCTGGAGCGGCGTTCCCACCGCTTGGGTCTGGGCCACGGGAACTGAGGCCAGTTCTTTCTTGTACGCGTCGATCCCGGCCGCCGAATCCTTCTTCAAAAATGCATCGAAGCCGATCACGCTGTAAAACGTCGGAAACGTTGCTCCCTGCAGGGTCTTGAAGTCCGCATCCGACATGCTGGCCGGCTTGGGCGCGGTCAGGCCCCGCTGCGCGTATCCGGCCGCAACATCCACCGCAGAAATCTGTGCCGCCGGGTCGGTGATCGCACCCGCGGCGTCCTTGCGAAAAAATGTTTCAAAGAAGAGCGCGCGCAGATTGTTCGGGTTCAGCTGCAGCACGCGGTCGGCGGCGGCAATGGTCTTCGCGCTGTCGTTGGTGCCTGCGTACGCGATCGTCAGCTGCTCTAGCGTATATTCCCTGCTGTCCGGACATGCCGACTTGGGGAATGCAGTGAGGTAGGCTTCGATCGCGGCGGCCTTCGCCTGCGGCGTCGCCTGAGTTATCGCATCGTTGTAGGGCTTATACTCCGCGTCCGGCATCTGGCACGGAGCGGCGGGGCCGGCAAGCGGATTCGGTTGGGCAGCCTGCGCGGGTTGGGCAGCTTGCGNNGTTGGGCAGCTTGCGCGGGTTGCGCAGTTTGCGCGGGTTGCGCAGTTTGCGCGGCGGCAGACCCGGAAGGCAGACCCAATGCAATTACGGCACACGCCAGGAGAGAGGCTAAGACTACCTTCTTCATGATTCGAAACTCCTCGATCAACATTCCCTTTTTATCTTCGATGTCTGCTGCCGGAGCCCCGGGGACGAATGTTGGTGCTCTGGCCCGTACCGTTAGCCCAGCCTCTTCGCCGCACGCACGGTTGCGACGCACATGACGCTGATTATAGGAAGCAACCCGTCTGCTGGCAAGTTATGCGCCTGTCGAGCCGCCGCGACC
>PLUT01000098.1:0-246 GCA_003162875.1 Granulicella sp.
TCCGCCCACGCTCGCCATCCACTTTACCCTGTGACCGCGTGCCCCGGTTAGGATGATTTTTCCCAGCGGCTATTTTCTTCGCTTTTGTGCTTCCAGAAAGCGGCGCATCCGGTCCAGCGACCGCGCCTTGCCGAAGACAATCAGGCTCTCCAGCAGCGGCGGGCTGGCCGTCTTGCCGGTCAGGATCGCCCGCAACAGCATGAAGTTGTCTTTGACCGGCCAGTCCTTCTCAGCGCCCAGTTTCTT
>PLUT01000098.1:254-13552 GCA_003162875.1 Granulicella sp.
GTCGTCCTTGAAGAAGAAGTCGACCATGTCGCCAAACTGGGCCAGCGTCTCGATGCGCGTCTGCACCAGCGGCGCGATGTGGCGCAGATGCTGGTCGGAAAAAACGACGTCGCGCAGCGCCTGAAAGAAGGCCTCGGGTGACAGCGCGCGCAGATACTCGCCGTTGAGCCACTTCAGCTTGGTCAGGTCGAAGACTGGTCCGCCCAGCGAGATACGCTGGAAATCGAACTTCTCCACCATCTCCACGAGCGAAAAAATATCGCCCTCCTTGACGTTGATGCCCCTGGCAACGATCTCCTGCTCGGTGGGCTGCGCCATGCCGCCGCCCATCAGCCCCAGGAAGTTCAGCAGCGCCTGCGGCAGGAATCCGCTCTCGCGGTAATAGATAAGCGACACCGGATTCTTGCGCTTGGAGATTTTGCTCTTGTCCAGGTTCCGCAGCAGCGGCATGTGCCAGAACCGCGGCAGCTCCCAGCCGAACGCCTGGTACAGCAGCACGTGTTTGGGAGTCGACGAGATCCATTCCTCCGCGCGAATCACGTCGGTGATGCGCATCAAGTGGTCGTCCACCACGTTGGCGAGGTGGTAGGTGGGAAAGCCGTCGGACTTCAGCAGCACCTGGTCGTCGACGTTATTGTGCGAAAACGTGACTGTCCCGCGAAGTTCGTCGCGAAAGCTGGTCTCGCCCTCGGCGGGCACCTTCAGGCGGACCGCGGCCGGGCGGCCCTCCGCCTGGAATGCGGCAATCTGCGCGGCTGTCAGCTCGCGCTGCGCCCCGTTGTAGCGTGGCGGCAGCTTGGCCGCAATCTGCGACTTGCGCATCGCCTCCAACTCTTCGGCGGTCTCGAAGCTGCGATAGGCGTGGCCGCTGGCCAGCAGTTTTTCCACGTGCTCACGGTAGATCTCCGTGCGCTCCGACTGGCGATAGGGCCCATACGGGCCGCCCACGTCGGGGCCCTCGTCCCAGTTGAGGTCGAGCCAGCGCAGCGCGTCGAAGATCATCTGCTCGGAGGTGGAGACGAAGCGGCTGCGGTCGGTGTCCTCAATGCGCAGCACGAACTTGCCCCCGCGTTGCCGGGCATAAATAAAGTTCAGCAGGCCGATGTAGGCGGTGCCAACGTGAGGGTCGCCCGTGGGCGAAGGAGCAATGCGGACGCGGATGGGCGTTGCGGAATCAGTGGGGATCGTCATAGGTTCGAGTTCAAGGGTATCAGGACGAATGACTCCCCTGATCCGGCGTATCACAGATGTGGTGTGTACTGAGTGTGTATAATAAGGCACGGGAGCCTGAATGAACAGCCGTGAAGCGATCCGTCAGCTTGTAGTGGATGGATGGTACCAGGTGGCGCAGGTTGGTAGTCATCTGCAGTTCAAGCATGCGACTAAGCTGGGGCGGGTCACGGTGCCGCATCCGAAACGGGATCTCCCCATTGGCACGTTGAAGAGCATCGAGAAGCAGGCTGGAATCAAGCTACGGTAAGACCATCCCAATGGAGTGGGAGTGTCATGGATTACATTGCGTATCTGCACAAGGACAAGGGGTCGGATTTTGGCGTGAGCTTTCCGGACTTTCCCGGCTGCGTGACGGCAGGAAGGACGCTGGAAGAGGCGCGGGAGATGGCGGTGGAGGCGCTGACAGTGCACATGTCAGGGGTGATCGAGGATGGGGAGGCGCTGCCTGAACCGTCGACGCTGGACCAGCTTGCGGGCGATCCGGCGATGCAGGGCGCGGTCGCGTTCCTGGTAAGCGCAGAAGCTCCGGAGAAGACGGTGCGGGTGAATATCACTGCGCGCGAGAGCCAGATTGAGGCGATCGACAAACTGGCCCGCAAAGCGGGGATGACCCGCTCAGCCTACATGGTGCAGTCGGCTGTGCGGGGCGCGGGGGAACAGCGAGGTCGGCGAGCGGCTGGCTAGCGCCTATTGCAGCGATTCGACGAAGGCCGAGAACGAGGGGTCGTCTCTCAACTTGGCGAAGGATTCGTCGTTGATGGGGTCTGGCATCTGCTCGCCGGCGGGGAGATTTTCCTCGTGGGCGAAGGTCTGCTTCAGATGGAGCTTGGCATTCGCTACGTCGCCTTGCAGCGCGTCGGCACGCGCCAGATTGTAGTAGTAGATCGGGTAATCGGCGTCGGCCTTGATGGCGGCCTCATTCAGAGCGCGGTTGCGCTCGAACTGGCCGCTCATTGCCAGGGCGATGCTCAGCTGGTCCGTGAGCACGCGGCGCGCATTCGCCGGCGCGGCTTCGGGAAGGGTGTCCAGGGCCCGCTGGAAATAGATGGCAGCGGAGGCGTACGACTTAAGCCGATAGAAGATNNCTGGCAAGGAAGCCATCGACCTCCTTACCCTGCTCATTGCTGCCCTTTGCCGGCCGGAAGAGGTAGGTGGCTGCGGCCAACGCCCTGCCCTTCGCCGTGGTGATGTTCTCCTTATTCACGGAATCGATGGTCCCGGCCAAAGGGGCGAGCAGCGGAAACGCCGTGGCTGCGTCCCGATTGCGGCATGACTGCGCGGAGGCGGAGTCCCCCACGCTGGGAAACAGGATGTAGGAGACCTGCAGACCGCTGGCCTTCTCGGCAAACTCAAAGACGGGGTTAAGCGGGGGCTGTTCCGTTTTTTCGGCCCCCCCGGGCTTTGACGCCTGGAGTTCGCTCCAGTAGCCCGGGCCAACGTACTTCGAGGTGTTGGCGTACAGGTGCGCACCCTTCCATTGCAGCCCGCTGGCGGGAATGACGATACGGCCGGTGCCCGTGGGCATCACCAGGTTGATCGACGCCTGCGAAGCGGGTTGCGTCGGTGGAGGCGAAGCAGGCCGCGGGGGTTGCGAGGCGGGTTGCTGCGCAATTCCGTAGAGCGCTGTTGCGAAAAGGAGAGCCAGCGTCGCGCTCGTCAAGCTGAAAGATCTCGTCACCAGCATAGCTTTGCCTTGCCCTGGAAAGACCTGCTGCATATTACAACCCCCCGATAAATCAAGGTCTGTGACGCGAGTCACCCGGCCAGATACAATCGGCCCTCCCTGAAACACCTCCTACAACTCCATTGCGAACTGGTGGATCGGCGTGTAGGTGGGGTGAGTGGGTTCGGTGGCGAGCGCGAGGACCAGGCGTTCCAGCACCAGCAGTTTATTCGCCGGCGAACTGCGCAGCTCCAGATCGGCGCGGGCGACCAGGCGCAGCGCGCGGGTCAGTTCGCGACGCGATTTGTAACGCCGCGCCTGCCGGATCAGGTCCTCGGCCGCGAACGGCGGCATGCGGAAGCCCTGCCACAGCACGGCCCAGATGGCGCGCGAGTCGCGCACGTTCTTCTCCAGGATAATCAGCATCTGGCGGAAGGTGCGGGCGAGCATATACAGGTGGCCGATGGCTGCGTCCTCCCCGCCATCCGACGCATTCAGCAGACCATGCAACAGCAGCAGCGCGCGGGTGCGGTCCCGCTGGCTGATGGCGTCCGTCAGCTCATACAGCGTCCGCTGCTTGGCCGCGAGCACCATGGTTTCCACGTCGCCCAGCGTGATGCGGGGCTCCCGTCCGGCGACGTAGAGGCACAGCTTCTCCAATTCGCTGGCGACCAGCATCATGTCCGCGCCCAGCGCGTCGACCAGCTCGCGGGCAGCGTCCGGGTCGAAGCGGATGCCGCGCGCCTCGGTCGCGGCGAGACACCACTTGATGGCGTCGTTCTCGTCCACCCGCGCCAACTCGACGAAGCCGCACCAGTCGCCCAGCGTCTCGCGGATGCGGTCGTAGCGTTCCTTGTCCTGGTAGTCCATCTTGCGCAGATCGGTGGGGATGCGCAGGTGGTCGGCGACGAACAGCAGCACCGCCCCGGGGTTGGGCGAGCGGAAGTAGGCGTCAATGGCGGCGAACTCCTCTTTCTTTGAGCCGCGGCCATAGAGGCTCTTCAGGTTGCGGACGAACAGCACCTGGAACGGCGCCATCAGCGATGGCGTCTGCGCGCGGTCGAGGACATCGAAGATGGATGTTTCCGCGAGGTCGAGGTCGCTAAGCGAGAAGTCGCGGTTCTCCGGCGGGGCGAGCGCGGCCAGTACGCCCTGGCGGCAGCGCTGGTAGAGGAACGCCTCGTCGCCGAGCAGGACGTAGCCGGGGCGCAAGCTCGCCGGCGAGGCAATCTCCGCAAGGAAGCGGTCGGTGGAGGCGAACGAGCGAAGGGCAGTCATGGTGTGCGTATCTCCACGTTGCGGTTGGACACTCTTCGCCAAAGGAGTTGGAATATGTAAAGAAGCATGAAGAGAATAGCTGCATTCAAGACCACGTCCACCGCTAGACCGATGCCCATTAACAGCCCGAGCGTTGCGAAGCGGTCTAATTGTGGATCAATTAGGAGAACGAGAGCATACCCCGGATCCAGTACCCACCGCGCCATATCCACTTTGAAAGAAACAAAAGAAACCGCACAAAGTCCGATGGAAGCACATAACGACACTGCGCCTCTCAACACCGCAGGATGCGTACCCGGCTTGGGCTCAACAATGGCGGCCATCAGAACGACTCCAGCATATCGCTTACCAGCGCCTGTGCGAAATCGCGAGCCAGCCTTTGTACGGCCGGCGGGTCTTCGCGGATGAACCCGCTCAGGTCCTGTGTGGACTGGTACTGCTCGCGGTAGGAGAGCGCGTCGTTCTGGTAGAGCACGCGGCCGTCGTGCGCGGTCAGCACCACTTTGACCGTAATCGTCACCAGGTAGCTGGAGGTTTCGCCGGTCGTAGAGTCGTAGGTGAGCGGTACCGAGGTCTGGGTCAGGATGGTGCCGCTCAGGACCGCGTCGGCGCCGGACTCGCCGCTGGCCAGCACGCGATACCTGGTGCGCGTATTCAGCTCACGAACCACCGCCTGGGTTAGCGCCACCTCAGTGTGGTAGGCCTGCGCATGGGTCGCGAAGATGGGCACCGCGATGGTGCGAACGTTGGCGGGAATATGGGTGGCCGACCCGGCCGTGTGATAGCCGCAGCCAACCAGCGCCAGGCCGGAAAGAAGTACTGCGAAAGCTGGCAGGCGTTCGATCACTGCGATCTATTGTCGCACCACCGCGGCCGCCTCCGGCCCTACCGGGATCGTTGTCGCCAAGAGAAAGGCGGCCCCGTAAAGGAGCCGCCTTCTCATCTTGAAAATGCTTTGCGGATTATGCGGGCGAAGGCTGGCCTTCGGGGAAGCCCGGCTTGCGGCCCGGCTGCGTTTCCGGCTTGACGACTTTCTGCCCCTGGTCCGGACCCGGATCGGCATACGCCAGTGGCGACTTGAAGGGCGGCAATTCCTTCCCCTCGATCAGGAGGTCGATCTCGGACTTGTCCAGCGTCTCGCGTTCGAGCAGCGCGGCCGCCATGCGATGCATGATGTCGGCGTTCTCTTCGAGAATCTTGTGCGCCGAGCTGTAGGCCTCGTCGACGAATCCACGGACGGCCACGTCGATCTGCTTGGCGGTGTCGTCGGAGTAATCGCGCGACTGAGCGATGTCGCGGCCCAGAAAGATCTCCTGCTCCTTCTTGCCGTAGGTCAGCGGGCCCAGGTCGCTCATGCCGTACTCGCACACCATCTTGCGGGCAAGCTCGGTGGCGCGCACAATGTCGTTGCCCGCCCCCGTCGTCTTGCGGTTCATGAAGATCTCTTCCGCGCAGCGTCCGCCCATCAGGATCGCAAGCTGGGTGTCGAGATAGTCCTTGGTCACCGTGTGCTTGTCTTCCTCGGGCAGGTGCATGGTGACGCCCAGCGCCATGCCGCGCGGGATAATCGTCACCTTGTGCAACGGGTCGGCGTGGTGGCGCTTGGCCGCGACCAGGACGTGACCGGCCTCGTGGTAGGCCGTGTCCTTCTTATCGTCGTCGGAGAGCAGCATGGACTTGCGCTCGGCGCCCATCAGCACCTTGTCCTTGGCCACTTCGAAGTCGAACATGTGTACCGACTTGCGGTTGTAGCGCGCAGCCGTCAGGGCAGCCTCGTTCACCATGTTGGCCAGGTCTGCGCCGGAGAAGCCCGGAGTGCCGCGCGCCAGGATATTCAGGTTCACGTCCTCGGCCATCGGCACCTTCTTCGAGTGGACCTTAAGCACCTCCTCGCGGCCGCGGATGTCGGGACGGTCCACAATCACGCGGCGATCGAAGCGGCCGGGGCGAAGCAGCGCCGGATCAAGCACATCCGGACGGTTGGTGGCGGCGATCAGGATCACGCCGTCATTGGACTCGAAGCCGTCCATCTCCACCAGGAGCTGGTTCAGGGTTTGCTCGCGCTCGTCATGCCCGCCGCCCAGGCCTGCGCCGCGATGGCGTCCGACCGCGTCAATCTCATCGATGAAGATGATGCAGGGAGCGTTCTTCTTGCCCTGCTCGAACAGGTCGCGCACACGCGACGCGCCTACGCCGACAAACATCTCGACAAAATCCGATCCCGAAATCGAGAAGAAGGGAACGTTGGCTTCGCCGGCTACCGCGCGGGCGAGCAGCGTCTTGCCCGTGCCTGGAGGCCCGACCAGCAGCACGCCCTTGGGAATGCGACCGCCCAGCCGCTGGAACTTCTGCGCCTCGCGCAGGAACTCGATGATCTCCTTCAGCTCTTCCTTGGCCTCATCGACGCCGGCCACGTCCTTGAACGTGATCTTCTTCTGCTGCATCGAAAGCAACCGCGCACGGCTCTTGCCGAAGCTCATCGCCTTGTTGCCGCCGGACTGCATCTGGCGCAGCAGGAAGAACCACAGGCCCAGCAACAGCGCGAACGGCGCGAGCGAGATCAGCATCGACAGCCACTGGTTCGAGTTCTGGTCCTTGTTAATAACGTTGACCCCATGGTCCATGAAGGTCTGGTACATCGTCGGATCTGCTCCCGCCGGCCCAATGGTGGTGCGGAACTGGTCGTTGTTGGTGAACGTTCCCGTCAGCGTGGTGCCGTCGATGGTGACAGACTTTACCTGGCCGCCCTTCGCCTTGCTCATCACATCGCTATAGGAGGGAGTTTGTTCATGGTTCCCGCCTATGTTCTTGCCGACGAGCGTCCACAGGCAAATAACCCCTGCGATCAACAACACCCAGATCAGAAGCTGCTTAACGGTCGAGTTCAATTGCGTTTCCTCATTTTCCGGTCTGACTCACCCAATTGGAGCGACGACACGTCATCCCTGTGAGGGGATGGTTACCAGACCTGCCCCGCAAACTGCTCCACCATCCATCGATATTAGACGCCCGGACGTGCCCATCGGTTCCAGGACTTCGCCGGCATTCGCCTCCGGACCCGGCTTGGGCGCACCCCTGAAGATTCGATTTTACCCTGCCCGGACCGAATTCCGCACAAAACCGCAAACAAACTGAAGTAACCCGCAGGTGGTATATCGGGCAACAACCTGCACGATGTAAGGTCTTTCGACGCGACAGGCACCTGCCCGCCCGTTACTCGCCGGTCGGCCTTTCTACCCGGTAAAGTCGAAGCTCGCGGGCTGATCGCTGGGCGCGCAACCCGGCCGCCAGATGAACGCCGGCCCCCGCCCGCGCCGGCGGCGCCTCTCCGTTGCCTGCGTCCGGCAGCAGGCCGGCCAGCGCGAGCAGCCGGGCAGTCTCGTCGAAGCTGAGCCGCGCGCCCAACTGCCGGGCGGCCGCGCGAACCACCCTCCGCCGAAGTGCGGGATCGAACCCCCGCAGCCGCTCAATCTCCAGCGCCACCGAGGCCGGCTCGCCCGCCGCCGTGCTCACCGCCCGCCCGCCACCGCGAACCGGCTTGCCCGGCAGCAGCACCTGCGGCAGGATCCGGCCCAGCTCCGCCTGCCAGCGGGCCTCGTCTTCGCGAGCCAGCTCGGCCAGGTTCGCAAGTGTCTGATCCAGCGAGGGATTGTATTCGCGAAGAATCGGCAGCAACTGGTGGCGGACGCGGTTGCGGGTGAATGCTTCGTCGCTGTTGCTGGAATCGGTGCGCCAAGGCTGGTTGCGCGCGCGGAGGAAGTCCTCCAGCTCGGCACGGCGCACCGCAAGCAGCGGGCGCACAATTTGGCCACCGGCTGTTCCCTGTTCCCTGTCGGGGTCCCCGGCGAGCNNTCTTGGCTCGCTGGGGTGACTGATCCCTGTTCCCTGCATACGCACCACCGGATGGATCCCGCTCAGGCCCTCGGTCCACGCGCCGCGCAGCAGCTTCATCAGGACTGTCTCCGCCTGGTCATCCAGGGTGTGCGCGGTCAGCACAGAGTCGGCATGACCCTGCGCGATCAGCGAGGCGAAAAGTTCGTAGCGAATCGCCCGGGCAGCCTCCTCGCACCCCTCATTCTTGCCTGCTCCAGCGCGGCTCGCGGCCATGCGCTCCGGCACGCTGGCGTGGTGGACGTGCAGCGGCACCGCCAGGCGCAGGCACAGCGCCTCGACGAAGGCGAGGTCCGCGTCCGCCTCCTCGCCGCGCAGGCCGTGGTGGACGTGCACCGCCGACAGCCCCACCCCCAGCCCATGCCGCGGCAGCGCGTTGGCGGCATGGAGCAGCAGCAGCAACGCCACCGAATCCGCGCCTCCGGAGACGGCCGCGCAGATGCGGTCGCCGGGGCGAATGTGTTCGCGGTTCAGCGTGGGAATTGCCGAGATCATCGAGATTCCATCCTACCGCTGCTTGGCCAGGTCGTTGCGATAGGCTAAGGAGATGGCTGAAATCAGGCGGGCGACGGCTGCGGACGCGGACGCGATTGGGCAACAGCGCCTGCGCATGTTTGTGGATGCCGAAGTGAAGTTCGCGGTGCCAATGGAAACAATGGTCGCGAACTTCGTCGAGTGGCTCCGTCCCAAGCTCGAAGACGGCAGCTATGTCGGATGGCTGGCGGAGCAGGATGGCCGTCTGGTGGCCGGCGCGGGCCTTTGGGTGATGGAATGGCCGCCGCATTTTATGCACGCCGAGCCGCGCCGCGCCTACCTGTTGAACTTCTACGTCGCGCCGGAGATGCGTCGTCAGGGGCTGGCACGCACGCTGCTCGCGCTGGCCGTGGAGGAGGCGAAGGCGCGCGGGATCACAGTGGTCACGCTGCATGCTTCCAAATTTGGCAAGCCGGTATATGAGCAGTACGGCTTCAAGATGTCCAATGAGATGATGCTGCGCAATCCATCCTGACGGCACTTCCTGCCCTGGCAGAAGCTTCGAGGGCGACGATCTTGTATACTCCGGATTCGATGCGTGTGTTCGTTATTCTTCCGGCGGCAGGGATTGGGACCAGGATGTCCGCGGGGAGCGGCCCGTCAGCCAGCCGTCCCAGCGGCCCGCCCACTCCCAAGCAGTTTCTCTCCATCGCAGGCATTCCGATGCTGGTGCACTGCCTGCGCGCGTTCCTTGCGGCGGGGCGCGTTGAGGCCATCTACGTCGCCGTGCGCCAACCCGAGATCGAGCGGGTCCAGGCACAGATCGCGGAGTTCGGACTGGCCGGCGGCAAGGTCCACGTGGTCGAAGGGGGCAACCTTCGCCAGCAATCGGTCGCCAACGCGCTGGCGCAACTGGTCACCGAGACCGGCTGCGCGGACGACGACGTGGTGCTGGTGCATGATGCAGCCCGCCCGCTGATCGACTCGGCCACCATCGACCGGACCATCGACGCGGTCGCGGAGTTTGGCGCCGCCATCGTCGGCCTGCCCGCCGTGGATACCATCAAGCAGGTTGAGCGCACGGCACACGGCGCAATTATCACGGCAACCATCCCGCGCGAGATGATCGTCCAGGCCCAGACGCCCCAGGGAGCGCGCTGCGGACTGCTGCGCCGCGCCTTCGCTGAGGCTGCGGCGGACGAGTTCGAGGGCACCGACGAGGCCAGCCTGCTGGAGCGCGCCGGCATCCCCGTCGCGGTAGTGCCGGGCTCGGCAAAAAATCTCAAGATCACCCAGCCGGGAGACCTCGAGCTGGCGGAGTTCTATTTGGCGGCTTCGAAATGAGCATGCGGATCGGCTACGGGTTTGACTCTCACGCCTTCAAGCCCGGCGTGCCATTGATCATCGGCGGCCTGGCCGTCGAGCACTCCGAGGGGCTGGAGGGCCACTCCGACGGCGATGTGCTGCTGCATGCCATCACCGATGCGCTGCTGGGCGCCGTTTCGGCGGGCGACATCGGCACGTTCTTTCCGCCCAGCGATTCGCGCTGGAAGGGCGCGGCGTCCAGCGTCTTCCTGCAGACCGCCTTGGAGGAAGTTGCGACCGCCGGATACAAGATCGTCAACATCGACACGGTGTTGGTCATGGCGCGGCCGAAGATCGTTCCTATCGCCGGGGAGTTGCGCGAGAGTGTCGCCAGACTTCTCGGCATCAAGCCGGGCGAGGTTGGGATCAAGGCCAAGACGCCCGAGGGGCTGGGTCTTGACCATGTGGCGATGGCGCACTGTACGGTGCTGCTGGAGAGCCTGCCCTCGCCCGAAGCGCTGGAGCACATGGCCGCGCAGGCCGAAGCCGGCTCCGAAGAAGAGTTGAACGCCGTAGTCGAGGGGCTGGTTGGACGGCACGATCTCACCGCGCTGGGGCGTAAGGTAAATCCCTTCGATACGGACGATTTAACCTGACCTGACGCATGGGTGTTAACCTGACCTGACGCATGGGTGCGTTTTGATAGGGACGGGCTTTAGCCCGTCCATTGGGCCGCAATAATGAAGCGGGGCTTTAGCCCCTGGGGGGCTGACCGGGCACCATGATTACGACAGTGCAGCAGCATATCCTGCAACAGCAGCAGGAGATCAGCGAGGCTAGCGGCCGATTCAGTTGGCTCCTCAGCGGCATCACGCTGGCGACCAAGATGGTCGAGGCTAAGATCCGCACGGCCGGCCTGGGCGATATCCTGGGCGCGGTCGGGCAAACCAACGTGCAGGGCGAGCAGCAGCAGAAGCTGGACGTCTTTGCCAACCAGGCGCTGCTGCACTGTCTGGGGCTGCGCGACTCCGTGGCCGCGCTGGTGAGCGAGGAGGACGAGGAGCCGGTCACCTTCAACCGCAGCGTCGAAACCGGCCGCTACATCATCGTCTTCGATCCGCTGGACGGCTCTTCCAACATCGACGTCAACGTCAACGTCGGGACCATCTTCAGCGTGCTGCGCAGGCTGCCGGCAGACCATAGCGCGGACCTGGCGGAGTCCGTGCTGCAACACGGCCACACCCAGGTCGCCGCGGGCTACGTGCTATATGGTCCGTCGACCGTGCTGGTGTACACCACCGGCCACGGCGCCCACGGCTTCACGCTCGACCCGACCATCGGCGCGTTCGTGCTGACCAGCGAGCACATGAAGATGCCCGCGCAGGGCAGCTACTACAGCGTCAACGAAGCCAACGAGGCAACCTGGCCGGACGAGTACCGCGCCTATATCGGCAAGCTGCGCTCGGGCGCCTTGGGCCGCCAGTACAGCTCGCGCTACATCGGCAGCCTGGTCGCGGACTTCCACCGCACGCTGCTCAAAGGCGGCGTCTTCCTCTATCCGCCGACCAAGGATCAGCCCGGCGGCAAGCTGCGCCTGCTCTACGAGGCCAACCCACTCGCGTTCATCGCCGAACAGGCAGGCGGCATGGCGACCGACGGCAAGCGGCGCATCCTCGACATCAAGCCCGAGGGGATTCATCAGCGCACGCCATTCATGGTCGGCGGCCAGCGCGAGATGGAAGCGCTGGTAGACGNNAGCCCCATGGGACCGAACCATATGCATCTGAGGGCTGAAGGCCCGATCTATTTGACTTATGCCAATTGAAGAATTCTCCGCCGTCGTCACCGACATCCGCCTCGAATCCCGCGACGCTGACACCGTCCGCTGGCGCATGACCCTGGACCGCACCAGCTTCGCCGCCGGCGACGTTGGCGTGCTTGCGGCGGTGTCGCGTACCGGCACGCGCATTGAAGTGCCCGTGCTCGCCGTCATCGACGACGCCGGCGACATCTGGCACATCGTCGAAAAGCCCCTCGCCGCCGGCACCGACGTCACCGGCCGCGTCACCCGCTGAGCCAGGGCAAGCGCGGATACCTCCAAACTCACCTAGGTTGAAGCCCTAGGGTTCTCGCCCGCCCCGCAACCAGGCGCCAACGGCGCGCAATATCTTAGCCTGGGGCGAACGGGGTCCCCGGCCAGCTCGCTGGCTGGGGCAGGAAGCCCTAGGTCGGGCTGCGAGAAAAGATAGAGAGGGCTGAAGGCCCGACCTAAAACCTGCCCGGGCGAAGAGGATCGCTACCCCTCCAAAAATCTTGTCAACCCCCCAAATCTGTGCAAAAGCGGTCCACAGTCCACTATCCAAACGAGATCAAATTTCCGCCAAAATGGCAGATGAGTTTCGCTCGATTCGGTACAATTAAGGTAGTTGATTTGATAACGTAGTTGATTTGAGAGATAGATCCGGCACAGGCCGGGTCTTCGCCGCTAAGGGTGTATTGGTTACTGAGAAAGGAACTCCTGTTAGCTAAGTGTCCTGTTTACAGCAAGCTCTATTAACCAGAAAGGGACTCCCCTTCGCTAAGTGTTCTGTTTGCAACAAACCCTGTTAACGAGAAAGGGACTTCCATCCGCTAACTATCTTTATTTACAACAAAAGTCCGCAATCGACTCACAGAAAAAATGGAGATCTTCGGACGGCGCTACGCTAGATGCCTTCGCCCATGCTCACGTGATCGACCCGCGAAGCCTGCTCCGTCCGGTACTGCGCGCGCTCTTCATCTTCCACTTCCAGCGTAGTCGCCGGCTCCATCCTTGCTGTCTGGAACTCGCCATCCAGTTTCTCCAGCCGCGTCTTCAGCCGCTTCACTTCTTCGCCCAGCGCGATGATCACATCGCTCAGCGGGTCGTTAACGTCGTGCGGATCGGTGATCAGCACCCGCTTGCCGCCCTGGTACACAATGTGCGCGGGCACACCGACCACGGTCGAATCCGGCGGCACATCGCGCACCACCACGGAGCCTGCGCCCACGCGCGAATGCTCTCCGATGGTGATATTGCCCAGGATGTTGGCGTTATTCCCAATAAAGACGCCGTTGCGCAGCGTGGGATGCCGCTTGCCGACGTCCTTGCCCGTGCCGCCCAAGGTCACGCCCTGGTACATGGTCACGTCATCGCCCACGATGGCGGTCTCGCCAATCACCACGCCCATGCCGTGATCGATAAACAGCCGCCGCCCAATGCGCGCGCCGGGATGAATCTCAATGCCGGTATGGAAACGCGTGATCTGCGACATCGCCCGCGGCAGGAATCGCAAGCCCTTGCACCAGAGCCAGTGGTGGACCCGATGCGACCACACCGCGTGCAGGCCCGGATAGCAGAGCAGCACCATCGCCTGCGACGTGGCGGCCGGATCGCGCTCGAATACGCAGCGGATGTCTTCGCGGATGGAGGCGA
>PLUT01000105.1 GCA_003162875.1 Granulicella sp.
GGCGTCCACGCCCGCGTCCACGGAGCCCGCATTGCAGCCGTATGGACCAGCGGCAAGCCGCAGACATTTAAGTCGCCGGAAGCCGAGATCGCCAACGCGCTGACCGGCGCTACCGTCGAGAGCGTCCGCCGCGTCGGCAAAACCATCGTGATGACCGTCGATCGCGGCAGACAAAAGAAGCCGGCCCCGACAGAATTCCTCATCCACCTGGGCATGACCGGCCGCTTGCTGGTCTCGCCGCCGGAAGTTCCCCAGCCGCCGCACACCCACGCCGTGCTCACTCTCGCCGACCACCGCGAAGTCCGCTTCATTGACCCCCGCCGCTTCGGCCGTCTCTCCATCCACCGGCCAGGCCCGGCATCCTCACGAACAACGGACAACGAACAACGGTCAACGGGCACTTACTCCGGCCCCGGCCGCGAGCCCCTCACGATCTCGCCGGACGACTTCGTCGCGCTCTTCCGTGGCCGCAAGACGCCGATCAAGGCCGCGCTGCTGAACCAGTCGCTGCTCCACGGCGTTGGCAACATCTACGCCGACGAGTCTCTCTTCCGCGCCGGCATCCGTCCGCGCCGCCAGGCTGGCCGCCTCACTCGCGCCGAACTCATCGGCCTGCGCACCGCCCTGCAAGCCGTCCTGCGCCGAGCCATCAAACTCGGCGGCTCTTCCGTCTCCGACTACGTTAATGCGGAGGGCATGCGCGGCTACTTCCAGATCGAACACAAGGTCTACGGCCGCGCAGCCGAGTCCTGCACCGTCTGCGCCACGCCCATCCAGAAAATCACTCTCGCCGGACGCGGCACTCACTTCTGTCCCTGCTGCCAGAAGTAGTTACTTCGCCACAAGGCATATACTCAAGGCAGGAGACACCCAATGCCTACCCTTTCGCGCACCGTAGTCGTCGACGAGGAATTGGAGCGCGAGGCATCCCAGATTCTCGCGCGAATTGGCATGAGTGTGGACGATGCCTTTCGCCTCCTGCTAACCCAGGTGGTCCACGACGAATGCCTGCCCTTTTCGATGCACATTCCAAACGCCGAGACCATTGAAGCCATGAAGGCCGCCGACCGCGGGGAAGGACAACACTTTGCGACCCCCGAAGAGCTCTTCAAAGAACTCGGCATATAAATGAAGTTCATGGCACTTCGAGTTGCCAGAATTGGTTGTCTGGGGTTAAGTTGTTAAGCAGAGCCAGCTTCTACCTCCACAAACCTCCGTGGAGACCTACAGCGCCTCTTGATTCGGGGAAGTCGCCCGCTTCAAGAGGCGCTTTCCATTTTGAGCAGTAATTCAACGGAATTAGTAGGAACCACGGACGAACATGCTGACTTCCATACTATTGAAGCAGTACCGGCGCGATCTGAAGCGCTGCCAAAAACGAGGCAAGCCAATGGAGAAGATGCGTCAGGTGATCCTGCTGCTCCTCTCCGGAGAATCTCTGCCCGCACGTTGTAGAGACCATGCTCTGTCAGGAGACTGGATTGGCTATCGGGAGTGCCACGTCGATCCCGATTGGCTTTTGATCTATAAGGTAGATGCCGAGAGTCTGTACCTTATCCGCACCGGCACTCACTCCGACCTCTTCTCGAAGTAAGTCACACTACCCCGCCGCCACCTTCTCCGCGTTCACCGCCGCACCAATCACGCGAGTCTCCGCCGCGTCGGTCACAATCTCGATCGAATAACTCTGCAGCGGGCTCATCTTGACCATCTGCTGCAGGTAATCCTTCAGCATCGGCATATCGACAAAGCGCACGTTGAAGCCCGCCAGGAAGAATCTGCCCGGTCCGCGCAGATGGATGGAAGTCGCCGTCGCCGCGGCCAGAGCCTTGTGCCACAGCCGCTTGAACTCGCCACAGCGCGCGTCGCCGGTCTTCGCCGCCGCGAAGACTTCTTCCGGCTCCAGGTCCAGGAAGCGCAGCCGCATCGCGCGGTGGCCCATGATGCCCTCCAGATGGCCGCGCCCGCCGCACCCGCAATAATTCTCCTTGTCGTCCAGCGTCACCACGGTATGGCCGCCCTCCCACACGCCCTCGGTCAACGGGTAGCGCCCATAGCCGATGCCCACGCCCAGGGTCCACACGCGGATCACGCTGTCCAGTTTTCCAATCGACGCGGCGATCCCTGCCGCAAAACCGTCTGCGTCGTTGATGATCGCCACCGGCGCCTCGATTCCCGCTTCGCGCAGCGCCGCGGCCAGCATCTCCGCCAGCCGCGCGCCTTTCAGTTGCGGCAGGTTGGGCGCTTCCTCTACCGCGCCATTGCGCACCAACCCCGGCACACCTACGCCGACCGCGGCAATATCGCGCGCTTTGCCGGCGGCAGCCAGCACCTGCGCGGCCATCGTCTCGACGATCCCCTCGGCCGGCAGCTCCACCAGCGCGTACTCATCGTCGCTCGCCTCGGGAAATGAGCACAGCGTTCCCACCAGTTGGTGGTCCACCACCAGCCCCGCTACCACCCGCTCCGACAACGTCACACCGACAGTCTTCGCCATCGCTACTTCCGCCTTCACGGCCCGTCATTCCGGCCCTGAGCTTGTCGAAGGGCCGGAATCTCCGTATTTGCCCTTAATCGAACTTACTTACCCGGTTCAGCCCATTGAACGCCGCAACTTTATAGCATTCCGCCAGGGTGGGATAGTTGAACACCGTATCCACGAAGTATTCCAGCTTTCCGCCCAGCGCCATCACCGCCTGGCCAATGTGCAGCAACTCGCTGGCGCCTTCGCCGATGATGTGCACGCCCAGGATCGAATGCGTCTCGCGATGGAAGACCAACTTCAACCGGCCCGTAGTATCGCCGCGTATCTGGCCGCGCGCAATCTCGCGATAGAAGGCCACGCCCACCTCGTACGGCACATCCTCTTCGGTCAGTTGCTCCTCGGTCTTGCCGATAAAGCTGATCTCCGGAATTGTATAAATCCCGTACGGATAAAAGCTCGGGTTGGACAGCACCGTCTCGTCGCCGAATGCCCGGGCCGCGGCAATCCTTCCCTGCTCCATCGACACCGACGCCAGCGACGGGAAGCCGATCACGTCTCCGGCAGCGAAAACGTTGGAAACTTTGGTCCGGAAATCCTTATCCACCGGAATCCTTCCCCGTTTGTCCGCGTCCAGGCCGATGGCCGGAAGGTTCAGCTCATCCACGTTGCCCTGCCGCCCGACCGCGTACAGCAGCGCGTCGCCCTGCACCTTTTTCTTGCTCTCCAGGTTCGCCACCACGGTGCCGTCCGGCATCTCTTCCACCGATTCCACCTCTTCGTTCAGGCGCATGGTCACGCGCGAATCGCGCAGGTGGTAGCTCAGCGCCTCCACAATCTCCTGGTCGGCAAACTCCAGCAGCCTGGGCCGCCGCTCAATCAGCACCACGCGCACGCCCAGCGCGGAAAACATGCACGTATACTCCACACCAATCACGCCCCCACCCACCACAATCAGCGTCTTCGGCAGGTCGGGCAGGTCCAGCACCTGGTCGGAGTTGATGATGGTGCGCCCGTTGATCGGCACCTTATCTGAAACAGCGGGCTTGGTCCCGGTGGAGATCAGCACATTCGCGGTCTGGTAGACATTGCTCCCGCGCGAATTGGTCACCCGTATGTGGTTCTCGTCCACGAAGCTGGCAATCCCCACCAGCATCTCCACGTTGTTGCGCGAGAGCTGCGCCTCGGTCACATCCACTTCGGTCTTGATCACATGCTGCACCCGAAATGCCAGGTCGGACATGGTGATCTTTTCCTTCACCCGGTAATTCATCCCGTAGATCGACTTGTAGTTGTACCCGGAGAGGTGCAGCACCGCCTCGCGCATGGTCTTGGACGGGATGGTTCCGGTATTGATGCACGCGCCGCCCACCACCTCGCGCATCTCCACCACAGCGACCTTCTTGCCCAGCTTGGAGCCGTAGATCGCCGCCCGCTGTCCCGCCGGGCCAGACCCCACAACGATCAGATCGTATGCACTGTCCATGCCGTGTCAATGCTCTTTCTGTCGCTACAGCAAATTGTCATCCTGAGCGGAGCAGGCCGCGCCCTTGGCGGTCTGCGCAGTCGAAGGACCTGCGGTTCAAGCTCAAAGGATCTACTCCACAGAGGCCGCTTATTGCCTAAAGCTACCACAGCCAACCCGGCCCTATGTCATAGCTGGGTGCCCCATCCTTGTCGCCGTCTTTTGGCGACAGGGCGGGGACCCGACCCTCCTGGATGCCCCAGCTTCATCGCGATTATCGTGGAGAAAGGGCACGGATTTAGAGGTTGCTGAAAACTCTGCTCCATGCGTTTTTCGGAGTAGCAGCGGGATTTAGAGGTTGCTGAAAGACCCGGGTTGCCGACTTTTCGGAGCAGCAGCGGCCTTTAGAGGATGCTGAAAGACCCGCGTTGCCGACTTTTCGGAGTAGCAGCGGAATTCAGAGGTTGCTGAAAGACCCGCGTTGCCGACTTTTCGGAGTAGCAGCAGCGGAATTCAGAGGTTGCTGAAAGACCCGCGTTGCCGACTTTTCGGAGTAGCAGCGGCCTTTAGGCCGCGGTAAAGGGCCAATAGAATCAAGGGGCTTTAGGTAGTGTCT
>PLUT01000185.1 GCA_003162875.1 Granulicella sp.
TCGAGCGCTCGCGCTCCGCGGAGTCAACCACAAACGCCTCGGTCTCATCCACAATCCGCTCCAGCGCCGCGGCAGACACAGGCCGCTTCTCGCAGGCGTGCAGCAGCCCGCTCAGCACCTTCTGCCGATCGAACTTCTCCCGCCGCCCGTCCTTCTTCACCACCATGTAGGGGATCTCGTCGATCCGCTCGTACGTCGTAAAGCGCTTGTTGCATCCCTCGCACTCGCGCCGCCGCCGGATCGCGTCTGCCTCTTTGCTCTCGCGCGAATCCACCACGCGGTCCTGCGCAAATCCACAGTAGGGACATCTCATCGGTCACACATCGCAGGGAACAAGAGGTACCTCATGGTTCGAACGATTCTACCAGCGCACAACACGACTGGCACACTCACTTCCGGTCAGACAATCCAGCCCCCGCCGACCACCTCGTCGCCATCGTAGAAGACCGCGGCCTGGCCCGGCGTAATCGCCCGCTGCGGCTCATCGAAGACCGCGCGCACGCGGTCCTCGCCGGCCAACGATAGAGTCGCCCAGACCGGCTCGTGGCGATGGCGAATCTTGATCTGCACGCGGAGTTCGCCGGAGGGCGCGAGGCTCTCAATAGCGATCCAGTTGAGGCGGTCGGCGCGGAGTTCGCGGGTGAGGAGTTCCTCGTCCGCGCCGACGACGACGCGATGCGAGTCCGGATGGATCGCCAACACATACTTCGGCCCCGAATTCGCCGCCACCGCAAGACTCCCGCCCAGACCCTTCCGCTGCCCCACCGTGAATCCATGAATCCCGTCATGCCGCCCCAGCACTTCGCCGCCCGCCATCACCAGTTCCCCCGCCGAATCCGGCATCGCCTCGCCCTTCTCATCCAGGTAAGCCGCAATAAACGCAGAATAATTCCCACCCGGAATAAAGCATATCTCCTGCGAATCCGGCTTCTGCGCCAGCGCCAAGCCCGCCTCCGCCGCCATCTGCCGCACCGCCGCCTTCTGCATCTCACCCAGCGGAAACAGCGTCCGCGACAGCTGCTCCTGGGTCAGCCCGAACAGGAAGTACGTCTGGTCCTTCGTCTTATCCTCCGGCCGCGACAGGATCCACCGCCCGCGCTCGGCGTCCCACCGGTTTCGCGCATAGTGCCCCGTCGCAATCCGATCCGCGCCAATCTGCCGCGCCGTCGTCAGCAGCGCGTCGAACTTCAGATGGTTATTGCAAAGCGTGCAAGGAATCGGCGTCCGCCCGGCAAGGTACTCATCCACAAACGGACGCACCACCTCCGCCTCGAACCGCGCCTCCTGGTTTACCAGGTAGTACGGAATCCCCAGGTGCTCGGCCACAGCGCGCGCATCGTACACATCGTCGATGGAGCAGCACCGCCCGCGCACCGCCTCGGGCATGCCATCGTGCCCGGCCAGCCGCCGCTGGTTCCACAACTGCAGCGTCAGCCCCACCACCGCGTGCCCTTCCGCGCGCAGCAGCGCCGCGACGGCGGAGGAGTCAACCCCTCCGGACATGGCAACGGCAATGGTCTCAGCCTGCGGCATCCTGCTTTCAAGGATAGCCGTTTCCCGCGCGCGCCGCTCTCCGCCGCTTACTGCCCCAGCGTAACCACAGGCGAATCCGGCTTCACCGCGCCGCAGTCCGCACCCAGGTACGTATAGATCGATGTGCCATCCATGGTCGCATTCATCGAATGTCCATTTGCGCTCATCGCCGTCGTCATATGGGTGGTTGCGGTGCCATGATCGCTGTCCGCCATCGTGTACTGCACGTGGCCGGTCGCGGTGCCCTGCGTCGTCGTGCAGTTCATGTCAAACGATATCGCACTCGCCGTCACCTGTTGATTGGTGAACTTGCACGTCATCCCCCCCTTCTGCTGCGCCTGATTCAGCAGGTCAGTGGGCGTCATCGTCGATGCTACGCACGACTTCACTGTCGATGTCGTAGGCTTAGCCATCGGCCCGCCCATCATCGACCGCATCTGCGCCTGCTGCGCCGCCGGCACCGCCGCAATTTTTGCCTCCACGTCCGGCGGCAGCGTCACCTGCATCGACATTGTCATCTGCGTCTGCCACAACCCCTGTTTGATCGTGGCCGACATGCTCTGCCCCTGCGCGGTAACAGCGGTAACAGTTGAGAGAACAATCAGCACGATGCTGCCTGCGTGCCCAAGCTTCCTGAACATCAACGCCTTCGAGAGGTTCATGGCTGAACTCCTTTTTTTGATTCGGATTTCCGGCCCGGAATTCCGGAAGAGTACACGTCTCCGGCTTGCAAAGGCAAACGGTGGCCCAACTTCCCCGCGGCAAACCAACTTTCCTCCCGCCGTTCTACGGACGTTCTGTCTGCCGCATGAACTCCGCCAGATAGTCCTTCCAAATCGCCGCCACCGTATGCGTGCCATGCCCGCGGGTCGCATCCGAGATCGGAATCAGGATGAACTTCGCCCGTGGCATCTCGCCCACCATCTTCTGCGCAATCCCCAACTCCGGCGGATTGATGAAATCGTCCGCTGAATTGATCCAGAGCACCGGCGTCTGGATCGTCCCCAGCTTCGGCGCCGGGTTATAGTTCCGGCTCGCGTTGATGTAATAAATCATGTCATTCGCGTCCGTGCGCGCCATCGCGAGCGCCAGGTGGTCGTCAACATACTTCTCCGCCGCCGCCCGCGTCGGCGCCGTCTTCTGCATCTGCAGCGGACTTGACCCCATAATCAGTAGCATCTCGTTCGCCGTCCGCAGCCCCTGTACCGGCTCCGTCTCATACTCCCCACCCATCCACCCCGGATCCTGCTTGATCGCCTGGATCGCCATGTACCGCATCATCCGGTTGCGCCCCGCCAACTCCACCGGCAGGCACGCAAACGGAGCCAGCGCCTGCGCAAACCCCGGATAAGTCTCGCCCCACACAAACGACTCCATGCACCCCATCGAAGTCCCCAGGATCAGCCGCAAATGGTCCACATGCATGCCTTCGGTCAGCATCATGTACTGCGACCGCACCATGTCGTCGTAGTCGTACTGAGGAAACCGCGCATGCAATCCATCCGACGGCTTGCTCGAACTCCCATGCCCGATATCATCCGGCAGGATCACGAAGTACTTCGTAATATCCAGCACCCCGCCCGGCACAAACAGCACATCCGAGAACAACGGATTCAGCAGCGAATGTGCATCTCCGCCCGTGCCATGCAGCAGCAGCACGGCATTGTCCACGTGCCCCGCCGCGTCCCGGTGCGGTTGCCCCAGGGTCAGGTAATGCAGCCGGAGGTGATCGATCGTCTCCCCATCCTTGAACTGGAAATGATCGACCGTGTAAGTTCCGTCCACTGTCGGCCAACTGCCGGGAGCGGCTTGCCCCAGACCGGCAACCGTCAGAAGAGATAGCGCACCCAGACATCCAAGACGACTCAAGGTATTCATCCAAAGTCCTCCGTATCAAAAGTATGCGCTCATGCGTTCTGGGAGCGGTCGGAGTTCCGACCGGTCAGGGCGTGCTGTATGTTGCAATGCGGTAAATTTCAGCGAGACTCCTTACAACCCGGTGCAACTCGGGTATCCTCTGAATGTCCTGGCAGCGCACCAACCAAATCAACCTTGGAGTCATCGCATCATGCTCCATCGATTCAACTTCCGATGCAACGCAGGCCTCGCACTCGGCGTCGCCGCGCTTGCCCTGTGCAGCGGCCGCACCGCCCACGCAGGCCCACCCTTCCAGACCGACGACCCCGACCCCGTCGACTATCGCCACTTCGAGATGTACGCCTTCGAACTCTCCGACTCGACCGGCAAGAACGCCGGCGGCAGCCTGCTAAGCGTCCCAAGCTACGAGGTCAACTATGGCGTCGTCCCCAACGTCCAACTCCACCTCGTTCTGCCGGTCGGGGCCGTCTTTATCCCCGACGGCCCAACCTACTACGGTCTCGGAGATACTGAACTCGGTGCCAAGATCCGCTTCGTCAAAGAGACCAAACGCTCGCCCGAGGTCGGAATCTTTCCCTTCTTCGAGTTGCCCACAGGCAACGCTCAAAAAACTCTCGGAGTAGGAGGCATGTGGTACCGCATGCCCCTCTGGCTCCAGAAATCCTGGGGCCCCGAAGATCACCAGTGGACCAGCTACGGCGGCGGCGGCGAAGTTGTTGTCTCAGCCGCGGGCTATGGCAATGGATACAAGGATTTTCCCTTCTCCGGCCTGCTCGTCCAGCGCCAGATGAACAAGAAGATCGCCCTTGGAGCCGAACTCTTCGGCCACGGAGCCGAGGGCGAAGCCGCCATCAGCACCCGCGCCGCTACCCTGCTCGACCTCGGCGGCATCTATGAGTTCCACGACGGCTTCGATCTGCTCTTCGCCGCCGGACGCAGCATCTACGGCCAGCCCGAAACCTACACCTACCTCTCGCTCTACTGGACGTGGAACTCCGGGCCGAAACAAGCGGATGATAAAGATTCCGGCGGCCAGAACAACTCCGCCAAGTCCGCCGCTGCCGGCGCAAAGATGCTCTCTGCGCTCACCCGCCTGCCCCGCTAGAGTGGTGGAGTTTTACCCCCGGCCGCCCGTCATTTCGGCTTCGTGTACTCGCACCACACCAGGTTGTCCCGGTAGTCGATGTGCAGCACCACCTGGAACAGCGCCGGCGCACCGATCAATCCCGACACTTCGACGCCATCGCCGTGTGAGAGCTTCGTTGTGTCGATCGACGTCATGCTCGGCGAATCCAGCCGCAGGTTGGCAAACGCCAGCGTGAACTTCCCTGCTTCGTAAACCTTGTCCACCGCGCGCTGGATGCCGCTGATCCCGACGCTGTCATCGCGTGACACCTTCGTTACCTCCCTGGCCGCCGCCGGGGAAATCAGGTTCGTCTCGGACCCCGTATCCAGGATGAAGAGCTTGTCCTTCCATGCGCCCTCGCCCTTGATCCGCTTCGTTTCGACAATCCCGGTCGGCATCAGAAGGTCCCACCCGCTGCGGTAGATGCGCAGCCACTTTGCCATCTCCGGCGCAATATAGGGGTCGTGCGCCTCCACCTCCTGGTCGTCCCCCGCCGCATCCAGCTTCGCTGCATCGGGCTTCTTCTCTCCCGGCCGCTCCGGCAGCGGAGCCACCCTCAGCTCATGCTTGGGAAAGTCCAGCGCCACCTGAGAGGCGTCAAAAACATCAGCGCCGATCAATCCGTCCGAGTCCAGCACGCTCCACTTCTCCAGAATCTCCACTGGGCAGTTGGTGAATTCGATCCCGCCAATCTTGATGCTCGCCACATGCGTGATCGACGACTTCACCTCTTTCTTGTCGCCAATGCCGCCGATCTGCGTAGTGTCCTCACGCTGGATCCCAAGAAACATCGCCGCCGCGCGCGAGATCGTTATGCCGCCTGCACCCGTATCGATCTGCAGCCGCCGTGCTTTGCCGTTGAACTTCACATCCAGCCCCCACCCAACGAAGCGGCTCGGCCCGTCCATCACCGCCACCATCGGCACCGTCGCCTCGCACGGAGACGTCGCCGCCATCTTGCAGTCCGACGTATGCGTCTGGGTCGCCTTCGCCAAGCTGGTCTTCATCTTCGCCCTGTTCTCTTCGCTGATCTGGTCGCTGTGCTCGGCGTAGTCGGCCAGCTTTGCCAGCCGCTCACTGCGCTGCCGCGTCTCGATCCATGCCATGTTGATGTCGTCGTCCGTGGGGTGCCGCCTGTATGCCTCCTCGATCAGGCGTTTGCTCGAAGCAAACAACCCCGCAAGCCCATCCACCTCCGCGACCCCATAGAAGGCGCGCGCGTTGCACAGGTCCGCCTGCGCCGCCTTTTGAAACTGGCTGAATGCCTCGCGCGGATCGCCCTGCCGCAGCCGCACGTCTCCCAGCGCTGTCAACGCCAGTGAGTTGTCTGGCGCAGCCGCCGCCCAAGCCTCCGCATCCTTGGCCGCCGCATCCACCTTGTCCTGCCCGATCAGCGCGCGCACCAGCTCCTCGTGCGCAACCGCATTGTCCGCACTCTTGGCCAGCAGGTCCCGGAACAGCTTCTCCGCGGGAGCATAGTCTCCCTTGTTCAGCGCTGTCTCAGCCGGGGTCGGCGCCGACGAGTTCACCGTGCATGTCTTCCTTGCCGGTGCGGCCGCTTGCGCCTGGGCCGCTGTTTCAGGCGCCCCTTGCGCGTGCCCAACCACCCCAAATCCCAATCCACTCCACAACACCGCCAGCAACCAACAGGCCCTCGCCACCGTTCTCTCCCTCGAATCAGCGATGGCGGCATCATACCTGCTCGGCCTTCATTTGCAACCGTTTTTCCATCACCGCAACCGCCTCGGCACTCTCGTCCACCATGCAGAACGCCCGTCCATTCCGCGCCGCCGCCTCGCCCGTAGTGCCGCTCCCCGCAAAAAAGTCCAGCACCAGGTCGCCCGGGTTCGAGTGTACCCGCACAATCCGCTCCAGAATCCCCAGCGGCTTCTGCGTCGCGTAGCCCGTCTTCTCCTTGCCTGTCGGCGACACGATCGTGTGCCACCACACGTCCGTCGGCGTCTTTCCCCGCGCCGCCTTTTCCGCGCCCACCAGCCCCGGCGCCATGTACGGAATTCGGTCGCTTTCGCCCAGATTGAACGTGTAGCGCTTCGGGTCGCGCGTGTACCACAGGATGTTGTCGTGCTTGGCTGGCCACCGCTTCGTCGCCCGCGCCCCATAGTCGTACGCCCAGATAATCTCGTTTTGGAAGCAGTCCCGCCCGAAAATCTCATCCAGCATTACCTTGCAGTAGTGCGCCTCGCGCGGGTCGATGTGCAGGAACAGGCTCCCGGTCGCCTCCAGTACCCGGTGCGCCTCCGCCAGGCGTGGCCGCAGAAATCCCAGGAAGTCGTCGAACCGGTCCGCATAACCCCCCGTTTTTCCAGAACTGCCCTCGCCTGTTCCCGTCTCCGGCTTCACCAACTCCGTCCGGTAGCGCCGCCCGCCAAATCCAACCCGGTCGCCTGCCGCGTCCTGCACCGTCTTCATTCGCAATCGCGTCTGCCGCCGTCCGGTGTTGAACGGCGGATCGACATAGATCAGCGCCACCGACCCTGAGGCCATCCCCCGCAGCGCCTCCAGGTTGTCGCCATGCACGATCCGGTTCAATCCACCACCTCTACCGATTCCTCAAGACTACCCCGCCCGTCCGCGGATCGCGGATAGCTGACGGCCGATAGCTGTGCCCAAATACCCTTCCACAAAGCATCAGGGCAACGCCGAAATGATCCTGCGCTTCAACCCAAAACCGTTGAGACTCGATTCCTCCGAAGAGTATTGTTGCAGCGGCCCCGGAATTCGGGCCTCTCGGTGCCGAAATGGCAAATGCTGCGACTCTGAAGCAACCTCAGCCGCGAATTTCTCCCGCCGCTCCAGCGATTGCACCAGCCTGCCCGCCCGCCCTTGTCTTCGCCATGCTCTCGCATCCCGGCCGGGTGCGCCACCTCAATCAGGACGCCTGCGCCGCGCTGCCCGAACACGGCGTCTTTGTCGTCTGCGACGGCGTGGGCGGCGCCGCTGCCGGCGAAGTCGCCAGCCATCTCGCCGCCGAGGCCTTTCTCGCGAGCCTCGCCCACCCCATCCATCCCGGTCGCACGGCCAAAGCCGTCGCCGGCTCCGCGCCCGCGGACAACGGCCCTGAGCCGTATCCGGCCAATCATCCCCACGCCCGCCTCCAGCGCGCCGTCTGCGCTGCTAATCGAGCGGTCTTCCATCGCGCCCAGCGTGCGCGCGCCCTGCGCGGTATGGGCACCACCCTCGTCGCTGCCCTCCTGGAAGACGCAGCGCTGCTGCCGCATGACCCGTCCGCCGCCGTGCCCGGCCCAACGCTCTGGCTCGCCCACGTCGGCGACAGCCGCTGCTACCTCTTTCGCCGCGGCGCGCTTCACCTCCTCACCCAGGACCACTCGCTGGTCGAGGAGCAGTTCCGCGCCGGCCTCATCAGCCGCCTGCAGGCCGCTACCTCGCCCATCCGCAACATCATCACCCGCGCCGTTGGCTCTCAACCCTCCGTCGAACCCGACATTGCCGCCCACGCCGCCTATCCCGGCGACCTCTTCCTGCTCGCCTCCGACGGCCTCAGCCGCGAACTCGACGACGACGCCATCGCCCGCATCCTCGGACGTGTTTCCGGCCCGCCGCTCGAGCCGCCCTGCCAGGCCCTCGTCGACGCCGCCAACGCCCACGGCGGCCGCGACAACATCACCGTCCTCCTCATCGCCTGCCTATAGCCTCGCGGCTCCCACGCCGCATCTCGTACACTCGTATCTACCAGGAGTTCGCTGCATGCCCAAGGACCTTTACTTCGAAGACTTCCACGTTGGCCAGAAGTTCAACTCGGTCGCCAGCTACCACGTCACCGCGCAAGAGATCAAAGAGTTCGGCCAGAAGTACGACCCCCAGCCCTTCCATCTCGACGAAGCCGCCGGCGAGGCTTCGTTCTTCAACGGCCTCGCCGCTTCCGGATGGCTCACCGCCGCCATCGTCATGCGCCTCCGCGTGCTCTCTATCAGAGTCTCCGGCGGCATGATCGGCGCCGGCGCCGAGGAGATGCGCTGGACCGAGGCAGTCCGCCCCGGCGACTCCATCCGCACCGAAATCGAAGTCATCGGCCTCCGCCACTCCCGCTCCCGCAAGGACTACGGTGTCGTCAAAACCCGCACCATGGCCTACAACCAGCGCGACCAGATTGTCCTCCGCTCCACCGTCAACTTCCTCGCCCCGCGCCGGGACGTCGCGTAGGCAGCCGCCCTTGCGTTCAGAGCCTGGTCGCCGACCTCATGACCTCCGGATCTCCTCACGCCCAAGCCTGGAATCGGAACCGATGCTAGCCCGCCTCAAGTCTTTCTTCGACCCGCCCCTTCCCGAATCGTTCTCCCAATTTCGCGCGCCGGCGCGCATCTTTTGGGTCGCATTGATCGTGCGCGTCGCATTTATGACACTCGCTCACACCTACAGATTCCGCACAATTGACGATCACTTCCAGTTCGGCTGGGAGGCTGGGCGCATCGGCCAAGCCCTCGCCACCGGCTTTGGTTACGCCGACCCATTTTCGAACCCTGTCCTCCGTCACACCGGCCCCACCGCTTGGCTCGCGCCCGTCTACCCATTCCTTATCGGGACTGTCTTCAAGCTCTTCGGCGTCTACACATCGGCCTCGGCCTGGGTTCTGCTTGCCATTAACTGCATCCTCTCCGCCGCTACCGCACAGATGATCTGGGAGATCGCCGCACGCTGCTTCAATCGCCGGGTGGCGTTGTGGTCAGCGTGGATGTGGGCGCTCTACCCTGCCGCCATGCAGTACGCCGTCCGCTGGGTCTGGGAGATGACCCTCACCACAACCCTCTTTACCTGCACGATTGTTCTCGCCCTGCGCATGGCCGGCATCGGCAATTCCCCGGCGTCGATACGGGACGGACAAACCCGCCGCTGGGTGCTCTTCGGCTTTCTCTGGGCGCTCATCGCCCTCTGCAACACCTCCCTGCTCATCTTCCTGCCCGTCGCCGGTCTCTGGATACTGGCGAAGACCTGGAAGCAATCCCACTCCCTCACCGGAGCCATCCTCGCCGGATTGGTCTTCCTGGCAGTCATTACCCCCTGGGAGATTCGCAATTACAAGACCTTTCACGCATTCGTTCCCATCCGCGGCAACGTCGGAGTCGAGATGTACCTCGGCAACGGTCCCGGCTCCACCGGCTGGGAGATGGGGTACGACCATCCCTTCGTCGCGCCTTCGGAACTCCGAAGCTACTACGCCCTCGGCGAAGTGAACTACGCCAAAGCGCGTGGAGACGCAGCCAGGCAATACATTGCCGCTCATCCGCGACACTTCCTCGCCATCACCGCGCTCCGCATCTACTTTTTCTGGGCCAGCATTCCCCATCCGGATGACGTTTCCTGGACCACCGCAACCGGTCGCATTCTCAACTTTTCCTTTCTTTCCCTCTCCGGGATCTTCGGGCTTGTTCTTGCCCTGCACGCCCGAGTCCCCGCCGCCGGCCTCTTCGCTTGGGCGTTCCTGCTGCTGCCGATTCCCTACTACCTCATCTCCGTACAAGCCCGCTTTCGCCACCCGTTGGAGCCGCTGATCTGCATTCTTGCGGTCTATCTCTTTCAATCCGCCCAGGCTCGCCCGCGTCCCGCTCCGCAATCCTCGCCGGGTGCCCCACGTTCGCGCAGCGACCGTGGGGTTAATCTCCTTCACCTCGCACCTCGAACCCTCCTCGAACCTTGAACCTCGTACCTCGAACCTAACCCCCAATCCACACCGATCCGGCGTATCGTAAGCGCATGCGCATGACCGTCCTCGCCTCCGGCTCCAAGGGCAACTCCACGGTCATCGCCTCCGCCGAAACCAGCCTGCTGGTCGACGCCGGCCTCTCCTGCCGCGAGCTGCTCAAGCGCATGAAGACCGCCAACCAAGATCCCGCCGCTCTCTCGGCCATCCTCATCACCCACGAGCATCAGGACCACATCGCCGGCCTCGCCACCCTCGCCCGCCGTCTGCGCATCCCCGTCTACATCACTGAGCCCACCCACCGCGCCTGGGTTCGCATGGTCACCCCCCGCACCACCATGACCTACGCCAAATGGCTCGACCACATCCACGCCGAAAAGGAAGCCCGCGCCGCCGCCGAATCCGAATCCGACTCCGACCGGGTGCCCCACGTTCGCGAAGCGACCGTGGGAATACTCTCCTCGACAACTCAGGAGCAAGAACCTGAAGCCGTCTCCCTCGCCGCCGCCACCGATCCCGACGAAGACGAGACCCCCCGGGAAACCAAACCAGCCCCCTCCTACCTTCCCGCCGTCCAGTACTTCCACTCCGGTTCCAACTTCTCCATCGGCGACATCTCCATCACGCCCTTCACCATTCCCCACGACGCCGCCGACCCCTGCGGCTTCGTCTTCGCATCCCGTTCCGAGGCCGTCCGCATGGCCATCGCCACCGACCTCGGCTACATGCCGCCCAACGTCAAATCCGCCCTCCAGCGCGTCGACGTGCTCCTGCTCGAATCCAACCACGACCTCGAGATGCTCAAGGACGGCCCTTACCCCTGGGCGGTCAAGCAGCGCGTCCTCTCCCGCGTCGGCCACCTCTCCAACCACGCCACCGCCGAATTCCTCGCCCACGACTACGACGGCGGCGCAACCTACATCGTCCTCGGCCATCTCTCCGAGCAGAACAACGCTCCCGAGCTCGCCCTGTTCGCCGCCGAACAGGCCATCGCGAGCCGTATGTCCTTGCTGGGTAACCGGATCCTGCTCGCCAAACAGTCCGCGCCGCTCCCCTCCATCAGCGTTTAGTCTTATTCCTTCCTTATGTGACGGCGGACACAGCGCGGACATCCCCTTCGCTTCGAATATGTTGCACATTCGTTTCACAATGCAACTTTTCCGGGCTCCGCCTCTCAAATCTAGTAGAATGGTCTCTAAGCCTATGGTTAAGTCGTTCCCACGCAATTCCGCATCACACTCCGCATTTCAGTGCACCGACCCGCTCATTGGCGGCATCCTGGCCGGATGGCGATATGACATTTCGGGCCTCTCGCCGGCCATGCGCACCGACTACGACCAGCACCTTTCCGAATGCGCCCACTGCCGCCACCGCCAGCATCTGGCGCGCACCATCGACGTGTTGCTCATCTCCGTCTCCGCGCTTTCCATCTTTGCCTTCCTCCTGGCAGCGGCGGTCCTGCACCGCATTGAGGCCATCGCCCACCTCGGCACCAGCCTCCATGGCCATCTGCGGAATACCCCCATTACCGTCTCCCTCGAAGCGGTCGCCATCGCCGGCATCGTGGTCTCCATCCTGCTCTGCCTCCTGGTCGCCGTCTCCACGCCCATCCCCGGCCTGGTCTCGGATGCCGTCTCCCAGCGCATCCCGCAGAACATCCGCGAACGAATCATGAAAAACGCCGCCTGAAAGCAGTTGTGAGTTCTTAGTTGTCAGTTCTCAGACAAGAACCGAGAGCTGTCCGTCTTATTGTCGTTCCCAGGCTACTTGAATCCGCTTCTGATCCGCCGCGCGAGCCATCCAAATCCCCGCCGTTTTCAACTGACAACTGAGAACTGACAACTAAAAACTGAAAAATGCGATAGCGTAGAAACATCCCCATGCCCCCAACGCAATCGCATCCCGAAGGCGAGATTCTCCCGCCCCCGCCCAACACCATCCCGGTCGAAGGCTACGCGCCGCCCGAGGCCTATTCGCCCGAACAGGTCCGCCGCCGCCGCCAATTCAGCGTCTGGGATCCGCGCTCCGCTCCCGGAACCTACCTCCTGATTGCCATCAATGTCGCTGTCTACCTCTGGATGTGTTTCCACCACGTTGACCCCAGCAACCCGTCCGAGGCCGCGCTCCTGCACTATGGCGCCAACAACACCTGGGACGTCCTGCACGGCCAGTGGTACCGCCTGCTTACCGCCACCTTCGTCCACGTCGGCTGGATCCACATCGGCACCAACATGTGGTGCCTCTGGAACCTCGGCATCCTCGGCGAGCCGCTCATCGGCCCCTGGGGCATGGTCGCCGTCTACATGATCACCGGAATCGCCGGCAACCTGCTCAGCATGGCCACCGATGTCTTCCTGTATCTCTTCGTCGGTCGCGACACCCGCGTCCTCTTTGGTGTCGGCGCCGGAGCTTCCGGGGCCGTCTTCGGCATCGCCGGCATCCTCATCGTCCTGCTCTCGAACCGCCGGCTCCCTTTTCCCTGGACGGAGTTGAAGCGGCTGCGTTCGAGCGTGGTCAAGTTCGCCGCCATCAACCTGGTCATCGGGCTCAGCACAGCGTTGCCCTACGTCAACATCGGCATCCGCATCGACAACTCCGCCCACATCGGCGGCTTCCTTTCGGGCCTCGCCCTCGGCGCCCCGCTGCTGCCCCGCATGACCGCGGGCCGCGAAGCCTACCTCAGCCGGCAGAAGGTCACCTTCGCCGTCGCATGCCTCATCCTGGCTCTCTTCGGTTATTGGGTTGCCAGCCTCGCGTAGGAACAGTCGCCAGTGCTCAGTTGTCAGTTGCTAGTTGCGGAACGTGGGCCTGAATCCTGCCATCGGATGCGCGAGCCACCCAGCCCGCACCCCAAAAAACCTGTCATCCGCACCCAATAACCTGTCATCCTGAGCGGAGCGCAGCGAAGTCGAAGGACCTGCGGTTGTCTTTCAACCGGCAACTGACAACTGAGCACAGACAACTGCCTCTACACCAGCGTCGTCTGCGCAAACTTCCGCACCATCGCCAGCAGCAGTTTGCGGTCGTTCTCGCTCAGCCGCGCCGAGTAGCGCTGGATCTGCGTCAGAAAGCGAATCTCTTCCTCGCTAAGATGCAGCGTCGACATCTCCCGGCTCACCGCCTCTTCTGAGAAGAACTGCGCCAGGTGCAGGTCCAGCGCATACGCAATCTTCTGCAGCGTCTCCAGCGACGGCACCGTATGCCCGTTCTCCACCCGCGACAGATAGCAGCGCAGCAGTCCCGTGCGCTTCTCAATGTCGCCCTGCGACATCCCCTTCTGCTGCCGGTAGGCACGAATGGTCGACCCGATGTTGGACGCGATCGTGCTTACGGGTGCGAGGTTGTTGCTGTCGATGGGCGCCGGAATAGTTTGCATATCAGTCATTGACCACAAAGTAACCATGCGCCAATCCGCCGTCAATGCCTAATTCGTGTCATCCGGCGATTCCCGAACCACCCTAGGTTCCCCGCAAGCCCCAACCTTCGAAGAACAAAGCCCCTTCCAGCCCCGCGCCGCCCGCAACTTCATGTTCGCAGTCCTGTGACCGCCATCACACCCCAGCGCCCGCTTCCGCCCGGCATCTCTTCCCTTGAACCCTGGCACCCAGCACCTACCCCATATACATCCCGCCATTCACGTCCAGCGTATGCCCGGTGATATACCCGGCCTCCTCCGACGCCAGAAACGCCACCGCCGCCGCGACATCCCGGTCCGTCCCTGCCCGCAGCAGCGGAATCTGTGAGGTCATCGCGGTCCGCTGCTCTTCCGTCAGCACCGCGGTCATCGCGGTTTCGATATACCCCGGCGCCACCGCATTCACCGTAATCGTCCGGCTGGCCAGCTCGCGCGCCAACGACTTGGTCAACCCGATCAGCCCGGCCTTCGACGCCGCATAGTTCGCCTGCCCCGCCTGCCCCGCCTCCCCCACCACCGACGTAATGTTGATCACCCTTCCCCAGCGCGCCTTCAGCATCGATCCCATTACCGCCTGCGTCATCAGGAATGCGCCCGTCAAATTCGTCGCCAACACGTCGTCCCAGTCCTTCTTCTTCATCCTCAAGGCCAGGATGTCCCGGGTAATCCCCGCATTGTTCACCAGGATCTCCACCTTTCCCAGCCGCTCGATCACCGCCTTCGCGCAAGCCTTAATCGACTCCTCGCTACTTAAATCCAGCGCAAACACATGCGCCGACCCGCCCACTGGCTCCACCACGCCGGCGCTCGCAGCCCCACCGCACAGCGCAGCGGCGTCGTCCATCTCCCCCGCCGCCTCGGCCACCCGGCTCGCCCTGCCGTTGATCTCCGCCGCAACCTCCTCCAGCTTCTCCAAATTGCGCGCGCACAGCGCCACCGTCGCGCCCTGCTCTGCCAATGCCAGCGCACACGCGCGCCCAATCCCCTGCGACGCGCCCGTAACCAACGCAACCCTGCCTCGAAGTCCGCTCACTCGAATCTCCATTCCATTCCCGTCAACGACCCCTGATTATACGGAACCCATTCCTCATCGGTGACGTTCCCTGTTTTTGGGTAGAGGTGCAGTTTGCATTCGCTTTGAAAGGGCGCAGCTCGTAGCCCAGGACTTTAGTCCTGGGTCTCCGCG
>PLUT01000351.1 GCA_003162875.1 Granulicella sp.
CTACCTAAAGCCCAGTTGATTCCTCGGCTCTTACGGCACGGATAAATCCGTGCCCTTAACGAGAGGGGACTCTTCAGCAGCCCTCGAGCGCCAGCGGTCGCGGCGCTGGATTCGCCGGTCGCGGCGCTGGATTCGCCGGCCGCGGCGCTGGACTCGCCGGCGGCGGCGCTGACGTGCGAACCCGGGGCAGCCCCTTTGGATAGAGGCATCTAGCCGTTCCGGGTAGACTGGTCGACGGCAGCAGGCACGCTTGCTCTCGAGCATCTGCCCCGGGCCTGGCGAGCGAGCGCCGGTCTTCATGGGGAGTTAAGTTCGCGCAGTGTAATGTTGTCTTGCCGCGAAACTTTTGCCCCACGGGTTCGTATCCTTAAGTAGAGAAAACTCTCCCCAGCCGATGGAACGTAACTCCTGTGCCTTCCTGGGGTTCGATGGTACCTTGACCGGGGAGGCAAGTTTCCCGAACCCGATTTGGATAAGGATGCAGATGGCAACTCGGAACAAATGGCGCTTACTTACGATTTCGCTCGGCGTTGGGCTGCTTTTTCTCGTGACCGATACCTCCATGGTGGCCCAGGCGCCTGCGCCCGCCGCCGCCGCGGCTGCCTCCACCGCGTCGGAGCGGGGTACGGTGAGTGCCGTTTCCGGCAGCTCGATCACAATGGCTGCTGACGGAGGGCGGACAATTGCGGTAACCGTCGCCCCCGGCGCGCGCATCCTGCAAGTACCCGTGGGCAGCACGGATTTGAAATCGGCAGCCACAATCCAGTTGAGCGATATCGCTACAGGAGACCACATCCTGGTGACCGGCAAGGCCGGGGACACGCCAGCGTCGTTCAGCGCGGTTCGCGTAATCCTGATGAAGTCGGCCGACATCGCCCAGCAGCAAGCCGCGGAGCAGGCGGATTGGCGGGCGCGCGGAGCAGGCGGGATTGTAAGCGCGGTCGATCCGGCCACCGGCACCATCACACTTACGTCGGGCACCAAGAAAATCACGGTCGCCACCAGCAGCAAGACTGAGTTCAAGCGCTTCGCGGGCGATTCGGTGCAGTACCAGGACGCCAAGCCGGGCACACTCGCAGACATCCATCCCAAGGACCAGCTTCAAGCGAAAGGGACGAAGTCAGCGGACGGCACCTCGGTCCAGGCTGAAGAGGTGGTCAGCGGCGCGTTCGAGAACCTGTCCGGCGTGATTGCGACCATTGACCCGGCGACGGGGACGATTACGTTGAGAGATCTGGCCAGCAAGAAGATGGAGACTGTGGATGTCACCAAGAACACCAATCTTCGCAAACTGGACATGATGACGGCGACCATGTTTGCCCAGCGCACCAGCGGCGGCGCGGCCGCTGGGGGCGGACGCAGGAGCGGAGGCGGCGGCGCGGGCGGTTCCGGTGGCGGAGCGGCTGGCGGTGACGCCGGCAGCGCTCGGCGTTCCGCGGGCTCAGACCTCTCCCAGATGATCAACCGGCAACCGGCGATTGCGCTTGCCGACCTGCATAAAGGGGATGCGTTGATGATTGTGGCCTCTGAGCCAACTCCTGGTGCGTCCACCCTGACGGCAATTACGGTCCTGGCGGGGGTCGAACCGATCCTGACCGCCAATCCGAACGGCGGCATGGATCTATCGATGAGTTTGGGCGGTGGAGGAGGAGGCAGCGAATGATGCGATCCAGTTGCCCCGCAAGTCCAACAGTTTTGGGTAATTCATTAGGAGTGAGAATGTCTTTTCGATCGCGTTTGGCAGTTCTCTTGCTGTTCCTTGCCGCCTCTCTGCCATTTGCCACCTTCGCCCAGCAGCCCGCAGCCGCCGCGGGCGGTGCCGTACATGGCACGGTCGTCGACCCGGACAGCGCATTGATTCCTGGCGCGACGGTGACCCTGACCACCAGCTTAGGCAAGTCGCAAAATGCCACATCGAAGAGCGACGGCACCTACACGTTCCGCGGGGTGGCGGCCGGCACGTACACGCTCACAGTCAGCGCGCCGGGGTTCGCCACCTACAGCAAGCAGTCCATCAACGTCACCACGGGCGCGAACCTTGCCGAGGACGTCCAGATGGCGCTGCAGAATCAGACGCAGACCGTGAACGTAACCACGGACACGGTGCAGCTGAGCACGGACCCGGACAGCAACCAGGACGCCACCGTGATCACCGGGGACGCGCTGAATGCGCTCTCGGACGATCCGGATGAGTTGGAGGCCGAGCTGACGGCGCTGGCCGGTCCTGCGATGGGTCCGAACGGCGGGCAGATTTATATCGATGGATTCACCGGCGGCCAACTGCCTCCCAAGTCCTCGATCCTGGCGATCCGCATCAATCAGAACCCGTTCTCCGCGCAGTACGACCGGGCCGGATACGGGCGCATCGAGATCATTACCAAGCCGGGGACGGACAAGTGGCACGGCGGCGGAAATGTCCAGGGGCAGGACAAGATATTCAATACTTCGACGCCGTTCCTCGGCTCCACCAACCAGCAGCCGGACTACCACCAACTGTTTTTTACCGGCAATCTGACTGGGCCGATCCGGCCGGGCATGTCGTTTACGCTGAACGGGACGTACCGCGACATCGTCAACAACAACCTCATTAATCCTACGGCGATCTACACCACCGGCCCGACCCAGACGGGGGTGTGCCCCCCAGGCGTCCTGACATTCAACGGCCAGCCGTGCGGCTCATACTCGTATCCCGAGGGCGCTCGTGCAGTGACTGCCCCGGCGACGCGATGGGAGATCAATCCGCGTTTCGACACCATGATTGGAACGAAGAATACGTTCACGGCGCGCTACTCGTACGAGACAGGCACGAGCACAAACCCGGGTGGAGGCAGCTCGCTGACCACGCAGAAAAGCTCGTCGACCAGCAACGACAATACAATTCAGATCAGCGACACGCAACTGCTGAGTGACCGGGTGATCAACGAGACGCGGTTCGAGTTTGAGCATGACGCGAACAGCTCGACTCCCGCGAATACGAACACCACGGTTTCGGTGAGCGGCGGCTTTACTGACAACGGCAGCCACGCCGGTCCCAGCAGTGGAACGTCGACCCACATCGAGGTGCAGAACTATACATCGATCCAGTTGATCAAGAATTTCATCCGGTTTGGCGGACGGTTGCGCACCGACGAGGGCACCAACATATCGAGCACCACCCAGAACGGGTCGATCCAGTATTCGTACCTGCTGGATCCCTGCATCGACCCGAACGCGACGACAAACCAAAAGGCCAATTGCATCTCGAATGCCACGACTCCGTGTTTGGCGTCGAATATGCTGCCCATCCCGAACACTTCGCCGGTTCAGTATTATTCGCTCTATCCTTCCTACCAGTGCGGCATTCCCTACCAGTTTTCCCTGACCCAGGTTTTCAAGCCAACGATCAGCGCGCGCGAACTGGACGGGGGCTTCTACCTGGAGGACGACTGGAAGGCCAGGGATAACCTGACCATCAGTTATGGCATACGGATGGAGGTGCAGAACTTCATCAACAGTACGCACGATTTTGCCCCCCGTTTGTCGGTTGCCTATGGCATTCCGCGGAAGAACGGAAAGCCGACACTTACCGTGCTGCGCGGCGGCTTTGGCATCTTCTATGACCGCTTCAGTGAAGGCAGCATTGCCGGCTGGTACGCGGGTGACCCCTTAAATCAGCGAACCACGCTATACCTGAACCCCGGTTCGACATGCACGCTTGGATCGAACAACCTGTACACCTCCGGCTGCACCACGGTTACGGGTACGCAGGGCTCCTCCTCGCGAGTTCAGCTTCCGGTTGTGGAGATCGGGATACGCGCTCCCTACACCATAGACGCTGCAGCGACGCTGGAACAGAAGGTGGGCAAGTACACCAGCGTCACGGTGACCTACCAGAATGGGCGCGGCGTTCACCAGTCCATCTCGCGTACGTTCCCGATTGGCGGGCTGATCCCACCCTCCTGTGCGCTGTCGGCTGACGAGCAGTCTTACGAACAGACGCTGGGGACCGCGTCGGGCTATATCGGCTGCAGCCAGTCAGAGGGCATCTTCAAGCAGAACCAGGTTACGACGAACATCCGGATCCAGACACCTAAAGGCACCAGCATCACGGGGTTCTACTCGGCGAACTGGGCAAACTCCAACACCAGCGGCATTACCAATCCATACAGTTCCTCCGCGGATTACGGGCGGGCAAGCTATGTGGGGCGCAGCCAGATGCAGTTGCTGGGATCGGTTCCCCTGCCCTTCCTGATCACGGCAAGTCCGATCGTGTCCGTGGGGTCCGGCCGGCCATACAGCATTACGACCGGCGTTGACAACAACGATGACGGGGTGACGGATGATCGCCCGGGCTTCGCGAATGGACCAGTTCCGTCGAACTTCAAGAATTGCATCAATTCGAACAACTTCACCCCCCCCGGAGTGCCGGGTACAACCTATGGCGCCGGGGAGAGCTACCCAGAGATTCCAGTCAACTTCTGCACCGGCCCCAACAGCGTGAGCTTCAACCTGCGGTTTTCCAGGACCTTCGGTTTCGGTCCTAAAACAGAGGCGGCCCTGGCTGCCCAGGCACGACAAGCTGCACAACAGGCAGCTGGCGGACCGGGTGGACCGGGCGGCGGCGGGCCGGGTGGTGGCGGACGCGGCGGTGGCGGCTTTGGTGGCGGCGGCGGCGGACGCGGTGGAGGCGGCGGTGGCTTTGGCGGCGGACGCGGTTCCAACACCGGGCGCAAGTACAACCTGTCGCTTGGGCTCCAGGTGCTGAACCTGTTCAACGAAGTTCCCTACTCGTCGCCGGTGAGCAGTCTGTCGAATACCTACTTTGGCAAAGTCACGTCGATTGCGGGCGGCTTCGGCGCCGGCGGCGCTGGGGGTTCAACCTCGGTACGGCGCTTTACGTTCACGGCGAACTTCAACTTCTAACCAGACATTCGTAACGAGAAGAGGCGCGGCTGAATCTGGCCGCGCCTCTTCTCGTTTTTGCAGCCTGTTCGCGTGGCGGAGAGGGGCCGGACTAAAGAGCCGGCGGTTTCGCGCTCACCGGCTCAGCGACGACGACGGTCTTGGCGTTGAGAAACTCGCGCATTCCCGCTGCCGAGAGTTCGCGCCCGTAGCCCGAGCGCTTGATGCCGCCGAAGGGCAGGCGCGGATCGCTGGCGACGACCTCGTTGATGAAGACAGCGCCGCAGCGGAGTTCCGCGGCCAGGCGACGCTGCTCGGCCTGGCTGCGGGTCCACGCCGACGCGGCCAAGCCAAAGGGCGTGTCGTTGGCCAGTGAGATTGCGTCGTCGATATCGCAGACGCGGAACAGGAGCGCAACCGGGCCGAACAGTTCCTCGCGGCAGACGTCCGCGGTGCGCGGGACGTCGGCGAGCACGGTGGGCGGATAGTAATTGCCGGCGCCGGGGACGCGCTTGCCGCCGGTGAGCACGCGCCCGCCTGCACGGACAGCGGCCTGCACCTGCGCGTCGAGATCACGGACCTGCGCGGCGGTGGCAAGCGGGCCGATCTGGGTGTCTTCGCGCATGGGGTCGCCGACCCTGAGGGCTTCCATAGCGGCGACGAAGCCGGCCGCAAAGGAGTCGTAGATCGATTCAGCGACCAACACGCGTTTGGCGGCGATGCAGGACTGACCGCTGTTGATGCAGCGGGCCCGCACCGCGGCGGCGACGGCGAGGTCGAACTCGGCCGAGGGCATGACGATAAACGGGTCGCTGCCGCCCAGTTCCAGGACGGTTTTTTTGATCAGCCACCCGGCCTGGGCGGCAATGGCGCGGCCGGCCAACTCGCTGCCGGTCACGGTGGCCGCAACCACACGTGGATCGGCAAGGACCGTTTCCACCTGACTGACGTGGATGAGCAAGGTTTGGAAGGTGCCTCGGGGAAAGCCCGCGCGGCGCACCAGTTCTTCGATGGCGATCGCGCACTGGGGGACGTTGGAGGCGTGCTTCAGCAGACCGGCATTGCCCGCCATCAGGGCGGGCGCGAGGAAGCGAAAGACCTGCCAGAAGGGGAAGTTCCACGGCATCACGGCGAGCACCACGCCAAGCGGGTACCAGCGGACGTAGGCGTCGCTGGATCCGATGTCGATGGGTTCCGGCGCCAGGATGCGCTCCGCGTGGTCGGCGTAGTAGCGGCAGACGGAGGCGCACTTGACGATCTCGCTGCGAGCCTGGGCCACGGGCTTGCCCATCTCCGCAGTGATGAGCGCAGCCAGGTCGGCGGTTTCCCGCTCCAGCAGGTCCGCGAGCTTGCGCATGCACAGCGCGCGGTGGCTGAGCGGGACTTCCCCGTAATGAGCAAAGGCGTCCTGGGCGAGCGAGATCTTTTCGAGCAGCGCCTGATCGGTGAGCGGGGTGAAGCTGCGCAGCAAGACGCCGTTTGCCGGATTGACGGACTGGATGGACATGGCCTACTCCGCCGCCAGCGTAGCCAGGGTGGCGGCCAGGACGCGCGCTCCCAGGGCAATGTCGCCAGGCGCGGCGTATTCGTCGGGCCGATGGCTGACGCCTCCACGGCAAGGAATGAAGATCATGGCGATGGGGGCGATGCCGGCGATGAACGAGGAGTCATGATACGCGCGGGCAACCATATGTTTCGGAGTGATGCCGTAGCTGCGGCATACTTCGTCGAGCACCGCGACGATATGCGGCGAGGAGAGAGCCGGCTGGTCGGCGTTGACGAGCGTCTCGGAGACGCGGACTTCGCGGAGTTTGCCGATGGCCTCGACATCGCGGCGGACGCCCTGCATGACGCCCTCGCGGCGCACCGGATCGATGTCACGCACGTCGACCTGGAGGGTGACGCGGCTGGGAACGCTGTTGACCGCGCCGGGATAAACGTCGCAGGTGCCGACGGTGGCGACAGTGTCGATGACGCCAGTGGCGAGCGCGTGCTTTTCGATGGAGAGGATGAGCTCGGCGGCGGCGCACAGCGCGTCGCGACGGTCGGGCATCAGGAGCGCGCCAGCGTGGCCGCCAATGCCCTCGATGGTGAAGCGATACCCGGCGGGCGCGGCAATGGCGGTAACGATGCCGAGGGGAATGCCTTCGCGTTCGAGCAGCGGCCCCTGCTCGATGTGCAGCTCGACCCACGCATGATAGTGGCCATTCGGCAGGCGCACACTGGAGAGCGGTCCGGTAAAGCCAGCCGCAGAGCGGACCTGGGCCAGCGTCTCATCCTCGGAGCCGCGCTGCGCGCCATGGAGGGCATCGGCGCGCTCAGGCGAGAGCGTGCCGGAGATGAGGCGGCTGCCGACGCAGCCGATGCCGAAACGGGTTGGCTCCTCTGAAGTCAGCAGAACCAATTCGATCGAGCGGCGGGGACGCAGGCCGCTGCGCTTGAGCGTGCGGATGGCCTCCAGGCCGCCAAGCACGCCGACGGTGCCGTCGTACATCCCGGCGTGCGGGATGGCGTCGATGTGCGAACCGGTGGCGACTGCGGGCAGGCCGGGCTCGGAGCCGGCCCAGCGAAAGAAAGTGTTGCCGACAGCGTCCTCGCGGATGGAAAGGCCCTCTGCCTGGGCCAGTTGCTTGAGCCACGTGCGGGCGCGGAGGTCGTCGGGCGTGAACACGATTCGGGTGACGGCGGTGCCGATGACGGACGGCTCGACGGAGCTGAAGGTAGCCAGCGTGTTGAGCTCGTCGATCAGGCGCTTAGCGTCGATCTCAATCTCCAGCCGTCGCTGCATACTTTGTGTCTGCATCCTTGCCTCCTGCGCTGCTGAGCTCCTGAACCATGGAACGGGCCGACCCAGTGAACCGTGCAACCGGAGACGCGCCGCGGCGGAGTCAGCCTAGCGGATGGCGGTTCCAGTCCTTATAGATTAGATACTTCGCGGGCCGCTTGCCCAGCGCGCCGAACCATTGCGGGCAGAAGGGCGCCATCCAGATGAAGTCGCCCGCGGTGACGGGGTACCAGGCGTCGCCGAGGCGATAGATGCCGCCGCCCTCGAGCATCAGCAGGCCGTGCTCCATCACGTGGATCTCCACCATGCTGAGGGACGCGCCGGGCTGGTAGGTCATGGTGTTGACGGCGAAGTCAAAGGCGGGCCCGTCGGGCAGCAGACTGCGGACCAGGAGATCGGAGTCCCCCATCAGCGCGACGGAGACAACGTTGGATTCGCTCCCTGCGAGCATGCCCGGGGCGGCGGTTCCTTCCAGCGGCTGGTAGGGCTTTTCCACGACGGCCAGGCGAGCCGCCGACCGCGCGGTAAGCGTGTGCGCGAGACCCTCGGGAAGATACGCGAACCCCCCGGGATCGATGGACTGAAAGCTGGCGCCGGTGGCGAGATCCACCGCTCCGGCCAGCACATAGACAAAGCGCTGCGCTGGCACATGGGATGCAGTTGGCCCAAGCGTGCCGCCGGGTTCGAGTTCGGCAGTGTACTGGGTGAAGGCCGCGCCGGCGGCGGGTGAAATGTGGACGACGGCCGCGCCCCGCTCCATTCCCGGAAGCACC
Organism: Granulicella sp.; assembly: GCA_003162875.1. Lineage (GTDB taxonomy): Bacteria > Acidobacteriota > Terriglobia > Terriglobales > Acidobacteriaceae > Edaphobacter. The sequence continues at coordinate 8,440 of PLUT01000351.1, forward strand.
GTGCGGACGAAGGTGTCCGGCGTATGCAGCAAGTGGTCGCGCCGGTTTGCGCTTCGCGTGCGGCCAAGGTTATGCATTCAGGTCCTCACGCCGGAGCCGCGAGGTTCGGGTACGGGTAGTCGTTCGAGCATCGAGCATCGCTTTATCATCGCGCAAGATGCGCAGGAACTCCACCCCGGCGGCGAGTGCGGCCTCGACGTCGGCGGGAAGGACTGCCTCGTCCGGATGGTGACTGATTCCGCCGGGCGAGCGCAGGAAGAGCATGGCGGCGGGCGCCCGGCGGGCGACGATCAAGGCATCGTGACCGGCGCCGCTGGTGATGACGCGGGCGGGGTGGCCGGTGGCACGGGCGGATGCGTCGGCAAGCAAAGAGGTGAGCACGGGGTCCATGCGGACGGCGGCGTGATCGAGCGAGGTCGTGTTGGCAACGGCAACGGAGCGCGCCGCGCCAGCCTTCTTCGCGTAGTCGGAGTAATGCTGCACGGCGGCAGTGCGCACGAAATCCTGCGCGTGGCGAACGTCCAGGGTAGCGATACATATGCCGGGAATGACGTTGCCCGCGGCGGCGGGGACTTCGACCTTGCCGACAGTGGCGACGAGGCCGGGCGTGGCGCTGGCGTAGCGCTCAACCTCGACAATCCATTCGGCGGCAGCGGCCAGCGCATCGTGGCGCAGCCGTCCCATAGGCGTGGTGCCCGCGTGATTCGCGTGGCCGGTAAAGGTGTAGGTCATGCGGGTCTGGCCCGCGATGGCGTCGACGACTCCGAGCGCAAGGCCTTCGCTTTCGAGCACAGGCCCCTGTTCGATGTGGAACTCGAGATAGCCGAATGCCGAGGGATCGAGGACAGCCGCGGGCAGATCGGCGGGGTCGAGGCCGAAGTTGCGGATCGCGTCGGCGACACTTGCACCGTTGCGGTCGGTCAGAGCCAGCGCAGCCGCGTCGAGTTCGCCTACGAGTGCGAGACTGCCGAGGAATGGCTTGGCGAAGCGCACGCCCTCTTCCTCAGAGAAGCCGATGACTTCGAGGTCGAAGGGCAGCTTGTCCAGCGCAACCCCCTCGGCTACTTCCTCCGCGAGGGCCACACCCAGGACGACGCCGAGGACTCCATCGAACGCACCGGCATTCGCAACCGTGTCCAGATGAGAGCCGATCAGCAGACGCGGTGCGTTGGGCTCTGCCGCGGGTAATACGCCGCGCATATTTCCCGCGGCATCCACGCGTACTTGCATCCCGGCCGCCTGCATCCAGCCGCCGAGTAACGCATGAACGCGGTGCATCGAAGGCGCGAGAAAGGTCCTGGTGGTCTCGCCCTCGCTCTCGGAACAAAGCGCCAGTTCGCGACAACGGGCGATGACCTGTTGCGCCCGCTGTGTTGCTGCCGCACTCACGATCTGCTTTCCGAATGCACTCAAGCTTTCCGCCTCACGCGCGCCTCAATGTGCCCGGACGGCTCATCCGTGGGCACAAAGACCTGGTTGGGATTGTCCTGCCCGAAACGCGACAGGTCGACCAGCAGGCAGTGCTTGTTGGGCATGACGAGGTCGATCTGGTCGACCTCCGCGACGCATTCCAGCGCGCTCTTGCCCATCGCGTACAGCGTCTCCTGCACCGACTTGCTCTGGTGCTCGGCGAAGGTCTTCAGCATGGTCTCGCGCAGCGCAGTACGGGTCGCATCGAAGCCGAGCATGGCGCTGGTGTAGCGCCATTCCGCCGTAAGCGCGGTGCACAAGAGGCGATCGCCGGTCTCCTTCAGGGTTGTCAGTTCGTCCTGGATGTAGCCCTCGAAGGCGGAGTCAGCCGTCTTCATGACGACGAGATTCTTCAGGCCCGAGTGGATGCGGAAGGCGCCCGCCTGCGCGCGTGAAACGGTGGTCGTCCGCTGCTCGCCCGAGCCGCGCATGAAGGAGGTTGGATGGGGTTTGCCATTGACGGTCAGGCGCTTCCACATGGTGTCCTCGATGGCGATGGAGGCCGAGGAGACCTGAGGATTGCGGCTGAGGAGGAAGTCAGCCAACTCCTTCGCGTAGTCCTCCATCGAGGTTGCGGAGGAGTTGCGCGCCACAGAGTAGATGGTGTTCTTCATTGTGTCCGTGGGCAGGATCTTGCTGTTGTCGCCGGCGTAGTGCGCGGAGTCGAAGTCGCCGGTCAGCAGCACCTGCACCGTCCATTCGCGCAGGTCGTTGCCCGCGGGGCCGTGGGTTACCTGCATCAGGCGGACGCGGGATTTTCCGTAGCGGTTTTCAGCGAGCTCGATCATTCTGTCCTCAAGACGAACAAGAGGGTTTAGCTGCCGCGATAGGTTGTGTAACCATTTGCGGTCAGTAATAGAGGGATGTGGTAATGCTGCGATGGGTCGGCAACGGTGAAGACGATTTCGATGGAAGGATAAAGTGCAGGGACGCGGAGGTCGTGGAAATACGCGCCGGCATTGAAGTGAAGCTTGTAGTCGGTGGCGATGAGCGGATGGTTGCCGAGCAGCGCCGTCGCGCGACCGTCGCGGCCGGTAAAGGCGGAGCCAATCTCGTGCCAGGAACCGCCTGCCGCATGGTCGCGAAACTCAAAAAGCTTGACCGGAACGTTCGCCGCCGGACGGCCGAGCGCAGTATCGAGGATGTGGGTCGAGATTCCCATGGTCAGTTCACTCCCAGCCAACGGCGAAGGCGAAGCTGCGTAATCTGGCGCTGCTGTTCGGCGGCCTCGAGCATCTCGGCGGCAGCCGTGTTCTGCATGCGGCGCTGGAGGATGGCGAGAATCTCGGCGGCGCTCCTGCCGGCGGCGCACACAATAAAGATGCGCCCGAATCTCTCTTCATACTGCCGGTTTCCCTCAGCGAGGGCAAGCCTGGCGGCGTCATCGGGCCCGGCGGCTGGGCACTGTTCTTCGCCGGACCACGCGAGCGATTGAGCGGTGGCCCCGGGCGCGTCCTGCTGGCCGATGCGCGGGTGGGCGGCGAAGGCCTCGCGCCAGGCTGGCTCATCCAGGGCCGCCCACACCGCGTCGGAGGCTGCGAACAATTGCTGGGCTGAGGCAAACGGCCGCTGCGCAGCCATGCCATCTGCCCAGGCGCGCGAGCCGCAACAAGGAAGTATCTCCCGCGCCGCACTCTCGGCGTCGAGTGAGTTCCAGCGAAGAAGAGGCGTACTGCAGGAGGGCGTCATCATAGGAGAGGTCGGGACCTAGCATAGCTTGAGTTCGCGGCCGCGCGCGCGGGAGACGAAATCGCCGGCGCGGAAAACTGGCTCGCCGCGCAGGTAGGTCGCCTGGACGACACCGCGCATGACTTCACCGACATAAGGCGAGATGCGATGACGAAAGTGAAGCTTGTCCGAAGTCACGGCAAACTCAGCCTCCGGATCGAAGACCGCAAAATTCGCCTCGCGCCCGGCTTCGAGTGCTCCCGCCTGTGCGTCCAGGCCGGCGAGCGCAGCCGGAGCCGCGGACATCCAGCGGGCTATGTCATCCAGCGCGAAGCCGCGCTGCACTGCCTCGGTCCATACAGCGGGCAGCGCCACGGAAAGGCCGGCAATGCCACCCCATGCGAGGTCGAAACGGCCTTCCTCCATGCGCTTCATGGCCGGCGGGCAGGGCGAGTGATCGGTCGCGACCAGGTCGATTACGCCTTCGCGCAGGCCCTGCCACAACGCTTCGCGATTCTCGCGCCCGCGGATGGGCGGCGCGCATTTCAGCAGCGTGGCGCCGTCGGCGATCTCCTCCGCGGCGAAGTGCAGGTAGTGCGGACAGGTCTCGACTGTGATCGGCAGGCCCTGTGCGCGCGCGGCTTGCAACTCCGGCAGGGCCAGGGCAGTGGACAGGTGCACAATGTGCAGCCGGAAGCGGAACTGCCGGCAGAGGTCGATCATCATGCGGATCGCTTCAAGCTCGGCCTCATCCGGACGCGAGGCCAGATAGGTCGCGTGCTTGCGCCAATCCGCGTCGCGCAGGGTTGCCGTCGCCGCGTCGATGGGGCCGGCAAGTTCGGCATGTACCAGCAGCGGCAGCCCGGACTCGGCAATCGCGGGAAGCGCACGCTGCAACTGCTCGCGGCCGATCATGGTGAAACCGTCGCAGCCGGGGTAGATGAGGAAGCACTTGAATCCGGCAACCCCGGCGCGGGCCAGGGGCAGCAAGTGGGCCTGGTTGTCCGCGACCGCGCCGCCCCAGGCCGCCCAATCCACCAGGCACTGACCGGCGGCGGCCTCGCGTTTGGCCTCCAGCGCGGCGACCGCCGTGGTTGCAGGCAGGCAATTCAGCGGCATGTCGACCAGCGTGGTGTAGCCGCCCGCGGCTGCCGCGCGCGTGGCCGTGGAAAAGCCCTCCCACTCGGTGCGGCCGGGCTCGTTGATGTGCACATGGCTGTCCACCAGGCCGGGCAGCAGCGCGTTGCTGCCAAAGTCGACTGCGTGGGCGCCAGCGGGTAGTTCGTTCACTTCGCACACTGCGCGAATGATGCCGGCAGCGCCCGCCGGCCCATCCTCCAGCAGCACGGCCGCGCGCCGCGTCCCCTGTGGGGTGACCACCCGGTCGGCGATGAACGCGTGTGCCATAATCGCTATTATCCGCCGTCAAATGAACATGACGCCACTTGGAGGCTATCCACCATGCTGGTAACAGATCGAGGAAGTTGTTTGTTGGATAAGCTATCTCTTGCGAACGTGGCGCAATTTTTGTTACCCCTTGTCTTGATCGTGTTGGGCACAACCCTTTGCGCGCAGGCGGTTACGATCCAGCTCTTAGATGGACGAAGCGGTCGCCCTGTGGCTGCTACTTGTGTGTTTGTACGGGCAGAAAACGACCCGAGAAGCTGGATACCATTGCTGACAGACAAGGACGGCATTGCGTTGCTACGCCTGACGGATGACAATGACAACTTCGAGAAGGAATGCGGATCACATAGTGCAATCAAAGCAGTCGTGAAATACGGCGACTCCCTCTTGCTCGGTGTTGATCATTATGTGATATGTCAACCACACACGCCAAATTATTCCTGGGGAACAATCCAAAACATCTCAATGAAGCAATTGGTGCGCCAAGGTTTTGTTACGCCGAATACCTGTGGCAAGCCCGCAGTTTCACCGAAGCCTGGGCAGTTAGTTATTTTCATTAGGCCGTTTAGCTTTTGGGAAAGGCTATGGGGAAGTATGCGGGAGTAACTCCTCGTCCGACCTCCGCTCTCGCCCCAAATAACGGGAGGTGCAGTTTTCTTATCCTGCACATTCAAATACACAGGTATAAGGGTTAAGTTGGTTCGCGTCGTCCGTTCAGCGGATTTAAGGAGGCCAGCCATCGAAGGCGATCCCATCTTCATGCAGCGGGCCATCGCGCTGGCCACGGAGAATGTGCTCTCGGGCGCCGGAGGCCCGTTTGGCGCGGTGGTCGTGCGCAACGGTGCGATCGTCGCGACCGGCGTGAACCTAGTTACGTCGACCAACGATCCCACGGCCCACGCCGAAATTATGGCGATTCGCGCGGCCTGCAAGGCGCTTGGGGATTTTCGCCTTGCCGGATGCGTCGTCTACACCAGTTGCGAGCCCTGCCCGATGTGCCTGGCTGCCCTCTATTGGTCGCGCTGCGACGCTATCTTTTACGGGAACTCCGCCGCCGATGCCTCCGCCGCAGGCTTTGACGACTCGCTGCTCTATGCGGAGGTGAGCCGTCCCATCGACCAGCGCAGAATTCCCATGAAGCGCCTGCTGGCCGGCCAGGCGATGGAGAGTTTCAACACATGGCGCGCGCGTGTGGATAAGATCGAATACTAATATGGCAAACCAACGCAAGACCTCACGCCCGAAGACCACACCCTCGCTCCCCGGCAGGAAATCCGCCACCGCCGCCGCGCCGGTCAGGATCGCACTGCTGGGCTTCGGCACCGTCGGCAGTGCAGTGGCCCGCGTGCTCGCGGCCGCAAAGCTTCCGGGCGTCGAACTGAGCCACATCTTCAACCGCAACATCGCGCGCAAACGCAGTTCGGACGCCGCGAAGCATGTGCCCGGCTCAGTGGTGTGGACGGAGAACTTCGACGACGTGCTCAACTCGCGCGCGGACATCGTGGTTGAACTGATGGGCGGACTCGATCCGGCGGAACGCTGGCTGCGGAAGTCCTTCGCCGCAGGCAAATCCGTGGTAACCGCCAACAAGCAACTGATCGCGTATCGCGGCGCTGCACTCAAGCGGCTGGCGGCAAAGCACAATGTGCAGCTGGTGCATGGGGCCGCGGTGGCCGGCGGCGTTCCCGTCATTGCGGGGGTGCTGCAGGGTCTTTCCGGCGACCAGATTACGCGCGTCAGCGGCATTCTGAACGGCACCTGCAACTACATCCTGAGCCGGATGGAGACAGGGGCGAGCTACGCCGCGGTGCTGGCCGATGCGCAGGCGCTGGGCTACGCTGAGGCTGACCCCTCGGCCGATGTGGACGGCTTCGATGCGCGTGCGAAGCTGTGCATCCTGTCGCGCATTGCCATGCAGGCGGAGCTCGATCCGGACACGGTCGCCACGCAGACGATCTCGAGCGTCGAGGCGGTCGACTTTGCCTACGCCAGGGAGTTGAAGTGCACCATCCGCCAGGTTTCTCGCGCGCAGTTGGATGGAAGGCTGGTGCATGCGCGGGTTGCGCCGATGCTGGTGCCGCTGGAATCGCCCATTGCGTGGTCGCATGGAACGCAGAATATGGTGGTGACAACGGGCAGGTTCGGCGGCGATGTCGTTTTTTCCGGCCATGGCGCCGGCGGCGAGCCTACCGCGGTCGCGGTCGTCTCCGATATTCTTGCGGTCGCGCAGCGCTCGGTCGCGGTCGAGCTGCCCGTACGCCGCCGGCAAGTGACAGGCGAATTCCTCGCGCCGCACTACCTTCGATTCGTGGTGGACGACAAACCGGGGATTGTTGCGGGGATTGCAGGCGCACTGGCGAAGGTGGGCGCGAACATCGATTCCCTGCTGCAGCACACGGGGCACCCGAAGCACCGGTTGCCGTTTGTCGTCACCACGGAGCCATGCCTGACCTCGACGATTGAGAAGGCGGTGGCCGCGATGGCGAAGATGGACTGCATGCTGGAGCGGCCGCTGTGCCTGCAGATTCTGACAATTGACGACAAGGGCGAATAGGTAACCCGATGTACCGCCTAGTGGTACTCTGGTATTCTGATGATTGAGAGTTGGCACGACGCATGGCTGAAGGATTTCTTCGAGGTCGACAAACCTTCGAAGAAGATCCCCGCTGACCTGCGAGACCGGCTATTCCGCAAGCTGCAATTGCTTGATGACGCAGTGATCGACAATGATCTTCGAGTACCACCCGGCAATCGCTTTGAAAGATTGAGCGGCAAGCTTGAAGACTGGCACTCTATCCGCGTCAATGAGAAGTGGCGGCTTGTGTTTCGCTGGAGCGAAGGGAAGGCCAAGCAGGTCTACCTGGACGATCATTCCTATCGGTGAGGAGATTGGGCATGATGACGACGACTAAGAGAAAGCCGGTATCTGTAGGCGAGATGCTGACTATAGAATTCATGGAGCCGATGGGCCTCACCCAAGCAGATCTCGCTGGGAGGAGCGGCCTGCCGCGCAAACACGTCAACGAACTGTGCCGCGATCGTCGTGCGGTTACAGCAGACACTGCGCTGATTCTGGCGCGGGTCTTTGGCAACTCCGCCGAATTTTGGCTCAATACGCAGCGGCGGACCGATCTGTGGGACGCTCTCAATACACCGAGGCGTCTGACGCGCATCGAACGTGCAAGGCCGATTGGGAAGAGTTTTCAGCGAGCGCGGGCTCTTTCCGCATAATCTCAGTGCTGGTTCTTCTTGAGGGGCAGCAGAACAGGCGAAGATGGACCGCATGCTGGAACGGCCGCTCTGCCTGCAGATCCTGACGATCGACGACAAGGATAAATAACCATGGCCCGCTTACTTGTGATGTACAACAATGCGCCCGATGTAGCAGCGTTCAAGAAGTATTACTTTGACC
>PLUT01000244.1 GCA_003162875.1 Granulicella sp.
TGCGGAATGACAAGCAAATGGGGCTACGAAATGACAAACAAAGGTGGCTGCGCCAGAATGACGAACCGTTGGGGCTGCGCCAGAATGAGGAACTCTTCACTGCTCACTACACACTTACCACTACTCTCTGTTCTCAGTTGGGGCGGGAGGTGGGGTCTATGGGGAGGTGGAAGAGCTCTTCCTGGAGGTCTTCGGTGGCGGCGGGGGCGGGGAGGAGCTGGCGGCGCGAGGGCGCGGTGATGACGGCGAGGAGCTGGAGATCGGTGAGGGCGGCGCGGGGGACGTAGAGGCGCTGGGTGTTGGAGCGGGTGTCGGGCGGGGTGAGGAAGAGGCCAGCGTCGTCGGCGAGGGCGTCGAGCAGGGAGCGGTCGGTGGGGGCGAGGCCTTCGAGGAGGTCGCCGGAGCGGAAGGTGAGGCGGAGCCAGAGGCCCTCGCTGCGCGGACGGGCGAGGAAGGCGCGGCGGGTGAGGCGCTCGGGGTTGACGGGGTCAGAGAGGTTGAATTCGCGGACGTAGCTGACCAGCTTGATGTCGTTGAGCGGTAAGGGGACGATGCGGCCGCTGAGGTCGAGCAGTTCGATTGCGCCATCGCGGACAAAGCCTGCCGGGGCGAGGTAGCCCGGGAGCGTGTCGCCGGCGAAACGGCGGATGAGGACCTTCTTGCGCGAGTTGGACTGGGAGCCAGCCATGGGTTTCTGAGAATGCTGGGCGATTGTCGCATGGCTTGGGCGGCGCGTCACGAAAAAGGTGCAAAACGACTGGCCAGACCGTGCATATCGTGCTAAAATGGTGCGTTGCGCCGAGTTGTTTACTGTCCGTAAATTATTGATTTGGTTGAAGTTGTCGGCAATCTAAATGATCCGGCCGAGGCCGGTGGAGAAAACGCGTAGCATATGGCCGATTATATCTACCTGCTCGAAAGCCGTCTTTCCCAGGCACAGCAGAGAGCATTGCAAGCGGTACGGGAGATTGCCCGCAATAAGGGGCTGACGGTGTTTCTAGTGGGCGGCGCGGTGCGGGACCTGACCAGCGGATCGCCGGTGCGCGACCTGGATGTGGCAGTTCAGGGGAACGCCCTGAAACTGAAGAAGGACCTGGAGAAATCCGGCGCGACGATTGCGGGCATGAATGAACCGATGCAGGCGCTGTTCGTGCGCTTTGCAGGCGGCGTGCGCATGGAGGTGGGCAGCACCCTGGAAGTCCACTTCCCCAAGCCGGGCAAGCCGGTGGTGAAAGCGGCCAACCTGCTGGACGACCTGAGGCGGCGCGACTTTACGGCCAACGCGATGGCGCTGTCGCTGAACGAGGGGTCCTATGGGCTGCTGATGGACCCGCTGAACGGCGTGGCGGACATCGAGAACCGCGAGCTGCGGCTGGTGAGCAACTACGGGTTCATCGAGGACCCGGTGCGAATGATCCGGGCGGTGCGGTATGCTTCGCGGCTGGGCTGGCAGATGGAAGAGAAGACGCGGGCGCGGTATGAAACCGGCAAAGAGGAGGGGTTCATCTCCGCGATGTCGGCGTTCCAGCGCGGGTACGAGGCGGAAGAGATTGTGCACGAGGAAGATCCGCTGCGTGTGCTGCGCGGGCTGGAGCAGGAAGGCTGGATGAAACACCTGGCGCCGGGGTGGACCGCAGCGAAGGCGCAGGTTACGGAGCTGGAAAAACTGCGCGAGGCGCAGATGCAGTTGCAGATGCGGGGCATTCATGCGAACCCGTCGGCGGCGCATTTTCCGCTGCTGACGGCGAAGATGAAGCCCAAGGACGTGTCGGCGCTGAGGCGAAGTTTTCCGCGGCGCGGCTTTGTGGCGGAGATCGATGCGGTGGAGGGTGAGGGCAAGCGCTTTGCGGCGGCGCTGGCGGCGAAGCAGGCGACTGCTGCTTCAGCAGCGTGGAAGCTGTTGATGAGCGCGCGGCCGGAGGCGGTGCTGTGGGCTGCCTATGCCGTGAAGAATGCACCGTTGCAGGCGAAGTTCAAGAACTTCTATACGGAGTGGCCGCAGGCGCGGCAGAAGATTCCCTACGTACTGATGCAGGAGATGCGGATTGTTCCGGACCTGCCGGGGTACGAGGAGCTGGTCGAGAAGCTGTTCTTCGAGCTGATGGATGGGAAGCTGCAGACGCCCGAGGAGATGAAGGCGTTCCTGGAGCCGTATTCGCCACCGGCTCCGCCTCCGCCTGTGCACCTGCGGCGCCCGCGCGCCTCAAAGAAGGAAGCGAAGGCGAAGAGCCGGAAAAAGGCTAGCGGGGAAGAGGCAGCAGGGGCGGAGGGATTGGAGCAGGCTCCGGCAGCGGCAGGGATTGCCGGGGCTGCAGGCGAGGCCGCCAAGACGGGAGTTGATGCGGCAAAACCTGCCCAGGCGAAGGCGGCGACTCCAGCGAAGGCGACTGCGGCGGCGAAGGCGGCCGCGGCGGGCAAGGCCACTGTTGCTGCTACTGCTGCGACGTCCCCGAAGGCCGCGCCGGCTAAAGCTGCGCCGGCCAAGGCGGTTCCAGCGAAGGCTGCGAGCACGGGCAAGGCGGGGAAGGTTGTTGCCAAGACCAAGGCGGCTGTGAAGACACCCGCACCAGTGAAGGCGGCGAAGAAGGCGGCAGCTCCGGCGAAGAAAGCTGCGCCAGCGAAGACCAAGGTTGCGGCGAAACCGGCGGCGAAGAAGGTTGTGGCGAAGAAGGCCCCGGCGAAAAAGGCTCCGGTAAAGAAGCCGGCGGCGAAGAAGGTGGTCGCGAAGAAGGCTGCTCCTGTGGCCAAGTTGAGCAAGAAGCCGGTGAAATCGGCAGGGAAACGCCGCTAGTTTGCGAGCTCCTGGTTTGCAACCTATGCGGTGAAGCAAACGGAGGTGGCGAATGGCGTGGATAAGAGTTTGCCTGGGCGGGCTGGCGCTGACAGCGCTGGCGATTCCGGCAAAGGCACAGGCGGCGCCGGATTCGGTGGCCCCGACAATCACTCTCCAGTCGAATACTGAATTAGCGTCGCAGGCTAAGGCATTGATGGAGAGAGCCAGGGAGGCGCCGACGGGCGTTGCTTCCGTGACGCTCAATAGCTATCCGGGACACACTGTGATGCTGGTGGCGAGGGCGAAGACCGGTCCAGCGGAGATTCATGCGAACTGGAACGACGTGATGTTCGTGCTGGATGGAGAGGCGACGGAGGTCACCGGCGGGACGATGGTTGGCGGCACACTGGATGCGGCGACGGGAGAGACGCGGGGGACGAGCGTGGAAGGTGGGACTCGCACGCCGATTGCCAAGGGCGATGTGGTTCATATTCCGCCGGGCACGCCGCACTGGGCGGTGCTTGCTCCCGGGAAGACGCTGGTCGTTTGTGTCGTGAAGGTCGCGGCGGCGGGTCCCGCGGCTTCGAAATAAGGCTTTTGCGTGGCTTGCGGCAGCATCTGATGTGGTTGGAGGACAACCATGGTAGTTGCGGTGTTGCTGGGGTCGGTACGCAGCGAGCGGTTGGGAGACCGCGTGGCGAAGTGGGCGATGGCGCGGCTAAAGGCGCGGGGGCATAAGGCGGTGCTGGTGGACGTGCAGGCGCTGGAGTTGCCGATTCTGGACAAGATGTGGAAGGAGATCAAGACGAAGCCTTCGGCGAAGTACGCGAAACTGCACGCGAAGCTGGCGCCGCTGGCAAAGCTGTATGCGCGGGCGGACGGCTTCTGCATTGTGAGCGCGGAGTACAACCACAGCATTCCGCCGGGGCTGACAAACCTGATCGATTATTTTCTGGAGGAGTATTTCTTCCGGCCATCGGCGATTGTGTGCTACTCGGCGACGCCGTTCGGCGGGGTGAGGGCGGCGATGCAATTGCGGGCGCTGCTGGCGGAGGCAGGGATGCCGCCCATCCCGACGATTTGGCCGATTCCATCGGCGGGGAGCGCGCTGAGCAAAGACGGACTTGCGCTGACGCAGGAGCTGGTGGAGCGGTCGGGGAAGTTTTGGGATGAGTTTGAGTGGTATATGCGGGCGTTCAAGGCGGAGCGGGCGAAGGGCGTGCCGTATTAAATACAGTTGTTAGTTGTTAGTTGTCAGTTGTCAGTTGTCAGTTGTCAGGCGTCAGACGGCGATGGTGTGGCGCGCCTGAGCGCGGTTGAGGAAGAGAGCTCCGAGGGCGAGCAGGGCCATCAGAGCGAACCAGGTGATGAAGGTGCCGCGGCGGAGCGCGTTTTCCTGTTGCTGAACCAGGGTGAGCGAGCGGCCGACGAGGATGAAGCCGGGGTTGGGACCGTTGACGTGAAAAGCGACGGCGGCGATGCGGAGGCCGGGGCGAGGCTGCCAGGTGAAATTGTCGACTGGGTGGGTGCGGAGGTAGCTGAAGACTCCGGCGGGCGGCGCAGGAACTGATTGATCCAGATGGCCGGTGGCACCGACGGGTTCTCCCTGATCGTTGTAGTAGATGGCAAACGGTTCGAGGCTTCGCGCGATGTCGATATGGACGGGCGGAAGAACATCTTCGAGCCGCTTGCCTACTACGATCTGCGAGGCGTAGTTCTTTGCCATCTGGATCTGCGGCTGGTCGGCTCCGCGACGGAGGAGTTGCTGCATAGTGATGGCAGCGGCACCGCCCATCAGGGTGAGCACGACGCAGAGGGTGATGGCGTGGAAGAAGATGGGGCGGCGCATGGCTTCATCGCGGGTCATGAGGATGTGCTCCTTGACGGCGGATATGCAGAGATCGGCAAAAAGTTGGGCCCAGAAGAGGGACGGGCGGTGTTGCCGTTCGGCGTGGGCGTCGCGGACGGTTTGGAGCATCTGGTCCTGGTAGAGCAGACGCAGGCGGGATGGATAGAGCCGGAGGGCGTGGCGATACAGCGCGAAGAGGATTGGGTTGGGTCGGCTCATGCGCGGACTCCCCGGGCGGCGGTGCGGGAACGGGCGGTGCGCAGCGAGGCGGCGAGCCGGGAGGTCTCGGCCGCCAGGACGCGGTGGCCGAGGTGGGTGAGGCGGTAGTAGCGGCGGCGGGCGTCGTCGGTGAGGCCGGTCTCCTCGACCAGGGCGTCGCGGATGAGGCGGTCGAGCGTGCCGTAAAGGGTGCCGGGGCCGAGGCTGATTCCGCCGCCGGCTGGAAGGGCGGCCTCCTTCATGATCGCGTAGCCGTGCTTTTCGCCATCGGCAAGGGCGAGCAGGATGGCGAAGACGGTGGGGGTGAGTGGAAGCCAGGCTTCGGGCGGCTGGAGTGTGGCGGCCATGCAGGAGAATATATATCCGTTACGGATATATCGTCAACGGATATTTGTGATGGGTGCTCAAGACAAATACGGAGATTCTGACTCTGCGAGTCAGAATGACGATCCCCGTGTGATTGCGGGGCTGGATTGGGATTATTGGCAGAAGGCGAGCAGGAGGAAGAGGCAGAGCCAAAGGGCGCCCATGGAGTGCCAGTACCAGGCGGCGCAATCGACCATGATCTGGCGGTCTTCGACCTTCTTGAAGGCATACAGGCCGACCAGCGCAGCGACCAGGCCGGCGACGCCCACCGCGAGGTGTATGGCGTGGGCAACGGTCATGATGTAGAAGGAGTGGCTGCTGGGGTTGGAGCGGAAGAAGACGTGCTCCGCGGCGAGCTGGCGCCAGGCGAGAGCCTGGCCGGAGAGAAACAGCAGGCCGAGGACGAGGGTGGCGACCAGCCAGGGCAGAGCCCGGCGCGAGGTGGGCTTGCCCAGGCCGAACCACTCTTCCATGGCGTCGATCTGGTGGAACATGTGGCGGCGCGCGATTTCGACGGTGACCGTGCTGAGCAGCAGGACCAGCGTGTTGAGCCAGAGAATGCGCGGGATGGGGGTGGGCAGCCACTCGTTGACGTAGTGGCTGTAGGCGTCGAAGTGGGCGGAGGTTTGGGAGACGAAGAAGACGCTGACGATCCCAATGAAGAACATGAAGACGGCGCCGAGCGCGAAGAAGAGGCCCAGGCGATAGGTGGTCAGGCGTTCGCCGGGGCGGTGCTGGCGGCCGGGAGATTCGTTCCAGTTGTCGTTGTCGCCGCCGCCGCCGGTGCGCTTCAGGTCGCGGCCGTTGGGCGGACGCCGGCCGTGGCCGCCGTCGTTCTCTTCGCTGCGGCGGGGACGGCGTTCGAGATCGGGAGGTGTGACGATTGCCGGCATCCTGTCACCTTCACAGAACAGCAGTACGACATTGACCCAGAAGCGATCGAACCCTGTGGTCTTCCCGCTGGGGAGACCACGCCAACCTTTACACCCGCGGTGGACCTGCTCCAGCGTACTCGATGGGTCGAGCTTACTAGGATTCCGGGCCGGGCACCACTGCGGAGAAAAGTTGGTAGTGGGTCAATTTGCTCGAAGCTTACCCTCGGGGACTAAAGTCCCCTTTCTTGTGTGCGGCTTGCGGCGCGACTGAAGTCGCGCCCTTTCAAAACCAAGCCAGACTAACCCACTACCGAAAAGTTGGCGTGTGGAAACAATACGGCGCCCAACGGCTCCGCTGGCTGATGGGATGCGGGCGTTGGGCTTTGGGATGCGAGCGTGCTCAAGGCAAACCACTCCGTGGCCCGAGGATAGACGCCGGGCTGGCTAGGGTCCCGCCTGGAGAGGCAGTTGGCTGGCCGGCGGAGGCGCCTTGATATATTCGGCGGGGATTTCGATCGCGCCGATGCGGCCGGTGGGTTCCTGACTAAGAACAGAAGGCCAATGCGTCCGCGATTCATAGCGACTCCCTCGCGCCGGCGAGTTCCTACACGCAAGAATACACTCCCGGCGAAGTGCGAAGACGGAGCGAGGGACTCCGAAGACGGAGCAGGGGATGGTCTGAATTTCGCGCGCGGTCCGGACAGCGGCGGCCATGCTCGGATATGCTGTTGAAGCGGCGAGACAGTTTTCGGGCCGGAACCGCCGACGGCCCCATGAAGGAGGACCCGGGATGTTTCGCATGCTATTGCACTGGATATTGAACGCGGCGGCGCTGTGGCTGGTGTCGCGCTACGTTGGCGGCTTTGTGGTCGATGGATGGAAGTCCGCGCTGATCGCGGTGGTGGTGATCGGGCTGTTCAACGCGACATTCGGGCTGCTGCTGAAGATCATTACGCTGCCGCTGGGGATATTGACGTTCGGACTTTTCTTCCTGGTGATCAACGCGGTGGTGCTGAAGTTTGCCAGCGACTTTGTTCCCGGCTTCGACGTGTTGACGTGGAAAGCAGCCCTGCTGGGAGCGCTGGCGCTGGCGGTGCTGCATTTGCTGATAGGCTTCCTGTTTCCCAAGCGGAGACCGCGGCAGGACTGGGCGCGGGATTAGAAGGAATTGAAACCGGCGATTGCGGCGATTCGGAGCGGGACTGATCCGGTGGGCAAACTGCCGGAGGCGGCGTTCCATCGCTGGCTGGAGACTCCGCTAGGCTGCCCGAAGTGCGATGTGAGCTATAACCTGGTGGTGGATTGGGAGTGGGCGAGCGGCCGGTGGTTCGAGGAGGAGTCGCGGGGGCCGATCCGGATGCTGAAGAAGGCGATCCAGATGGGGCACGGGTCGGGGCACCGGGTGACGCACTATGAGACGAGTGGGGTGGTGGTAAGGAGTTTTGTGGTGGAGGTGACCGGCAGCAGGGGCTAAGAACGAATCACAGAGAACACAGAGAACGGAGAGCACACAGAGTCTGAGTGAATGATGACAACTCCGTTTTATGGATCGAAGTTTGGCGGCCCGCGCTAGCTGGGTCGGTTTTGCGGAGGCTGATCGGCGGCGACTTCGAGGCCGAAGCGCGCGAGTTCGCGCTTCTGCAGGTTGTAGTCGACGAAGAAGCCGATGCCGATGGCCAGGGGAATGAGGCCGGCAGCAGAGACGGCGAGGACTTCGCGGACCTGAACGATTTCGGAGAGTAGCCAGCCGAAGAGGGTGAGGCCGCAGCCGGCGGAGACGAGGGCGACTCCTGTGCGGCGGGCATTGCCGAGGCTGCGCAGGGGGTCCTTGGTCTTTGCTGCTTCTTCACGGTCGTCCTTGGTGGGGCGCAGAACGAGATCAATCTGTTCCGCAGTCATGCCGCGCTGCACCATGGCCATACGCTCCTCGGCCTGGATACGGCGTTTCTGAACTGACCCTATCATCTGTACAATTCCCGCGATGGCCAACCATGCAAAGACCGCGACTGGAACGATGTATGGACCCCAAGCTTCGTTGATCATGATTTCCTCCCTTTCCTGCCCGCGTTAGACTGGCGGGGTTGCGCAGAGTTTCACTCGGCCGCGTGAAACTTTCGCGGCGGTGTTCGGTCTAATCCTCCTTGCCTACCGACCTCAGCTTCGAAGAGATTGTGCGGGAACATCAGGCGATGGTGTTCCGCACGCTGCTGCGGCTGACGGGAAGCCGCGAGCATCTCGACGACCTGGCGCAGGATGTTTTTCTGCGGCTGTACCGTGCGCTGCCAAGCTTTCGCGGAGAGGCGCTGGTGACGACGTATCTGTACCGGATTGCGGTGAACGTGGCACAGGATGAGTGGAAGCGGAGGCGGCGGGAGGAGCAGTCGCTGGTGTCGATTTCGGATGAGACGAGCGGATGGGAAGACCGGCTGCAACATCCGGGCCGCAACGCGGAAGAGTTGCTGGAGGAGAGCGAGTTTCAGGAGTTGGTGGAGGGGCAGCTGCAGCGGCTGAGCCAGGTGGAGCGAGCGGTGCTGGTGCTCTATCATCAGGAGGAGCGGACGTACGAGCAGATTGCGCTGGCGCTGGGGTTGCCCATTGGGACGGTGCGGACCCATCTGCATCGCGGGCGGAAAAAGCTGCGCGAAGGAATAGGGTCGGCACGCGTTGAGGGGCGGTTTACACCGGGAAGGAGGGCCGAATGCGAGACGAACGCATGAGCGAGGTGGATTCGATGGAGGAGCGGCTGACGCGCGCGCTGGAGCGGAAGCCCAAGGTGGATGTGCCCGCCGGCTTTGCGGCGCGGGTGGCGGGGCAGGTGCCGGTGCGGAGGGCATTCGCGGTTCCGGCCGCGCGCTATGGGTTGCTGGCGGCGCGGATTGGCATGGGCGTGCTGCTGCTTGCGCTGGTGGTGGTGGCGATGCGCTTCCCAGGTCGCACAATGTTCGGGGTGGCGCTGGAGTGGATATTGTGCGCGGAGTTGGCTGGACTGGCGATATGGCTGGGCGGGATGTGGAAGCCGGTGCGGAGCTAGCTGACTCTGAGGCCGGTTAGTGCGATTGTGGCAACGCTTCAGGCGTTCGCGGCGACTTCAATCTGCTGGGTCTGGAAGGCGGCCGGTGGAAGGGGCTTACCTTCCTCGTGGAGGAGTTCCACATACAGCTCGATGCCCTCGCGAACCAGACGCTCTGCCTCTTCGCGGGTGTCGGCGGAGACGAGGACAATGGGGAGGTCGGGCACGTATGCGGCCCAGCCGCCATTGCTCTCCTGCTCGAAGACGGCGGTGTAGGCAATTTTCATTCTGCCGGTCCTCCAATCAGGTCACGGTATTTCATTTGGGTTCTTTCATTGAGGCGGCTTTGTGGTCGCGGACGAGGTTCAGGAAGAGCTGGTGGACGCGGGAGTCGTTGGAGAGCTCGGGGTGGAAGGTGGCGGCCATGAGGTGGCCGGAACGGACCAGGGTGGGGAAGCCGTCGCGGGTGGCGAGGGTTTCGACGCCGGGGCCGGTGAGGCGGATGCGCGGCGCGCGGATGAAGACCATCTCCAGCGGGCCGCCGGGCAGGGAGGTGGGAGCGGTGAGGATGGTGGAATCGATCTGACGGCCGTAGGCGTTGCGCTCGACCGTGATGTCGAGGGCGGCGAGGGAGCGCTGCGGCGGGTGTTCAACGTGGGTGGCGAGCAGGATGGCGCCGGCGCAGGTGCCGAAGGTGGGGATGGTTCGAACCCAGGTCTGGAGGATCGAGAAGAAGCCATTGCGCTCGAGGAATTTGAGCATGGTGGTGGATTCGCCGCCGGGCATGATGAGGCCGTCGAGGCCGTCGAGATCCTGCGGAAGCCGGACGAGTCGCGGCGTCGCACCCAGCGCAGTGAGGGTTTTGACGTGCGCGTCGTAGGCGCCCTGAAGGGCGAGGACGCCGACGATGAGAGGCTGAGTCTGCGTCATCCCAGGCTGCTGTTTGCGTTCTTTCACTGTTGCGATGATACGAGGTTTCGGGCACGCAGCGGGAAGCGCCCGGTGCGCAAGGACCGATCCCGGCGGAATCCGAAGCGGCTGCGCCAGCGTTGACTGGAGGCGGGCCAGCGAACTGCGTTTCTGTAACTACAGAAGTGCGGTACAATAATGGCAGGCATGACGCTATTTGAGTGGGACGAGGCGAAGGCCGAGAGCAATTTGCGGAAGCACGGGATCAGCTTCGATGATGCTATCGAAGTGTTCTATGACCCGAATGCAGTGTTCGAGCTGGATCGAGTTGTTGATGGCGAACTGCGGTGGCAGGCGATAGGTATGGCCGAAGATCTAGTGATGCTACAGGTTGCTCATACGGTTATCGAACGGGATGTGGATGAGGTGTTTCGAATTGTTTCGGCACGGAGAGCGACCAGGAAGGAGCGCAGACTTTATGGGTAAAATTGTTAGAAGAGTTTGGGGGGAGTCGCGACTGACTGAGGAGCGGAAGCGCGAGTTGGCTGAGTTGGCGAAGCGGCCGGATAGCGAGATCGACTTTTCGGATATTCCGGAGGCGACGGAAGAGTTCTGGAAGAATGCGGTGCGAAATCCGTTCTATAAGCCGGTGAAGAAGCAGGTGACGGTGCGGATCGATGCGGATATTCTGGCGTGGCTGCGGCAGCAGGGGAATGAGGGGTATCAGTCGCGGCTGAATGCGACGCTGCGCAAGGTGATGCTGGAGGATTTGCAGGAGAAGCGGAAGCGGGCGTGAGCGCGACGCGCGTGCGCTGCACGCGGCACCTACCAGCCGCGGGTTTGCAGCAGGTCCTGCTCGGCAATGGCGGCGGCGGCGAGGCCTTTCATGGTTCCGGTGACGGATTCGCTGGCTTCGGCGACGATCTTGGGGTCGTTGAAGTGGGTGGTGGCGATGACGATGGCGCGGGCGCGGGAGACGGCTTCCTCGCGCTCGATGGGATTGTTCTCAACGTCGAGCGGGGTGGCGCGCTCCTTCATGAAGATGCCGGAGCCGACGAAGACGGATTCGGCGCCGAGCTGCATCATCAGGGCAGCGTCGGCGGGCGTGGCGATGCCGCCGGCGGAGAAGTTGGGCACGGGCAGCGAGCCTGTTTTGGCGACCATGCGAACCAGTTCGTAGGGGGCCTGAAGTTCCTTGGCGGCGTGGTAGAGCTCCTGGTCGCCGAGCACGGTGAGGGCGCGGATCTCGCCGACGATCTGGCGCATGTGCCGGACGGCGTGGACCACGTCGCCGGTGCCGGC
>PLUT01000266.1 GCA_003162875.1 Granulicella sp.
GCGATGGCGTTGCCCAGGTCGCCCCGGTCCTCCACCATCTGCACCAGGAAGGCTTGGCGACCGGGCATGTCGAAGGCGTTGATGATTCCCTGCATCGCGCTGAGCGCCAGCACCCAATGCACAGTGACGCGGCCCGACAGCGTAAGCGCCGCCAGCAACAGGGACTGCACCATGGCCAGCGTCTGCGTCCAGACCAGCACCTGGCGGCGGTCCAGGCGGTCGACCCACACTCCCGCAAACGGGGCCAGCAGAAAAGTGGGGATCTGGCCGGCGAAGCTAACCGTGCCCAGCAGCAGCGCCGATCCAGTGAGGCGATAGACCAGCCAGCCGGTGGCTACGCGGGTCATCCACGTGCCGATGAGCGAGATGCTCTGGCCGCCGACGAAGAGCTGGAAGTTGCGATGGCGCAGCGCCCGCCAGGCGAGCGAGGCGCGGTGTTCGATGCTCTGCTCCTGCGCGGCGGGCGATTCGATCGTCTCCGCAGAGCCAGGTTGTTCGGGACTGCTCAAAGGTGGATTCCCTGTTCGCGCGACGCGCTGTGGTTGATTGGATGCCGGAGGATGGCAGCGGACTCGGCCTGCTTATGCTCCATTGTCTCGTATAAGTGGAATGGAGTGAGTTATCGATTGCCCGCGGTCAGCGGCCAGCGTTCGGCTTTCAGCTCTCGGCGACATTGAAGAGATCGGGCAGGGCTTCGCCGGCGCGGCCTTCCACGACGCGGGTGAATGCCGTGGCGTTGAGCGGCGGCTCGGGGCCGACGTAGACGGTGCGCGCGCCGTGGGTTCGCGCCCAGTGGACAAAGTTCGCCGCGGGATAGACTGAGCCGGAGGTGCCGACTACCAGCATCAGCGTTGCGCGATCGATCTCCTGCTGGATGCGGTCCATGGCGAGCGGAATCTCGCCGAAGAAGACGATGTGCGGGCGGAGGCGGGCACCGCAGACGCAGCGGCCGACCTCGTCCAGACTGCGATAAATGCTGTGGTCTTCAACCGGGGGGCGGCCGCAGTCGGCTTCGCAACGGGATTTGGCGAGTTCGCCGTGCATGTGAACCAGGCGCCTGGATCCGGCGCGCTCGTGGAGATCGTCGACATTCTGGGTGCAGAGAAAGAAGCGGTCGCCGAGGCGGCCTTCCAGCTTCGCCAGGGCGAAGTGCGCGGGATTGGGCTGGGCTTGCTGGGCAGAGACGCGGCGAGCTGAATAGAACTCCCACACCAGCGCGGGGTTGCGCTGCAACGCTTCGGGCGTGCACACATCCTCGATGCGATGGCCGGCCCACAGTCCGTCGGAGGCGCGGAAGGTGGGCAGTCCGCTCTCCGCGCTGATGCCCGCGCCGGTGAGCACGAAGACGCGATCGGTTGCAGCGATGGAGATAGGCGCCATCACACCAGATTAGATTATTCGGCTTCGAGCAGGCGCTGGGTCATAACGTGGAAGTGATAGCCCTTGACTGCGAACGTCATGGCCACGCCGAAGGAGCGGGGCGTGCGGATGGCCGCGGTCAGCATGAACTTCCAATAGCTAAAGCGGCCGCGGCTGATGATTCCCTGGCGCACGATCGACGAGAAGAAAGCGCGGACGTTGGCGTAGGTAAAGTGCCCATTGGTGGTGGGATGGCAGCGAGCGAGCAGCACTTTGACCCGCTCGTAGTAGGCCGGGTAGGAGTAGATGCGCTTCATCACCGAGCGATACCCCTCCAGCAGGCGCGTCGCGTCCATGCGCGGAATGAAGTTCAGGTCACAGTCGGTGTTGTTGCCGTCGCCGGCGTTCAGGATTCTTCCCTCGCTGCGCAGGCGGCGGAAGAGCTGGGTGCCGGGCATGGCCTGCAACAGGCCCACCATGGCCAGGGCAATGCCGCTCTTCTGAATGAAGTCCACCATGCGGTCGAAAATATCTTCGCGGTCGGTATCGAAGCCGAGAATAAAGCCGCCCATCACCTCGATGCCGTACTGCTGGATGCGGGCGACGCTGTCCAGCAGGTCGCGCCGCGTGTTCTGCAGTTTATGGTTGGCGATGAGGCTGGCTTCGTCGGGAGTCTCGATGCCGAGAAAGACCGCAGTGAAGCGGGCCTGCTTGAAGAGCTCGAGGAGTTCGAGGTCATCCGCGAGGTTGAGCGAGGCTTCGGTAAGGAAGCGGAAGGGATAGTTGTGAGCGTGGCCCCACTCCGCCATGGCGATCAGAAGCTCCCGGGCGCGTTTCTTGTTGCCGATAAAGTTGTCGTCGACGATAAAGACAGCATCGCGCCAACCGGCCTGCAGCAACTGATCCAACTCGGCAAGCACCTGCGCTACTGCCTTGGTGCGCGGCCGGCGGCCGTAGATCTCGATGATGTCGCAGAACTCGCAGTTGAAGGGACAGCCGCGCGAATACTGCACGGTCATGGTGTTGTAGCGCTTCATTTTGATGAGGCCGAGTTCGGGCAGCGGGCTGAGCTCCATCGCCGGGCGCTCCGACGCCTGATAGACGGGCTGGGCGCGGCCGGCGGTGAGATCGCCGGCGAGTTCGGCGATCAGAGCTTCCGCCTCGCCGATGACGATGTGGTCGGCCTTGATGTCCGCGCGGGACATGCTGCTGGTGATGGGGCCGCCGACCACGGTGCGCAGGCAGCGCGCGCGGCAGCGCTCGACGATCGCCACCAGCGCAGCGTGTTGCACATGCATGCCGCTGATCATTGCGACGTCAGCCCAGGCAAGGTCCTTATCGGTCAGCCGCTCCACATTGGTATCGACCAGGCGCCTGGGCCAGCTTGCCGGCAGCAGCGCGGCGATGGTCATCAGCCCCAGCGGAGGCTGGGCCGCGCGCTTGCCCTGAAAGGAGAGCGCGTGCTTGAAACTCCAGTACGTGTCGGGAAACTTCGGATAGATGAGGAGTGCGTTCATGGCCCGATTTAATTGTCGGTCTGCATCGGGGCATGCGCAATGCTTGTACAAAAAGATTACAAAGCAAAAACAAATACGGGGATTCTTCGCTGCGCCCAGAATGACAGACTTGGTGGCGGTCAGATGTAGTCGCGGAAGAGTTCCGGGGAGGGGTTGGGGATGACGACCCGGGAGACGAGCATGCCTTCTTCCGCGGCAGCCTGCGATCCGGCGGCGACGGCTGCCTGGACGCTGGAGATATCGCCGGCAAACATCACAAAGCCCTTGCCGCCAAGAGCCATGGCCAGATGAACGCGGAGCAGGATCACATTCGCGGATTTGATGGCCGCGTCCGCCGCATGGATAATGCTGGCCGCGGAGAAGGTCTCGATGACGCCGATGGACTTGAGTTGTTTGACGTCGTATTCCACCGACATCGAGATCGCCTGCAGCACGGAAGGATGCACGCGCGCGATCTGGCGCTGCTCAATGAGTCCGGGACCCGCGGCGGCGCCGCCGGCCGTGATTGCGGTGGTTACTGAAGCCACGTCGCCGGCGATGGCGATGAGGAATTTTCCGGAACAGATGCTACGCGCCAGCAGCAGCTTGATGGACGCCGCCTTCAACATGGTGTCTTCGATCAGGTAGCCGGTGGCCACGCTGGAAACTTCGATGAGGCCGATCGACTGAATCTCCGCGCCCCTGGCCCCGTCTGAGAACTGCACCTGCGTATCAATTTGCATCGATCACCACCGCATCATGAGTTAGCCGCGCCACGCCGCCAATGCTGGCATGGATGCGCGCGCCGAGTTTGCCCGCTTCCGGCTGCGCCAGCAGATCGCCTGCGCGCACGCGGTCGCCGGTCTTGACCACGGGCACCGCGGGAACGCCCGCATGCTGCTTCAGCGGCAATACTACCCGGCTGGGCGAGAATTCAAAGTCGGTGAGCGGACCGACGTTGTTGAACTCGGTGAGACCCAGCCGCGCGATCAGTCGCTTCATCGGCACGCGGCGGAACTCCGCCATGGGATTCGGCGTCACCGACTCGGGAGAGCCCTTGAAGGTGAGGCCACGCTCGCGCGCGACCGGCTTGCCCTGCACGCAGACACTCTTGGGGTCGAGATCTTCCGGACATGCGTACATGGTGCAAAGGTTGCACTCGCAACAATAGAGCGTGCCCATGACCATCTGGTCCGCGCCGCCGGTGAATCCCAGAGTCTGCATCGCGCGATGCGGCTCAATGGGATGGCCGAGCAGATAGCGCGGGCAGAACTCCGTGCAGAAGCGGCACTGGTCGCAGGCGGAACGGCCGATGCGGGCGATCTGCGGCCACTTCGCCTGGTGCCGCTCCATCAGCTTGTGCGACGACGGCAGCACGACAATTCCGCCGGTGGTTTTGGTGACGGGAACATCCAGGCCGGCGGCGGGCTTCGCCATCATCACTCCGCCGAGCAGCACGCTGAAGTCGTCGACCGTGGCCCCGCCCGCGGCGGCGATGACCTCGCCAATGGAGATGCCGACGGGCACGCGCACCGTGATGGGATTCGCAACCGCGCCGGCGACGGTCAGGTACTTGTGGGCCACGGGCTGGTCCAGGCCGATGTTCATTAGCGTCTCGACATTGGCGACCAGCGCGTCTACGTCCTTGGGCAGACCTCCGGGCGGAATGACGCGGCCCGTGACCATGTGCACAAGGATGAATTCGTCGCCCGAGGGGTAAGCGTCCGGCAGCGGCACAATGCGGACGCCCCTGGGAAGTTGCTGCTCCAGCGCCGCGATGATATCGAGATATTTTCCCTTGATTCCGATGACGCCTTGCTGCGCGCCCACCATCTCCATGGCCTGGACCATGCCGCGCAGGAACGGCTCGGCCAGGTGGTGCAGCAGTTCCTTGTCTTTGTGCAGCAGCGGCTCGCACTCGGCGGCGTTGGCGATGACCAGGGGGACGCGCGTGCCCAGCTTTACCGCGGTGGGAAAGCCCCCGCCGCCGGCGCCGACGATGCCGAGTTCACCGACCCGATCGATCGTCATCGGATGGGAGTCACTTCTGGCGGGCAAACCTAGCTCTGACGCCATTTTGGGAGGATTCCTCAGAGTCGTTCAATTATCGCTCATCTTTCTGATTGACTCTGACATAAAACATACGATATGGTCTACATGCAGTCAAGAACAATCATTATCGATCAATGAAATGCCTGATCCCCAATATCGGCAGCACTTCCTTCAAGTACCGCGTGCTGGACATGCCGGCAGAGACGGTATTGGCGGAAGGCCGGATTGAGCGAATCGGCCAGCCGGGCGGCGAGTGTCCCGACTATCCCTCCGCCATTCACAAGTGCATTGCGGATATATCGGGCCCGGGCAAGGCGCTGAAGAATTTGTCAGAGATTGAGGCCGCGGGCTTCAAAGTAGTGCACCCCGGCCCAATGCCTGGACCGTACCTGGTGGACGATGCCCTGTTTGCGGCGATGGACGATTTTGCTTTTTTCGCTCCCGCGCACAATCCCCCGTACATTGCGGCGATGCGGGCGTTTGAAAAGGAACTGGCTGGCGTGCCGCTGGTAGCGGTGTTTGAGACCACGCCATATGCGTCGCTGGACGAAGCGGCCACCACTTACGCAGTGCCGTATGAGTGGCGCACCGAGTTCGGCATTCGCCGCTATGGGTTCCACGGGGCCAGCCATCGCTCGGCCAGCGAACGCATCCAGGCGCTGCTCGGCCGCAACGACCTGCGCCACATCTCGTGTCACCTGGGAGGCAGTTCCAGCCTGGCCGCTTTTCGCAACGGCGTCGCGATCGACACCAGCTTTGGCACTTCGCCGCAGTCGGGTCTGCCGCAGAATAATCGCGTCGGCGACATTGACGCCTTCGCGGTGCTGTACATGATGAAGAAGCTGAACGTGGATGCGGATGAGATGGCGCGCATCCTGGGCAGCCAGTCCGGCGTGGCCGGCATCAGCGGCACCAGCGGCGATATGCGCGACCTGGACGAGGCAGCGGCCGCGGGCAGCAAGCGCGCCCGGCTGGCGCTGGATGTGTTTGTGCGCGCGATCCGCCACTACCTTGGGGCCTTCCTGTTGGAGTTGGGCGGGCTGGACGTAATCACGTTCTCAGGCGGCATCGGCGAGAACAGCGCGGAGATCCGCAGCGCGGTGTGCCGGAACCTCGCAGCCTTCGGAGTGGAACTGGACGAGGCCGCGAACCGGACGGTGCGCAAGGCGGGCACGATTGCCAAGGAAGGCTCCGCGGTGAAGGTGCTGGTGATTCCGGCGGACGAAGAGATTGTGGTTGCCCGCGAAACTGTGGGCGTAGTGGAACGGGCAAGAGTGGCTCAATCGGCGTAGGGCAGATGCAGTCAACTTAGGACGCGGGATAAAGGTCTGGTTATGGCAAGTGGAAGTTCAGCAATTGCGAATCCGTCCAGAATCGATCGATCGGTGGTCGAGCAGATTGTCCGCCAGGTGGCGCTGGAATACCTGGGCAAGACGAACAAGGGCGCCGGCCCGTCGCCGCAACTGACGGTGCTGGCCTCGGCGCGGCACATGCACATCTGCCGCGAGGACATGGACGTGTTGTTCGGACCGGGGACGGAACTGACGGTCTACAAGGAGCTCTACCAGGCGGGTAACTTCGCGGCGAATGAGAAAGTGACCATCATCGGGCCGCGCAGCCGGCTGATTTCGAACCTGCGCATCCTAGGGCCGATGCGCAAGCAATCGCAGATTGAGCTGGCCTTCACCGACGCGATCAGCCTGGGCATCGACGACATCCCGGTGCGGCTCTCCGGCAACATTGCGGGGACGCCGGGCGCGATCATCATGGGGCCTAAGGGCACCATCCAGTTGAAGGAAGGCATCATCCGTGCCGCGATCCACGTGCACATGAATCCCGCGGAGGCAAGCTACTTCGGCGTGAAGCAGGGCGACCTGATGAAGCTGCGCGTAGGCGGCAATGCGGGGGTGACGTTCGACAAGGTGCATGTCCGCATCGATCCGACTTCGCGGCTCAACGTCCACATGGACACCGACGAGGCCAATGCGTGCGGGTTGCACCTGACCAAGGACATTCAACTAGTCAAGTAAGGCGTTTCAAGGAAAAGGGAAGGAACAAGAGAGGATCTCGATGAAACAAGCGCTTGGAATGATTGAAACGAAAGGCCTGGTCGCGCTGTTCGAGGCGACCGACGCAATGCTGAAATCGGCAAATGTAACCTTTATTGGCTGGCAGTCGGTAGGCTCCGGGCTGGTGACCGCGTTCGTCGAAGGCGACGTGGCCGCGGTGAAGGCCTCAACCGATGCAGGCGCTGAGGCGGCATCGCGGATTGGCGAGGTAGTGAGCGTTGCGGTGATCTCGCGTCCCCATGACGAACTGCCCAGCTTTGTGCAGCCGGACAAGAAGGCTGCGGCGAAAAAGAACGCGAGCGCATAGCCGCGAAACAATATTGCTCTAGCGGGCAGAGGAGACAAGATGAGTGAAGCAATTGGATTGATCGAAACAAGAGGCCTGGTCGGACTGGTCGAGGCATGCGATGCGATGGTGAAGGCGGCCAGCGTGGAGCTGGTGAAGACGGTGCAGATCGGCGGCGGATTTGTAACCGCCATCGTCAGCGGAGACGTGGGCAGCGTGCGCGCAGCCGTGGATGCCGGAACCGCCGCCGCCAAGGACACGGGCGAACTGGTGTCGTCGCACGTGATCGCGCGTCCGCACGATGCGCTGGTGGAAAGCATGCTGAAGTAGGCGACCCCAACAACCGGAACCACAGAGAACTGGAATCAGGAGAAATGAAATGGCCAATGAAGCGATTGGAATGATCGAGACGAAGGGCCTGGTGGCGTTGGTCCAGGCAACAGACGCAATGCTGAAGGCTGCCAGCGTGGAGTTCGTCGGCTGGAACAAGATCGGCAGCGGTTTGTGTTCGGTCTTTGTTCAGGGCGATGTGGGCTCGGTTCGCGCCGCGGTGGATGCTGGCGCCGAAGCCGCGCGCGCAGTGGGCGAAGTGCAAAGCGTGCACGTGATCGCGCGCCCGCACGGAACTCTGGGGTCCGTATTGCCGAAATAGCAGCACGCGGCAGACACGCGTCTGCCGCAATGCGCGAGGTAAGCCTTATGTTCATAGCGAAGGTCATCGGCAATGTGGTCGCCACCCAGAAGAACGAAAAGTTCCTGGGGATGAAGCTGTTGCTGATTCAGCCGTACATCAGCAAAGACGGCAAGCTGCAAATCTCTGGCAGCTCCGTGGTTGCAGTGGACAGCGTAGGAGCCGGCATCGGCGAGTGCGTATTGTTCACGCAGGGCAGTTCGGCGCGCCTGACGCCAACGACGAAAGATGCGCCGGTGGACGCCGTGATTGTCGGCATTCTCGATGTCGTCGAGGTTGAAGGCAAAGTATTGGAGAAGCCCTAATGCAGATTCAGGAGCAGGTGATCGCGGAGATCGCCAAGGAAGTGGTGGCGCGGCTTCGTGTGCAGATGCAACTGCCGGACAAGCCCGCCACGGCCGCACCGTCTATTGCCGCGCGCGACGGAGTATTCGCGACCGTGGACGAAGCAGTCAACGCGGCATACGAGGCTCAGAAGAAGGTTGCGGCTTTGAGTCTCGACGAGCGCGGCAAGATGGTCGATATCATCGTACGCATCTGCAATGATCGCCGCGAAGAATTGGGCCGCATGGAGATGGAGGA
>PLUT01000132.1 GCA_003162875.1 Granulicella sp.
CAGAATCTCGCGGTCCGCCGCCGCCGGCGCATCCAGCGCCGCCGGATCGATCGCCTCCAGCTTCTTCTCAAACTCATGCAGCGCCGCCACCTCCGCCGCCACTCCCGCAGCCGAGTAGTCCTCCAGNNGCAAGATAGTTGAACGTCTGCATCGCCCCGTCCGCCGACAGCTTCTGCGCCCGTGCGCTCGGCACACCCATCGCCACTCCCAATACCGCTACCGCCGCTGCAAGTTTGTTGGTCATCGCCATTCCCAAAGTCTAAGGCAAAACCGTCTGGCGTTCGAGTCAGCCAATCGCACCTCCGTTTGACAGTCCATTTTTCAAACTGTTACCTTCGCCCCGCTTCCTCATGCGCCCGCACGCGCGTTGCCTCAGGAGAGAAACCCATGCCATCACCCGCCCTATCGCGCCGCAGCTTTCTCAACACCTCCGCTGCATCCATTGTGACCCTCGCCACCACCACCCGTGCGCTCGCCAACCCCGCGCAGGCAGCCGCGCAAGCCGTAGGCGTCAAACCCGGCGACCTGCCTGACCTCACCATCAAGCAGGTCAAGGTCTACGTCATCAACCGCACTCCCACCCGCGCCCCGGCCGCCGCCACACCCGCCGGCGCCGCTGCACGCCCCGCCCCCACCGAGCAGATCGCAGCCATCGTCACCGCCAGCGGCATCGAGGGCAATTACACCCTCGACCAGCGCTACTTCCACCCCAACTGGAGCAACCTCGGCTGGCTCGAGTATGCCAAGCGCACCCTTCCCGGCAAATCCGTCCTCGACCTCCCCAAACTCACCTCCCAGTGGGAACCCGACCTCCGCCGCCAGGGCCAGCTCTCCTACGCCTCCGCCATCGACAACTGTTGCTGGGACATCATGGGCAAGGCCGTCAATCTGCCCGTCTACCGCATCCTCGGCGCCTATCGCGACAAGGTTATGGCCTACGGCAGCACCCAGCATCACACCAAAATCGAAGACTTCGTCGACGAGGCGCTGCGTTGCAAAGCCGCCGGATTCAAAGCCTACAAAATCCACCCGCCCGGAGGCACCGCGCCCAACCTGGACGACTACAAAGTCGATATGGAACTCTGCAAGGCCGTTCGCCAGGCCGTCGGCGACGACTTCATCCTGCTCATGGATCCCGTCGGCGTCTACGACCGCCGCCAGGCCCTTGAGGTCGGCCGCCTGCTCGACAAACTCGGCTACGTCGCCTTCGAGGACCCGCTCCCCACCACCGACATCGACGGCCTGGTCGAGCTCGCCGCCAAGGTCGACGTCCCTCTCCACATCGGCGAGTTCATCTTCTCCCCCTACAACTACGCCGAGTACGTCCGCCGCGGCGCCACCGGCGCCGTCCGCTTCGTCGTCGACAACGTCGGCGGCATCACCTCCGGCATGAAGATCGGACACCTCGCCGAGTGCTTCAGCCTCCCCTGCGTCCCCCACAACTGGGGCAACGTCTTCGATCACTCCGTCCACTTCCAGTGCGAACTCGCCATGCCCAACGCGCCCTGGTTCGAGAAAACCCTCCCCAACAACGCCGCCGACGATCTGCAAAGCGCCTGCGATCTCCCCTACGTCAAGGACACCTTCCGCGTCCAGCCCGACGGCTACGTCCACGCCTCCACCAAGCCCGGCCTCGGCTGCGAAATCGACCACGCCGTCCTCGGCAAAATGCTCGCCCGCATCGACACTTAGCTGACCGCTGAATGCCGAACGCTGATCGCTCACAGCTCATACCTCATACCTGGACTCAAAAACTGCCTTGCCCAACTCCAGTCGAGGGAGCCGCATAAGATAACAGACTCAGTCGCGGCGCAGTCGCTCGCTTCCCAACCCCTGCCTCCAAGCCCGATAATGGCAGCCGACGCCACGCTGCCGCGCTCGTCGCAGCCTATCCAGGAGATCACTTTGAGCCCTACCACCCGCCGCGAATTCTTGAAGGATGCCGCACTCGCCGGCGCCGCACTCACCACCTTCGCCGAAAGCAAACTCCTCGCCGCCGCTCCCGCTCAAGCTCAAAGCTCGGCTGTCGCCACGGTCGCGCGCGGGGTCACTCTTTCCTGGCTCGCAAAGGATCCACCCGCAATCCCCACCGGCGTCAGTTGGGGAGTCCCTTGGCCACAGGGCCGCGTCGCCCGCGAGGCAACCTTCAGCCTCACCGCCGAAGCCAAGGCCCTCCCACTCCAATCCTGGCCGCTCGCCTACTGGCCCGACGGCTCCATCAAGTGGACCGGCTTCGCCAGCGTTCTCCCCGCCGGATTTGAGGGCCCGCTCACGCTGTTCCCCGGCTCGACTGCGATCGGCGCCGCCCTCACCGTCAGGAACGACGGCAAGCAGGTCCTCGTCGACACCGGTGCGCTCCAGTGCGCCATCCCTCTCACCGGCGCCAACCTCATCACCTCGATGAGCATCGCCGGCAAGCCCATCGCCGGTGTCGGCCAGCTCGTCTGCATTCTGCAAAGCGGCCCCTCGAACAACCCTGAAGACTCTCCCAGCCGCGAGCGCTACGTCAGCGCCATCGCGCACGTCACCGTCGAGCAACAGGGTCCCGTCCGCGCCGTCGTCAAGATCGAAGGCAAGCATCGCGGCGCCGTCTCGCATCGTGAGTGGCTGCCCTTCACCGTGCGTCTCTACTTCTACGCTGGCCAGGCTTCCGTCCGCATCGTCCACACCATCGTCTTCGATGGCGACCAGGACAAGGACTTCATTCGCGGCCTCGGCCTCGAGTTCGACGTGCCCATGCGCGACCAGCCCCGCAACCGCACCATCCGTTTCGCCGGCCCGGACGGCGGTCTCTGGTCCGAGCCGCTCCAGCCCGGCGGCGGCAGCGCCGCGCAGGAGTCCGGCCAGCCCTTCACCGGCAGCCCTGCGTTTGCCAAGAACGCCATCTGGGACGACTTCAAGCTCATCCAGCCCAACCCCGACGGCTTCACCATCCTCAAGCGCACCGGCCCGGCCAGCACCTGGCTCTATTCCACCGCCGGCAAGCGCGCTCCCGGCCTCGCTTACGCCGGCGATCTCGGCGGCGGCCTCGCCGTCAGCATCAAGAACTTCTGGCAGTCGTTCCCCGCCGCGCTCGAGGTCCAGCACGCCTCCAGCCCCGCCGCAAAGATCGTCGCCTGGCTCTGGTCGCCCGACGCCCCCGAGATGGATATGCGCTTCTACGACACCCATGGCCACGGTCTCGACGCCGCCTACGAAGACGCGCAGCCCGGCCTCAGCACCGCCTACGGAGTCGCCCGCACCAGCGAGCTCACCCTCTTCGCCTCCGCCGCCTTCCCCGCCAAGCCCGACACCGTTGCCATGGCCGCCGCCGGCGCTCAACTCCCGCTGCTCGCCGCCTCGCCGGAGTACATCCACTCCACCGGCGTCTTCGGCGCCTGGGCNNTACTACCAGCGTCAGGTCGACGACCGCTCCTGGTACGGCTTCTGGCAATTCGGCGATTTCATGCACTCCTATTCCGCGCCCCGCCACGTCTGGCACTACGACTGGGGCGGCCACGCCTGGGACAACACCGAACTCGGCGCGCCNNCTCGCCGAGGCGCACTCCCGCAACACCAGCGAGACCAACTGCTATCACCTCGGCCCCATGGCCGGCCTCGGCTCCCGCCACAACGTCGTCAAGTGGGGCGACGGCGCCAAGGAAGCCCGCGTCAGCCAGTCCGCCCACTGGCGTCCCTTCTACTACCTCACCACCGACGAGCGCACCGGCGACATCATGCACGAGAACGCCATCAACGCCGGCATTTCCATCGGCAACTTCGATCCCATGCGCGAAGCCGAACCGCGCACACCTGGCGAACCGCCCGTCCGCATCCGCATCGGCCCCGACTGGTTCGCCCTCGCCGGCAACTGGATGGCCGAGTGGGAGCGCACCAACGACACTAGGTGGCGCGACAAGATCAACGCCGGCGTCGACTCCATCATCGCCATGCCCTTCGGCCTCGAAACCGGCAAGCCCGAGGCCAACTCCAAAGCCCTCGCCGCTACCGTCGGCTTCGACAACGCCACCGGCAAGCTTACCGCCATCCCCAACCCGCAGACCGGCGCGCTCATGCCCGCCAACTACAACCTCGCCACCATCCAGGGCGGCGGCGAAGTCATGTTCGAACTCGTCCCGCTCCTCGGCCGCAAGGACTTCGAAACCGAGTGGCTGCGCATGTGCCGCCTCGGCATCGCACCCGCCGCCGTCTGGACCAAGGACAAGACCACCGGCAACGAAGGTGAGGACGCCAGCTACGTTCCGCCCGGCCAGAGCGGCGCGCGCCTCGCCGCCTACGCCTACGCAAAGACCGGCAACGTCGCCTTCGCCAAGAAAGCGATCGCCACGCTGCTCACGCTGGGCGGAGGCATCGCCAACCCACACATCGTCTCCGGCCCCGACTCGCTCCACCCGGTTGAGGAAGACGCCAGATTGGGGACCAACGAAGCGTCCCAGACCGCGCTGCAATGCATCGAAGTCCTCGAACTCTGCAAAGACCAACTCCCCACCGAAGCCGCCGTCCGCACCACCCGCCAATTCCGCGGCTTCCCGCCTCCCGCTGGCGCCGCGCCCACCCCACCAGCAACCCCACCCGCGGGCCCGCGCTAATCACAACCCGCCATCCAGACGTGTAGGGGACGCCGCTCCAGGCGTTCCCTCCATGTGTCTTTGTCTCCGGATTAGCAGCGGGCTTCAGCGTCGGTAAGGGTCAACAGAACCAAGGGCTTGAGCCTCGGGCCTTCCGCTTGCGGAAGCAATTCGCAGCATCCGCAGTAGCGTCGATGAGTCCGAGGCAAAGTTTGTGCTCGCGAACGGCCTTGCCCATATGGTATATAAACCCCGTTACGGGGGATAATCGGTTGTTTATTTGGGGTTTGGAATCTTTGCGCCGGGTGCTTACCCTGGTGTTGTTGGCGCTGCTGCCCGTCGCTCTAGCGGCCCAGGCGAAGCCAGCCGTAACGCCGTCTCTCGCGGACGAGTCCCTCTCCAGGTGGGACATTTTCCTCGGTTACAGCTATCTGGCGCCGGACGGAACAATCACCGGTACCACGCCCTCCGAATTCGGCCGTACCTATGGCCAGATCAACCTGGGGGAGATCGTCAGCGTCTCCCGCTACTTCAACCGGTATGTGGGCCTGCAAGCCGAGGGAGACCTCCACCAGGAAGCGGAGAACTTCCCTCTCACCGCCAACAATGGCTCTTTCGATTCGAATGACGATTTCGCCGGGGCATCGGGCGGCGTGATCTTTCGCTTTCCAGCCGGAACCTTCACGCCCTTCGTACATGCCCTGGGCGGAACGGAGGAGGTCGGCAGCGTCTACCAGTATGACACCTGGGGTAGCGCGGCGACGTTTGGCGGCGGCGTGGACATTGAAACACCGATGTTGCATCATCGTCTGGCGGCTCGGATCCAGGGGGATTATCAGTACATCCACGCCGACTCCAGCACCATCACCGCATATCGCCTGAGCGCCGGCCTTGTCTATCACATCGGACCAGTCGCCGCGTACCCGCCGGTCACCCTGGCCTGCTCGGTAAGCCCGGCAACCGTCTTCTCCGGCGACCCCATCACAGTCACGGGCACAGCCTCGAATCTGAACCCAAAGATGGCGGCGACCTACAACTGGAACTTGGTCGGAGGCACCATCTCGGGAACATCGAGCACGGTATATGTCGATACCAGGACCGCGGCGCCGGGGGACTATACGGTCACCGGCCACGTCTCCGAGGGAGCGAAGCCGGGCCAGTCCGCAAACTGCACCGCCCAGTTCACCATCCACCCCCTCCCGCCGCCAACCACCAGCCACTAAGCAGATTCTCCGCTGGCGTTCACTCCGGCGACCTCAAGGTGGACGGCATACGCGACCCATTGTCTCCAACTTAGTCTCTCCAATTGCAGTAATCGCCTTTCCGTTGCACCGCCGAATTGACCCCGGCAATCCTCCCTAACCCCTTCATCCCGCACCCCCAAAAACACCGCAAAAAAGCCTATAATAGCCATATAAATCATGGCTGACGATCTCTTCCCAGAAGACCCCAAAAACCCCTCAGATCCCTCCCCGCAGGACGCTGACTCCAACACCCCGCCGCCTGCCGGAGCGCCGCCCGATAATCCCTCCAACGTCCATGGCCGCGGCGCCGCCTTCCTGCTCCCCGTCAACATTGAAGACGAGATGCGGCGCAGCTATCTCGACTACTCCATGTCGGTCATCATCGGCCGCGCCCTGCCCGACGTCCGCGACGGCCTCAAGCCCGTCCACCGCCGCATCCTTTACGGCATGCAGGAGATGGGCCTTCAGTTCAACAAGAAGTACACCAAGTCGGCCAAGGTCGTCGGCCACGTCATGGGCAACTACCATCCCCACGGCGACTCCGCCATCTACGACACCATGGTCCGCCTGGCGCAGCCTTTCTCGCAGCGCTACCCCATGGTCGATGGCCAGGGCAACTTCGGCTCCGTCGACGGCGACCCGCCCGCCGCCATGCGCTACACCGAGTCGCGCCTCACCCGCGTCGCCGGTGAAATGCTCGCCGACATCGACTCCGACACCGTCGACTTCACCCCCAACTACGACGAATCACAGGTCGAGCCCACCGTCCTGCCCGCGCGCATTCCCAACCTCATCGTCAACGGCAGTTCTGGCATCGCCGTCGGCATGGCCACCAACATCCCGCCCCACAACCTCACTGAGGTCGTCAACGCCTGCATCGCGCTGCTCGAAAAATCCAAGGACGAAACCCGCTCCGACCTCGACCTCGTCCTCGAGCACGTCAAGGGGCCTGACTTCCCCACCGGCGGCTTCATCTTCGGCAAGTCCACCATCGCCCAGGCCTACCGCACCGGCCGCGGCCGCTTCCTCATGCGCGCCAAGTGCGCCATTGAGAACATCTCCGGCGGGCGCCAGGCCATCATCGTCACCGAGATCCCCTACCAGGTCAACAAATCCAAGCTCGTCGAGCGCATCGCCGAACTGGTCAACGACGGCACCATCACCGACATCGCCCGCGACGAGTTCCGCGACGAGTCCGACCGCGACGGCATGCGCATCGTCATCGGCCTCAAGCGCGGGGCCGAGCACCAGATCGTCCTCAATCAGCTCCACAAGCACACCCAGATGCAGGAATCCTTCAGCATGATCTTCCTGGCCGTCCACAACGGCCAGCCCAAGGAACTCCCGCTGGACAAGGCCATCCGCGCCTTCCTCGATCACCGCACCGAGATCGTCCGCCGCCGCACCGCATTCCTGCTCAACAAGGCCCGCGAGCGCGAGCACATCCTGCTCGGCTACCAGATCGCCCTCGACCACCTCGACAACGTCATCAAGATCATCCGCCAATCCTCCTCCCGCGCCGACGCCCGCGAGAATCTTTTCCAGTTCTTCTCCGGCAAAGCCATCACTCTCCGCGGCACGGAACTCCGTGGCGTCAAGCTCGACCCCGCCAAGTACGGCGTCGACATGACCTTCTCGACCACCGCGACGCTGATCCTCAGCTACCGCCAGATCGACGCCATCCTCGAACTCCAGCTCTACCGCCTCACCCAGCTCTCCATCGACGAGCTCCTCAACGAGCTCCGCCAGGTCCGCGACGCCATCGCCGAGTACGAATCCATCCTCGCCTCCGCCGCCAAGCTCCGCCGTGTGGTCAGCAAAGAACTCGAGGAAATCAAAGCCAAGTACGGCGACGCCCGCCGCACCCAGATCCTCGACGAGACCGCCGAGCTCGGCCTCGAAGACCTCATCGCCGACGAGCAGGTCGCCGTCACCGTCTCCAACACCGGCTACCTCAAGCGCACGCCCATCTCCGTCTACCGCCAGCAGCGCCGCGGCGGAACCGGCCGCCTCGGCATGAAGACCCGCGAAGAGGACTTCGTCGCCCAGCTCATCATCGACTCCACCCACGCCTACCTGCTCTGCTTCACCAACACCGGCCGCGTCTACTGGGTCAAAATCTACGAAGTCCCCGACGTCGGCGCCGCCGGCAAGGGCAAGGCCATGGCCTCGCTCATCGACCTCCAGCCCGGCGAGCGCGTCGTCACCATCCTCCCCGTCAAGGACCTCGAAGAAGACTCGAAGTACGTCCTCTTCGCCACCCGCAACGGCACCGTCAAAAAATCCGCGCTGGTCGACTTCTCCAACGTCATGTCCCGCGGCATCATCGCCATCAACATCGAGAAGGACGACGAGCTCGTCTGCGCCCGCATCACCGACGGCCACCAGGTCATCTTCATCGCCACCCACGACGGCATGGCCATCCGCTTCAGCGAAGCCGACCTCCGCCCCATGGGCCGCCCCGCCACCGGCAACCGCGGCATCAACCTGCGCAAGGGCGACTACGTCATCGGAGCCGCCGTCACCCCCTCCAACGAAGCCCGCAAC
>PLUT01000114.1:0-17766 GCA_003162875.1 Granulicella sp.
ACGAGACGGGCTGGCGCCAGTCCAGTTCCAGCTTCGACTTCTCCAGCCACTTCGCATGTTGGTTGAACATCGAGTCGATGATGTGTACAAACGCCTCGTAGCTGGAGAAGAATCCGTGCCGCCCGGTCAGCAGGTAGCCCTCCAGCCAGCCCTCCAGCGTGTGCTCGCTCAGCATCTCCATTACCCGCCCCGAGCGCGACAGGAATCCGCCGTCCGCGTCCTCCGGCTTCAACTCCTCCATCCACGTCTTCGGACTCGCGGCGTAGATCCCATCCAGCTTGTTCGAAGCCGTCTCATCCGGCCCGAACACGCGGAAGCTGGTCATGTTCCTGCGCATCACCTCGGCCAGAAAATTCGCCAGCGTCGCCGTCGACGACACTTCAACCTGCCCCGGCTTCTCTACCTTCACCGCGTAATCGCGGAAATCGGGCATCTCCAGCGGCTTGCGCAGCAGCCCGCCATTGGCATGCGGGTTCGCCGTAATCCGCCGCATCCCTTCCGGCGCCATCGCCTTCAACTCCGGCAGCAGCGCGCCCTGCTCGTCGAACAACTTCTCCGGCTGGTAGCTCCGCATCCACTGCTCCACCAGCTTCAGGTGCGCCGGATTTGTCACCGGATCGGTGATCGGAATCTGGTGCGCGCGCCACGAACCCTCCAGCTTGTGCCCATCCAACTCCTTCGGACACGTCCACCCCTTCGGCGTGCGCAAAATAATCATCGGCCATCGCGGCCGCTCCGGCTCAACCCCGGGATTCGCCCGCGCCGCCCGCTGAATCGCGCGAATCTCCAGCAAGCACTTCTCCATCGTCGCGGCCATCTTCTGGTGCATCGTCGCCGGATCGTCACCCTCCACCACATACGGCGTCCAGCCCAACCCCTTCATCAGCATCTCCAGCTCTTCCGGCGGAATTCGCGCCAGAATTGTCGGGTTCGCGATCTTGTAACCATTCAGGTGCAGGATCGGCAGCACCGCGCCATCGCGCACCGGATTGAGGAACTTGTTCCCATGCCAGCTTGTCGCCAGCGGCCCCGTCTCCGACTCGCCATCGCCCACCACCACCGCGACAATTAGGTCCGGGTTGTCGAACGCCGCGCCAAACCCATGCGAAAGGCTATACCCCAGCTCGCCGCCTTCGTGGATCGACCCCGGCGTCTCCGGCGTGCAATGGCTGCCAATCCCGCCCGGAAACGAGAACTGCCTGAAGAACCGCTGCATTCCCACCACGTCTTCGCTCTTGTCCGGATAGATCTCCGAGTAGACGCCCTCCAGATAGCTATTCGACAGCGTCGCCGGCGCCCCATGTCCGGGCCCCGAAATATAGATCAGGTCCAGGTCATACTTCTTGATCAGCCGGTTCAGATGCACCCACGTAAACGTCTGTCCCGGGTCCGATCCCCAGTGTCCCAGCAGCCGGTTCTTGATGTGCTCCACCTTCAGCGGCTCCCGCAGCAGCGGGTTCGCCCGCAGATACAGCATCCCCACGCAGCAGTAGTTGCACGCCCGCCAATACGCATCCATCTTCCGCAACTCATCCGCGGAAAGCGGCTGCTCGCTCATCGAAGCTGAGGAATCGGAAGTCTCAGTGTGCAATGCGGATGCTGTGCCCATGCTTTACTCCTGTGCTCGATGCTTCACTTGGTAGATGTTCCCGCCCTCATCGCGGGGACGGACAACAATTGAGGCTGTAACTCATTCAGATGCCGGTATCGGCCCACAAGCCGCACGCGGGCCTGCTCGGCGAAATCAATTTACGATGACTACCCCTCGGCCGCCGGTGACACCCGGCACATCTCCGCCACATGCCGCGCGATCATCAGGTCTTCCTGCGCGGGCGCCACATACACCGCTACCGGCGAATCCTCATCGCTGATCTTGCGCACTCGTTCCCCGCTCTGGCCGGACTCTACCTGCTCAATCTCGTTCGCCGCCGGGTCAAGTTCCACGCCCAGCCCCACCAGCCCGCCTGCAATCTCCGCCCGCGAGGCCGCATCATGTTCGCCAATCCCGCCCGTAAACACCAGCGCATCCGCGCCATGCAGCGCCACAAACCCTGCCATCGCCTTCACCACGCTGTTCGAGAAGATCCGGATCGCCAGCCGCGCCTGCGCATCCCCGGCCGCCTCGCGCCGCCGCAGCTCGCGCATATCGTTCACCCCACCCAGCACCTTGATCCCAGAGTGCCGATTCAGCATCTCCTCCACCGAATCCACCGTCGCACCCGCCTGCCGCATCAGGAAAATCACCAGCCCCGGATCGATGTCCCCCGGCCGCGTCCCCATCACCACGCCACCCATCGGCGTCAGCCCCATGGTCGTGTCCACAGACTTGCCATCCACACACGCGGTCACGCTGCACCCGCTGCCCAGGTGCGCAATCGCCATCCGCCGCGGAAACGCAAATCCCGCCGCCGCCCGCAGTTGCGCCACAATCGACTCGCACGACAGCCCATGGAACCCGTACCGCCGCACCCCCTGCGCCCGCACCTCCGCCGGCAGCGGATACACCGTCGCCTCCTCCGGCATGGTCTCGTGGAACACCGTGTCGAAGCACGCGAAGTGCGGCACCTCCGTAAACCGCCGCATCATCTCGTCAATTACCTCCAGCGCTTCCGGATTGTGCAGCGGCGCGTATGCCACCGTCTTGTGCAGCTCCGCCACCACGGCAGGAGTCAACAACTGATGTCCCCGCAGATTCGGCCCCGGATGCACCACCCTGTAGCCAACCGCGTCCGGCGGCGGCAGCCCCTTCAACCCCACATCGCGCTCTACCGTGCCGATGGCCTCTTCCATCGACGAGCCCTTCACCCCGCCGGCCTCCTTGCTCAGGTCCTTGCCCGCGGTGTCATGGAACTCCAGCGCCGCCGAAATCTCCCCAATCCCGCTGAACTCACCCTCATACAGCGGACGCAGCCCACCCGCATCCTCCACAAACATCGAAAACTTGATCGACGACGAGCCCGGATTGATGACCAGGATATGCATGCGCACTTCAGTCAGATGCCGCTCGAGACCCACCTTACCACCAGCATCCCGCAATCTCGATCAAATCGCTTGCCCCCAAGAACTGCGTGCTATAGTCCCTTCATCCGAAATAGGAGCAATTCTGAGTGACTGTCCCGTGCAAGATTAACAACGCCGAGATGCGCGAAGCCTTCCGCCTGAATCTCACTCCGTCCTTCTGGTGGAAAGCTACGCTGGGCAACTTCCGCACTATCCTCTACCTGTCGATCTTGATTGCCTTCATCGTCCACCGGCTCGTCAACGGTCGCGCCATTGAGTGGCAGGCAATTGCCGTCATGTTTGGCCTAGTGGTGCTTTTCTTCGGCCTTTATTTGCTGCGGCTCCATCGCACCATCATCAAAGCCGCAAAGAAGCTCTCCGAATCCTGCAACGCACTCACCATCGACTCGCAAGGCATCACCGCAGAGACTGTCAACGGGTCGCGCACCTTCGTCCCGTGGTCCGCCGTCACTCGCTGGCGCGAGGGCAAACTCGTCTTCACCATCGGAGACGCCAAGACCTTCCGTACCGTTCCCAAAGGTCCACTCGGCGAGATGCAGTCCGGCGAACTTCGCTCCCTGCTGCTCTCTCAAATACGCTGATTCACCGCCGAATTCAGTCCACCAACACCTTGAACGCGCGCATCCAGTCGTCGCGCATAAACCCCGGACGGCGGTCGCGTGTGGCAGTGCTGGCCCTGACGTACGATAGAACCTGGGCGGCCGCCCGAAACCCATTCTGAGCAAACAGGGGCTCTCCATCCCACCCATGAAGAAGCGCTTCGTATACCTCCCCATCTGTCTGCTCTTCGCCGGCCCCGCTGTCTGCCAGCAAAACACCCCAGGCACAGCAAATCAGAACGCCGCCCTCGCACAACCGGCCACTTCCGCATCGCAGCCGAATCCCGCCGCCCCGCAGCCCAAACTCATCGAAGTCGACAGCATCCAGGTCACCACCACCGTCGAGCCGCTCCCGCTCGCCGAAAGCGACCGTTCCGTCCAGGTCATCCTCCCCAGCGATCTCCCCATCGGCACCGATAGCGCCGTCGATCTCCTCCGCACCGACCCATCCCTCAACGTCCAAGCCCGCGCCGGCGAAGGCGTTCAGGCCGACCTCTCCATCCGCGGCACCACCTTCGAGCAGTCCCTCATTCTGGTCAACGGCTTCCGCGTCAACGATCCCGAAACCGGCCACCTGAACCTCGACATTCCCGTCCCGCTCGACGCCATCACCCGCATCGACCTCCTGCACGGCTCCGGGTCCACCTTCTATGGTTCCGACGCCATCGGCGGCGCCGTCAACCTCCTCACCGGCAAGCCCGCCCCCGGTCTTACGCTCATCGCCCGCTCCGGCGCCGGCAACTACGGCTCGCTGGAAAACCATCTCCGCGCCGCCTACTCCGCCGGCCCTTTCGCCGAACAAATCACCGGCTCCCGCGACACCTCCGACGGCTTCATCCCCGACCGCAACTACTCCTCCAACGCCCTCGCCAGCGAATCCTGGCTCAAAACAAAGCCCGGCGCCACCGACATTCTCCTCGCCACCAGCGACCGCCCCTACGGCGCGAATCTCTTCTACGGCCCATACGACTCCTGGGAGCGCACCAAGGCCTGGCTCGGCAGCATCCAGCAGCAACTCGGCTCCCGCACCGCCGCCAGCTTCGGATACTTGCGGCACACTGACGAGTTTGTGCTGTTTGCAGACCAGCCCGCCATCTACGAGAACAACCACATCACCTCCGCCTACGAAGCCGCCCTCCGCCGCGCCGACGACATCGGCCGCAACACCACCGTCGCCTACGGCCTCGAAGAGTCCGGCGACACCATCCACTCCAACTCGCTCGGCCAGCACGCGCGCAACCAGGGCGCCGGCTATGCCAACCTCAGCCTGCGCTCGCTCGGCCGCTTCTCCGTCTCCCTCGGCGCGCGCGAGGAAGTCCTCTCCGGCCAGGGCTCGGTCTTCTCGCCCTCTGCCGCCGCCGCCTTCACCCTCACCAAAACCCTCCGCCTGCGCGCCTCCGCCGGCCACGGCTTCCGCCAGCCCACCTACGTCGACCTCTACTACTCCGACCCCGCCACCATCGGCAATCCCAACCTCAAGCCCGAATCCAGCTGGAGCTTCGAAGGCGGTGCCGACTGGACGCCCGCCAACGGCCGCCTCCGCTTCACCGCCGTAGGCTTCCGTCTCAACCAGACCAACGTCATCGACTACGCCAAGCTCCTCCCGCTGACCGCCGGCGAGCAGTGGCAGGCCGTCAACGTCCCCACCCTCGACATCTCCGGCGCGGAGACCAGTCTGCGCATCCGCCTCACCGCAACCCAGCAGCTCCAGCTCAGCTACACTGCCGCCCATTCCGGCAACGTCGCCGCCAACGTCCTCTCCGAGTACGCCTTCAACTACGCCGCCCAGAACGCCATCTTCGCGTACACCGGCTCCTTCGGCCAACTCACCGCGCGCACCCAGGTCAACGTCGTCCAGAAGACCACCCAGACCGCCTACCCGCTCTGGGACATCTCGCTCGCCCGCAACGCCGGCCGCATCCGCCCTTACCTCCGCCTGCTCAACCTCAGCAACACCGGCTACACCGAAATCCCCTTCGTCCCCATGCAGGGCCGCACCATCATGGGCGGCATCGAACTCAGCTGGTCCAGACGATGAAGTACCCAAAGCTCGGGTGCCCCATCCTTCGCAGCCTCTCCGCGAAGGGTGGGATGTAAATCTCCCGCGGGCCCCTGCAATTCTCCGCTTGACCTTAACGCTGCGTCAGGGCCGACTATTGTCGATAGAGCTATGAGCGGCACCTATCGCATCGGCGAATTCGCGGAACTGGCTGGCGTCACCGTCAGGGCCTTGCACCACTACGACCGCATCGGTCTGCTGAAGCCCCAGCGCGGCAAATCTGGCAATCGCCTATACCGCCTGGAAGACCTGCAGCGACTGGAACAGATTGCGGCACTGAAGTTCCTGGGCATCCCGCTCCAGGAGATCAAGCTGCTGCTGAAACACGGGCCGCTGACGCTCATCGACTCACTCCATGTGCAACGTGAAGCTCTCACCGAAAAGCGAAAGCTGATCGATCGCGCCATCGTTGCAATTGAAGCAGCGGAGAAGGTCATTCAATCAGGACAAACAACCGACGCATCCATCCTTAGAAAAATCATCGAGGTGATCGACATGCAGCCACAAGAAAACTTCATGCGGAAGTACTACACCGAACAGGCGTGGACCGAGCGCGCACAGCTCAGGGAACATTGGGAACATGCGCCTGCAGAGACGCGAGAGAGATGGAGGCAAGCCTCGCAGCAGCTCTTCATTGAAGTCGAAGCGGCGGTCGATCTGGACGCCGCAAGCGAGGCAGCCCAGGCGCTCACGAAGCGCTGGCTGCAGTTAGCTGAGACCGCGCATGGTGGCAATGACGCAATCAGGGCCGGCAACCTCAAAGCGTGGAACGACTGGCTTAGCTGGCCTCCAGAACAGCAGAACCTTGTTTTGGCCGGCTTTGGTCTCGATCCTAAGGACAGAGCCGCGTCCATGAATCGCTGGCAAACAGTCATCAACTTCATCGGCTGTGCGATCGGCCACAAGGTCCAATCCAATCTCCGCAGCCTATATGGGCTGGACAAGCCAGCCTCCTGAGCGGCGCTAAACCTGCGAGCAATCCAGCGGACTCAAATACAGATTCGAGATGTTGTTCACAATCTCTGCATCCGCATTCCCCGGCCGATGCGACAGCTCCTTCCACGCCGCATCCGCCGAGAACGCCGCCCACCTCTCCGTCAGCTCGGCGAGGCTCGCAAACGTCAGCATGTAAGTCAGGCTCGGCATACGCGTCCCCACCAGCGTGTCCCCGAAGAACACCGGCGCAAGCCCCACCCGCGTGAAGATCGCAATCTCCGCCTCATTGAACATCTGCATCTTGCGCACATGCGCAGTCTGGCTCGCACTCTCATACGTCCGCAGTTGAAGGATCCGCTTCGGCAGCTCCCCGTCTACTGCCTTAGGCGCCGCCAGTTTCGGCCACCCGGCAAACGCTCCCAACAAGGTACGCTCAGACCGCACAAACGCCGGTGCGTTCGCCGGCGCATCGCGGAACCCGCCCGCCGCCTTCACATACTCCGCATCTGCACCCAGCCGCGCATCCAGCCCCACCAGCGCCTCCACATCCATCGACGGAATCAACACGTAGTACGTCGGCGTCTCCGGTCCAACGTCCAGCTTGAACGCGCCCACCGGCCCCATGCTCAGCCGGTTCAGCGCCGGAATCAGCGCCCGCTCGAAATATCCCTGGCAAAGCGCCGTCTGCGGACCCGTGCGCAGCGTATAGGTCCTCAACTGGTAGTACTCCGGGTGCCCCGCATCTCGATTCTGAGATGTGGGATTGCCGCCACCTGCTCCCACACTCGCCTGCGCCGTAGCCTGTGCCTCCATGCCCAGACCCGCCCCCGCACCCACCGCCATTGCGCTCTTCACAAACTCTCGCCTTTCCACGCGCCCTCCCGATTTTCCCTACCAGCTTACGTCAACCCGCCGGCGGCAGGCTGTTTTCGAGAGGCAATCCCTTAAACGCTAAAGCGCCGGGCAAATTCACCCGGCGCCTCAACGCTCTTTGCAACTCGCAACCCAGCTCAGCGGTGCTTGATGAACCCGCCGGTGTGCAACTCCGCCATCGCCTGGCGGATCTCTTCCTGCGTATTCATCACGATCGGCCCATACCACGCCACCGGCTCCTCGATCGGCTTACCCGACACCAGCAGGAACCGGATGCCCTCCGGCCCCGCCTGCACCGTGATCTCATCGCCGCGATCGAACAGCACCAGCGAGTGGTTCGCCACGTCGTACACCGGCTTCGCATTCGGGTCTACGCCCGACTCGGTCAGCACCGCCTGCGGATTCGACGCATCGCGGAACGTACCCGAACCCGCGAACACATACGCAAACGCATTCCGCGTCGTCTCCACCTTCAGCCGCTTCCGCTTGC
This sequence comes from Granulicella sp., assembly GCA_003162875.1. Taxonomy (GTDB): domain Bacteria; phylum Acidobacteriota; class Terriglobia; order Terriglobales; family Acidobacteriaceae; genus Edaphobacter. Next base: position 7,979 of record PLUT01000114.1, read on the forward strand.
CCGGTGCCACCGAGATATCGATGTAGTTGGGATCGGCCGCAACCCCTTCCACCGGCCCCTTTTTGCCCCAGAACTCGCCGCAGATAATCCGCACGTGCGTCCCATCGTCATCCGTAACCTCCGGAATCGCCGCCGCCGGAATGTCCTGGTAGCGCGGGTCCGTCATTTTTAACGCCGCGGGCAGGTTCGCCCACAACTGAAACCCGTGCATCCGGCCCTGCGGATCGCCCTTCGGCATCTCCTGGTGCAGAATCCCACTGCCCGCCGTCATCCATTGCACGTCGCCCGCGCCCATCTTGCCCTTGTTGCCCAGGCTGTCGCCGTGCTCCACCGACCCCGCCAGCACATACGTAATCGTCTCGATCCCGCGGTGCGGATGCCACGGAAATCCCTTCAGATAATCCGCCGGATTCTCATTGCGAAAATCGTCCAGCAGCAGGAACGGATCGAACTCCTTGGTTTTGCCGAAGCCGAAGGCGCGCTGCAACTTCACACCCGCGCCCTCCAGCGTCGGTTTCGTTTGAATCACCTCTTTTACCGGTCGGAGTGACATACTCTTCCCTTCTCTCGAGGACCACTCCCTCCCGCACTCGTCTCTCTTCTGAGCGCAGTCAAAGAAGCACCCCGCACCTACCCCTCGGGGCCCACGCTTGTCATTCTGAGCGTAGCGAAGAATCCCGCATTCTCCTCGCGTTTGTCATTCTGAGCATCGCGAAGAATCCCCGCATTCGTCTTTCAACTAACAACTAGCAACTAACAACCATCAACTGCCCTTCACAAACTCCACTTCCAGCGTGATCGTCACCTCATCGCCGACCATCACACCACCCGCCTCCAGAGGCGCGCTCCACGTCAACCCAAACTCCTTGCGGCTGATCTTGGTCGTCGCCTCCACACCAACCCGCAGATTGCCCCAGGGATCCTTGGTCTGCTCCGTCGGCCCTAACACCTCGAAAACCACCGGCTTGGTCACGTCCCGAATCGTCAGGTCGCCCTCGACCGTCCCCTCGCCGGCACTCTTCTGCACTACTTTCGTAGACTTGAACGTCATCGCCGGAAACTTCTCCACATCGAAGAAATCCGCGCTCTTCAGATGCGTGTTCCGCTGCGCATCCCGCGTCTCAATCGAAGCCACATCGATCGTCGCCTCCACGCTCGACTTCGTCACATCCGACTCATCCAGCGTCAACACGCCGGAAACCTTCGGGAAGCTGCCCTTCACGTTCGAAATCATCAGGTGCCGGATCTTGAACTCCGCAGTCGAGTGGGTCGCATCGATGTTCCAGGTAGAAGTGCTCATAGCGGGTGAATCCTCTCTTTAGTTCAGATTTGTGTTGCCGACACTACTTTAGATGCGTTACGACAGTATTCGTTGCGACGAATATATGCGCCGAAGAATCAGGTGGTTTCCCGGCGCGAAGCCTGCAGCAGCTCCGTCAATGCTCCCAGCCGCGCCCGCCCCAAATGCCCCAACTGGCTGCGGTGCATCGCCCGTACCGGCTCATCCATCCGCGCCAGCAGTCCCAGGCCCTCCGCCGTAATCGTGGCCGTCACCATCCGCCGGTCCTTGCTCTCCCTGCAGCGCGAGATCAACTCCCGCTTCTCCAGCCGGTCCAGCAGCCGCGTAATATCCGGGTCCCGCGTAATCATGCGATTGCCAATCTCGCCGCAAGCCAGTCCATCCGCTGCGCCCCGCAGAATCCGCAGCACGTTGTACTGCGTGGGCGACAAGTCCTCCGCCTTCAGCAGCGCCGTCAGCCGCCGCCCCAACTCGTCTGTCGTGCGGCAAAGCTCCAGAAACGCCGCTTCCTCCGGACACCCAACCCGCTTCTTCCTGCGCTTCAGATGGCTCGCATTATTCATCTGCCCTAACAATACTCGTTATAACGAACATTGTCAACACAGCCTCCGTCGAACCGCCAGTCCCCTTATTGAATCCGGCATTCCAGCGCAGCTCGCAGTCGCTTTGAAAGGGCGCGGCTTCAGCCGCGCCGATAAGTCCAGTGAATTGACAGGGCTTTAGCCCCCGAGGGAAAGCTCGCTTGTGAAACTGCACCACTACTGACTCAAGGGAACCTTCGCTCGGCCGCAGCCAGAATCCGCATCTGTCCTGCCCCATCCCACAATCCCGTTCCCCTACACATAAATCGGCTGCAGCTTCTCCACCACGTACTCCCCGCAGCGCTCGTAGTCCGCCCGCGGCCCCAATCGAGCCGTGTCCAGGTCGACGCAGATCCATCCCTTGTAGTGGATGCTTTTCAGCACCCGCTGGCATCCCGGAAAATCCACCTCCCCATCGCCCAGGTCGAAGATGCTCGAGAAGAAGCTGGCGTTCTCCGAATCCTTCGCCAGCACTCTCCCATTCGGCTGCACCACATCGGCCGCGGGCGTCGTTCGCCGGGCGTCCTTGTAGTCCAGGAAGTGTATCCGGTGCTTATACTCGTCCAGCGTCGCCACCACATCGCAGCCAGCCAGGTCCAGGTGCGCCGTGTCCGGCGACAGGCCGAACAGCTTCGCATCGACCGTCGCCATAAACCGGTCGATCTCCTCGCGCGTCTGCACCATCTGCCCCATGTGGTTGTGCAGCCCTGCGGTGAACCCCATGCTGCCGGCAACCTCCCCAATCTGGTTGCAGCAGTCGCACAGCGTCTTGAACGCCTCCGGCGTGCCCGCTCCCGCCCTGGTCCGCGAAGGCGAGAAGACCACCAGGTGGTTCGCGCCGAAATCCGCCAGGAACTTCATCGCATTGCGCGCGCTCTCCACAGACTGCTGGCGCCAGTTGGGATCATCCAGCGGGCTGGACGGAAAATTCCACGAGATCGTCACCACGTTCAGGTTGCGCTTCTGCACTTCGGCGAGCATCTGCGCCGCGGTCAATCCATATCTGTTCAATATCCCCGGAAAGCCGGTCAGCCGAATCCCGATGAACCCGGTCTCCTGCATCACGTCCAGGATGTCCGTGAACGGCCCTTTGGGAAAGTAGTTCCACAGCGCGGCCGACACCGCCCACTTCACATTCTTGTTGGCCAGCCGTTCTACCTGCGCCTGCCCCTGCGCCCGCGCCAGCATGGCGGGCAACAGCGACAGCGACGCAAGGAAACTCCGACGGCTTATCCTCATGCTCCCCTCCAGCATCATCTCGTTGGACCCACCCGGCCCGGCAGATTCCCCTTCGCACTCTACCCCATTCCCCCATCCCCCGTCATTCCGGCTTCTCCGGCGGCCGAGTCCTCCTCCAATCCCTGCATGTAGAGTAGTAAAGAACCTGCGCCAGTATGAACCTCTACGCCATCACGCTCGCCCTCATCGTTCTCATCCTGCTCGCCGTCTCCCTCACGCGCCTGGGCAAGGTCAAAACCAAGGCTGACTACCTCGTTGCCGGTCGCTCGCTGCCGGCCTTCGTGCTCGTCTTCACCCTCCTCAGCTCATGGATCGGCTCCGGCTCGCTGCTTGGCGGCGCCGAAAACGCCTACCGCCATGGCTTCGCCGCACTGTGGGGCGCGGCTGGTGGATGGGCCGGCCTCGCCCTCATCTACTTCATCGCCCCGCGCGCCCGCCACTTCGCCCAGTACACCATCCCCGACCTGCTCGAAGCCCGCTACAACCAGACCGCCCGCGTCCTTGGCGTCATCGCCATCCTCTTCACCTACACCGCCATCACCAGCTACCAGTTCATCGGCGGCGGAGACATTCTCCACCTCATCTTCCCCACCGCGATCTCCGCCATCCAGGGCCGCTGCCTCATCGCGGCCTTTGTCATCCTCCTCACCGCCATCGCCGGAATGTCCTCAGTCGCCTACACCGACCTTGCCATCGGCCTGCTCGCCACCTTCACCCTCTGCATCGCGCTCCCGGTCCTCGTCCACAACTTTGGAGGATGGTCTGCCGTCCACGCCGCCCTTCCCAGTTCCCACTTCCGGATCTTCGGCGACATCCACCCGATCAACAGCTACGTGGGAACAAATATCCTCCCCGACGGCACGCGCGAGCGCATCTCCTCAGCGATGGAACTCTTCCTCCCTACCTGCCTGCTCATGCTCGGCAACCAGTCCATGTATCAGAAGTTCTTCTCCGCCCGCTCCGAGCGTGACGCCACACGCGCTGTCGCCGGCTGGATCGTCGGCACCGTCATCCTCGAAACCGTCATCGTCGCGCTCGCCGTCGCCGGCTCAGCCATCTTCCCCACCGGCGAAGTCCACGACCATCCCCGCGAAATCCTCGCCTACGTCGGCCTCCACGGCTTCTCGCCGCAGCAAACCGTAACCACCATCCCCACCCCCGCAAGTGCTGTCATCCTGAGCGGAGCGCGTAGCGCGCAGTCGAAGGACCTGCGGTCCGATGCCGCCACCCCCATCGTCATCACCACTACTGAGATACGTCCCGCCCCCGTCGCCGCAATGCTGAACCTCCTCGGCGCGCTCCTCGTCGGAGCCATCTTCGCCAAGATCATCTCCACCGCCAACAACTATCTCTTCTCCCCTGCCACCAACCTGGTCAACGACATCTTCGTCCGCTATCTCCGCCCCAACGCCGGCAACCGGCAAACCCTCCTCGTCTCCCGCGCGATGGTCGTCCTGCTCGGCCTCTGGGCGCTCTACCAGGGTCTGCATACCGAATCCGTCCTTAAGGAATCCCTCTACGCCTACACCATCTACTCCGCCGCGCTCACCCCGGTCATCCTGGCCGCCTTCTACTGGCGCCGCGCCACCGCCTCCGCCGCCGTAGCCAGCATCTTTACTGGAACCTTCGTCACCGTCTTCTGGGATTCAGCCTTTATCCACCACCACGTCCCCGCCATCCTCGCCGACCGCGACGCCATCTTCCCCGCCCTCATCGCCAGCCTTCTCTGCCTCATCATCGTCAGCCTCCTCACCCCCCGCCCCAACCTCGCCCACCTCACCCCCTTCGCCGAAAACGCCCCAACCTAATAGCTGAAAGCCGACAGCCGATCGCTGACAGCCGATTCCCCTCATAGCTCAGAGCCGAAAGCCTCATCGCCCTCGCCAAAACCTGCGCGGGCTTCAAAATTCGTCTCAAAGAAAGAGCCGCTCCCGGTCGTCATCGTCGATCACATCGACCCACCCACGCCCAACTGACCGCGTCCTATCCGCGCCTCCCTCCCCCAAAAGTCCCATCCTCTGTCACTCACAAAATCTCCCGCGCCGCATCTAAACTGTTTCCATGTGCGGAATCATCGGCTACATCGGTCCCAACCCCCCCGTGCCCATCATCATCGAGGGCCTGCGCCGCCTGGAGTATCGCGGCTACGACTCCGCCGGCATCGCCGTAGCCGGTGGCCCACAAGGCCTCGAACTTCGCCGCGCTCCCGGCAAGCTCCGCAACCTCGAGCAGGTCATCGCCGCCAGCCCCATCTCCGGCACCTTCGGCATCGGCCACACCCGCTGNNACCTACGGCATCGGCCACACCCGCTGGGCCACCCACGGCCGCCCCACCGAGGAAAACGCCCACCCCCATCGCGACGGCTCCGGCACCCTCGTCGTCGTCCACAACGGCATCGTCGAGAACTACCTTGCCCTCAAGGCCGAACTCATTGCCAAGGGCCACAAGTTCGTCTCTGAAACCGACACTGAAATCATCGCCCACCTCATCGAAAACGAGTTCAATCTCGCCGCCAAATCCTCCAGCCACTACCGTTCGAGTGCAGCCTCATCGCGAAGGATCGCCACCGAGTCCCCCGACGCCAACAACGCCGAATCCGTCCTCACGCTCCCCGCCGCGCCCGCCATCCCGCTTGAAGAAGCCGTTCGCCGCGCCGTCCGCCGTCTCACCGGCGCCTTCGCCATCGGCGTCCTCTCCGCCAACGAGCCGGACAAGCTCGTCGCCGCCCGCTTTGGCCCGCCCGCCGTCCTCGGCCTCGGCGAGGGCGAATACTTCCTCGCCTCCGACGTCCCCGGCATACTCCATCACACCCGCAACATCCACTTCCTTGCCGACGGCGAAGTCGCCATCCTCACCTCCACCGGCATCTCCCTCACCGATTTCGATGGCGCGCCCGTCCCCCTCAAAATCCAGCGCATCTCCTGGGACCCCATGCAGGCCGAAAAGGCCGGCTACAAGCACTTCATGCTCAAGGAGATCAACGAGCAGCCCCGCGCCATCCGCGACACCATCCTCGGCCGTGTCTCGCCGGACACTGGCCAGGTCTTCCTCCCCGACATGGCCATCTCCGAGGACGACCTCCGCAACGCCACCCAGATCATCATCGCCGCCTGCGGAACCTCCTGGCACGCCGGCCTCGCCGGCAAGTTCATGATCGAGCGCCTCGCCCGCCTCCGCACCGAAGTCGACTACGCCTCCGAGTACCGCTACCGCTCGCCCATCGCCGACCCCCGCGCCATCGGCCTCCTCATCACCCAGTCCGGCGAAACCGCCGACACCATCGCCGCTCAGCGCGAACTCATCGCCCTCGGCTCCAAAACCCTCGCCATCTGCAATGTCGTCGGCGCCGCCGTCTCGCGCGAAGCTCAGGGCACCATCACCACCAACGCCGGCCCCGAAATCGGCGTCGCCTCCACCAAGGCCTTCACCGCCCAGCTCGCCGCCATCTTCCTCCTCGCCCTCAAACTCGGCCAGGTCCGCGGCACCATCTCCGACGCAGAATCCCTCCACCTCGTCACCGAGCTATCTAAAATCCCCGCCAAGCTCGACTCTATGCTCAACCTCACCGTCCCCGGATCCACCGGAGGAGCCGAAGGCACCGCCGCCCTCACCCCCACCACTCCAGCGGGTGCCCCACATCTCGCTTCTGAGATGTGGGACGGCCCCGACCGCCGCAACCGCCCACGCCTCTCCCTCTCCGACCAGTGCTCCGAACTCGCCCGCCACTTCTCCAACTCCAACGACTTCCTCTTCCTCGGCCGCGGCATCCACTACCCCATCGCCCTCGAAGGCGCGCTCAAGCTCAAGGAGATCTCCTACATCCACGCCGAAGGCTACCCCGCCGGCGAGATGAAGCACGGCCCCAACGCCCTCATTGACGAAACCCTCCCCGTCGTCTGCATCGCCACCCAGGACCCCACCGACCCGGCCTCCGTCCTCAAGTACGAGAAGACCCTCTCCAACATCCAGGAAGTCACCGCCCGCTCCGGCCGCGTCATCGCCATCGCCATCGAAGGCGACCAGACCATCGCCCAGCTCGTCGAACACGTCATCTACATCCCCGCCGCCCNNCCGCGGCTGCGACGTAGACCAACCCCGCAACCTCGCCAAATCCGTCACCGTGGAGTAAGCCTGCGTCTCCAGCGACGTGTGTGTGTGATATATCATGCGTTGAGCATGAAGACACTGGATACCAGCGGGCGTTCGCATGATGATCGGGCCTTCGATGAGTTCCTAGAGGAAGCGCGCGATCAAGTCGAGGTCCGCGTGTTTCTCTGTGGAAAAGGGATCAATCCGAAGGTACCCCTTGCCAAGTTGGCAGCAAGGAAAGCCGACAAGAGAGCATACCTCTGGAGCCGACTCGAAAAAGAAGTGAGTGGGTGCAAAGTACTGTTGGGCGAGCACGACCACCTCGTCGCTGCCTATGGACAAATATTTCACAAATCGAGCGGCAAACCTCGCAAGATCAATCTCGCTTCTTTCGAAGCAACACTTGCTCGGCACGTCCATCTAATCGTCGTATTTCCTGAAAGCGCTGGTTCTTTCGCCGAATTAGGACTGTTTGCTTCGCCGGGGGGATTACCCCACAAACTTTTTGTAATAGTGGAAAAGCACAGGGAGAAGGAGAAATCATTCCTGAACAGCTTCCTTGCCCGAGGTCCGATCGCATCCGTCGCGACAGAGCGGGGATCTGTTCGGTATTTTGACTACAAGGATCTAGACGGAATGTTTCAAGCCATCAAAAAGACGGTAGATAAAATCGCCGAGAAGCTGACTACAGAGAGAATATTCATTAGGAGGGACCTGTGAAACGCGCCATTGACATGATGAGGGTCCTCTACTTGGTCAATCTTCGTCAGCCAATTAGCAAACGCGAACTGTCCAAGCTATTTGTCACGGAAGGCCGAACTGAAAAACTCTTGAACGCCGCCATCCGCTCATTACAAGCCGAGAGCTTTCTCAGTCCGACGGAACCGTTTTACTGCAAGCCGCGCGGCCTAGCGTCTCTACAGTCCGTAAAACTGTATAAAGCAAGGGATGCAGGACGATTGTTCTACTTGAAATCGCTAGCCAAATCCGATACCGTCGCAACAGACGAGCGGTAGGGTAATCGCATCACCGCGATCGACGTTTCGTCGATCGTACCGCGAAGAAGACCGTACGTACAAGGATTGACGGCTCAAGACGCGCACGCGCGCCCCTCGCCGCCAATACAATCACAGCAGTGTAATTCACTGGTTTATGATCCCGCCGCTCGTCTCATACCCCTCAATCGATGCGTTTCTTTCCGACCTGCGCGAAGTTGCGCGTCGGACGAAGGTGAAGAAGGGGAACACCCCAATGCAGTCGCTCGCGGACATGGAGGTGCAAGCCCTGCATTTATGGGAAGCGGGCCTACCGCCCATAGCATCGCGACGGGCGCTCTCCCTGTTGCTCGGCATCAGCCCCAGACTGATTCCCCGCATGGTTGTAGCGCCGGACCTCTACTGGCGAGAATTCTTCATTCCGAAACGAACTGGCGGGACTCGGAAAATTCAGACACCCAAGGTCTATCTAAAGACTATTCATCTCTACATCCTTCAAAACATATTGTCGGTAAAGAACGTCGCGGAAACTGCCTACGGTTTCACACGTGGCAGAGGAGCGGCCGCCTGCGCAGCGATACATAAGCAACAAGCCTGGATTTTGCGCCTCGACATTCAAGACTTCTTCCCGTCGGTAAGCTATCTCGAGGTGCTGACGCTCTTCCGGTCATTCGGATTCACTGATGAAGTTGCTCAGACGTTGACTTCTCTTTGCACGCGCAATGGCGTCCTTCCCCAAGGAGCACCAACTAGCCCCCGAATCGCGGACCTTGTATTTCGAGGTGCTGACATCGACATAAAGGCCCTCGCCACAGACTACCAATTGACCTACTCCAGATACGCGGACGACATGATATTTTCAGGCACTGCGCGACCATCTCCGAAGTTTCAAGTAGGGGTTGTAAAGCTACTCGAAAATCACGGATTTCAGCTAAATCACGAGAAGACGCTGCTCAGAGGCCCCACCGAGCAGCATAGAGTCCTTGGATTTGTGATAAATGACAAAACGCACCCCGCCAGGCAGACTCGACGGATGCTTAGGTCCAAGTTCCACAATCTTAAGACGGGACAATTACAGCCTGAAGAAACCTTGGCGGTAGCTCAAGGGTGGGCAAGCTATGTCAATGCATACGACACTAAGCTGGGGCGCCGCTATCTGGAGATAGCTAAGTTGGCGTCGCAAAGAGCCGAAGGACGGACAAACGACCCAAGCTTAGCTCCGCCACATAACGGGGCCTCAATCTAGGCGGGTGGCCCATCCGACACACTCCCCAAGACCGGGTGCCCCACATCTCGATTCTGAGATGTGGGCATCGCGCGCACGCGCCCGCCGCTCCCGCCCGCGCTAGAATGGCACCGGCAACCAGCGCATGAACTTCCCTCCCCTGAGCTTCGAGTTCGACCCTGACAAAGCCGCTGCCAACCTCAAAAAACACCGCGTTTCTTTTCGCGAGGCCACGACGGTATTCGACGACCCTCTCGCCCAGACCTTCCCGGACGAACTCCACTCCGAAGACGAAGACCGCTCCATCACAATTGGCTCGCCCAGCTTGTCGAACATGTCATCTACATCCCCGCCGCCC
>PLUT01000114.1:17803-26560 GCA_003162875.1 Granulicella sp.
GAGTAGCTCTACAATATCGTCAATCTACACCGCTTGCATTAGCCTAAACCTTGCAACTATAAGGGCATTGTTGCCCTTCGACGCCCATTAATAGACTTGTATCCGATAGCGTTAGGAAGTTGAACTAATGCAGCATCGGGCACATGTCAGAAAGACCGTCAGGCGCATAACCCAGGAGTTGATCCCAGCCTTACTTCTCTTGAGTTCGCTGAGCCTCGCCTCGGCCCAGCAGCTTCCTCTCACGAAAGCCGGCGAGGTACACAATCTGCCTCCGGAGCTCGCCGCCCAGAGCATCCCCGTTCACCTCATCGCCACCGTTTCCTACTATGAGCCCGCCGAGAGTACGCTGTTCGTGGCAGACGCGAGCGGCGCCGTCTATGTCTCGACGACTCATCCTTATCCGCTCCATCGCGGAGATCTGGTCCGCATCGACGGAGTCACCGCGAAAAGCTACCGCACCATCGTAGCGAGTCCCAGCTTTCAGGTCATCGGGACCAGCCACCTTACCCCACATCCTATCCGCAACTTCCAGGCGTATCGGGAACTGATGGCCGGCAAATGGGACTGCCAGTATGTCGTCATGCGCGGAACCGTGCGTTCGGTTCAAGTCGAATCCCACAGCACCAATAACACAGTTTTGGAGATGGAAGTGTCGATGCCTGGGGGCATCGTGCAGTCGTACCTTCAGGATTTCCACGGCATCGACGTGTCTAAGCTGGATGGCGCTGAAGTCGAACTCTCCGGCATCGCGGCCGGCGACTTCAACGCGAAATGGCAGCTAATGCACAGCGTCATCTATAGCTCGGATGCCCATGATCTGCATATCGTGAACGAGCCCAAGGTAACTGTCGCCAGCCTGCCGCTCACCTCCATTGACGATGTAATGCAAACCCATTCCGTCAGCGACCGAACCGAGCGCATCCGTGTGCGCGGAGCCGTCACGTTTTACCACGGTGGAAACGCCGTCGTCATCCAGCAGAACGACCGCAGCCTCTTCGCCAATACTCGCCAGATCGAAGACGTCCCCCTGGGATCGGTCGTTGACCTCGTCGGCTTCGCCGATGAAGGTGGCTATGGTCCTTCGCTCTTCCAAACCCAGATCTTTCCCACCGGCCAGTTCGCCCCCATCCAGCCCGTCCCCGTCAGTTATGCCGAAGCCATCAGCGGTATCCACAGCGATAATCTTGTGTCCATCAAAGGCCGCCTGATCTCGCAGATGCACTCGGTCTCATCCGATGATCTCTCGCTGATGGTCGACGATCATGCCGTCACCGTCGGGCTCCAGCTCCCCGGTAGCGACGAGCGGCTCCCCCAAATGCCCATCGGCGCCATCCTCGCAGTAACCGGAATCTGCCGCATTACCCCGACCAACGTGTGGGGAACTACCGGCATGTCGCCCATGCTTTTCCAGATCAACATTCGCTCCCGCGACGACATTCGCATTCTTGCACTACCCTCCTGGTGGACCGTCGCCCATCTCCTCTTCGTCGTCGGCGCCTTGCTCGTAGTCTCGCTCCTGATCGCCTTCTGGGCCATGATCCTTAGACGTAGAATCGCGCAGCAGACCGGCACCATCAAGCGCACCATGCACCTCGAGCGAGAACGAAGCCGCCTGCTGGAGGCGATCAATTCGGAGACACCCCTGGAGCAGCTCCTCGCCAGCATCTGCGACTGCGTTCAGTCGCTGGCGCCGCGTCTCCGCTGCTCCTGCGCCGTCAGCGATCTCTCCATCGGGTCCAGGGGCCCCGCCCAGCCGCTCCAGATCGGTAAGCTTCCCTCCCCAATCGTCTTCCAGGCCGCCCTGACCGACAGCAAAGGCAGGGAAATGGGCACATTCCAGGCAGGCATCAACGACCCTGACCTCCTCTCGAAGTTCGAGGCCGAGGTCTTGCAGGTCGGAACCGGACTCGCAAGCCTCGCCGTCAATCAGCGCCGCATCTACCAGGAACTCAACTACACCTCCACGCACGACCAGCTCACCAGCCTCCCCAACCGCCGACTCTCGGATATGACTCTCGAATCCGCGCTCAGCGAAGCAGCCGCATCCGGAACCCGCCTCGGCGTCGCCTACATCGACGTCGACCTCTTCAAAGATGTCAATGACCGCTACGGGCACAAGATTGGCGACCTATACCTGCAGCAGATCGCCCAGCGGCTCGCCTCCCAGATCCGATCGACCGACAAGCTCGCCCGCATTGGCGGCGACGAGTTCCTGCTCATCGCCAACGCTGTCAAAAGCGTCGAAGACCTCGACGCCTATAAATCCCGTCTCGAAAACTGCTTCAGTCATCCCTTCACCCTCGATGGCTGCCACATCTCCGGCTCCGCCAGCATCGGCGTCGCTGTTTTCCCCGATCAAGGCCGCGATGCGGAAGCGCTGAAGCGCAACGCCGACAACGCCATGTACGCAGCCAAGCGCCGCCGCCGCGCAGAGCAAGCACTCCTCGCATCCACCCAGACCGACGCGCTCTCCAGCCTCGACATGGAACCCAACTGTCAGGTCGCCCCCATCTGACACGCTCCCCAAATCGGGTCCCATAACTTGCCCTGAGCCTGCCGAATGGATCTCGATTCTGAGATGTGGGCTTCGCGCATACGCGCTCGCCGCTTCCGCCCATTTATCCTTCGACGACGCCCTAAGCCGCGACCCCACGCCGCCGCAGCGCTTCCATCCACCGCTCATCCCCGTACCGGCCCTCCAGCAGATGCGGCAGGTAGTGGTCCACGTCCAACTGCGGCCACGACACGCTGATCCCCCCGCCCCAAAGCTGAATCTCCGAAAGCTGACCCTCAGTCGCCCCCTCCAACCCCTGCAACTGTTCCCGCGGAATCGCCAGCCGCCCGCCCGTGCTCAACCGCAGCACAATCAGGTCCGCGCGCCCGCCCAGGTACTCAGCCGACGCCACCCGCGGCTCGCCCTCGAACTCCTTCGCTGCCTCCAGCGCGGCATCGATCTCTGCATCGGTCGTCAGGTCGTTAGGATGCCTGTCCATACATCGCCTCCCAAAGCTCGTTCAACTCAACCGCGTGCGCTGCCGCCGCATCCAGAATCCGGCGTACGTCACTTCGCTTCGCATTCGCCGGCCGCACCGCATCCCGCCGTGCCGACTTCGCAACCTTCCCATCGGGAAGCAGGTCGACAACTACCGAAATCTCCGCCACAAAACCATGCACATGACGGGGCAGGTGATCGGCGGCAAATGCGGCAAACCGAACACCATCAAACATCTTCGAGCCCGCAACCTTACTTTAACCCCCGCAACCAGCCCGGCCAAGCAAAATCGCACCCCTCACTCCAGGCCGTTCCTGCTTTGCGCGCGCGCCTGCGCGTCGAGAACCCCAAAATCTTGTCAAGCCCCCTCACCTCTGCAAAACCCGTCCCCAATCCTGAAACCAAACCACTTCCCAAAATGAAATGGATAGCAGATGAGTTATGGTGCGCTTGGTATACTGGAAGTAGTGAATAAGAAATAGCGAAAGGCCCGGCGTCCGCGCTGTGCTTTCGCTGTGTTTTCGACCCATTCGAATCGCCAGAACCAAAACCGTATCTGATTCGTATCCAGGTTCGAATCAAAGCCTTTTAGAAAGAAAATCTTAGAATCAAATGCCGGGGGGGAGGGGGTAGGCTGGTGGAAAGTACCGATCGGGGACATCCCCGACAGACTGAACCGCGAGCAAGCCGGGTGCCCCACATCTCGCTTCTGATCTGAGATGTGGGTTTGCTGCCGCGGAATCTGAGGCGAAAACACAAAAAACGTACGAGGTCCAAGGCTAACCACTTTAGAAACATCACATAGGGGGTATGTACCCCCGGGGTGGGGTACCGGCATCGGAGGGCGCGCTGGTCCCACAACTCACAAATCCACCACCGCAACCGCCCCGCCTATTTTGCCGTCCCGCCGCCCAGCAGATGCGTAGCATGCGTCACCGCCGCTCCCGCCCTTAGCGCCGCCGCCACCATCGCCGTCTCCGCGATCTCCTGCTGCGTCGCCCCTGCTGCTTCCGCCGCCTTCCGGTGAATCTCCAGGCAGTACGGACACTGCGTCGTCAGCGCCACGCCCAGCGCGATCAGCTCTTTGTACTTTTTTGGCACCGCCCCATCGGCCATCGCCGCCTTGTCGAACGCCGCGAACCCCTCCCACGCCGCCGGAGCACCCTCCCCCAACAGCTTCAGCTTCTTGATATTCGCCATATCGTACATATGCGTCTCCCTCCGAATCTTCGATTTACGTCCTCGGACAGCCCGCGTCCATCCACTGCTTGAACAGCGCCACCCGCTCAACAGGCCACGGCTCATCCGGGGGCATCGAGCCATCGGCCACCGCGCTGTACACTTCCTGAGCATTGGCCGCGACGCACATCCACGCAGGGTCGTCCAACTCCACCCCCATGCTCTTCATGCATTCAATGTCCCCGCTCCGGAAAAGCGGACGAATGTCCGCCGCAAAGCTGAGAGCCATGTTCCACCTCCTGATGCTGCGCAGGGGCTCAACCCCACTCTTTGCCCAGCTTGTCCAGCCCGGCCGCGGCCAGGTCGGACGGCGTCATCACCGGATGGATCTCGATGCTGGCGTTGAACGTCAGAAACCACGGCTCGGCCAGCGCCGGAATCTGCGAAGCGCTCGCGAGATCCAGGACCAGAACAGCGGTTCGTTTGCCGCTGTGATCCATGAAGTAAGCAGCTTCAGGCTTCTGCGCCCCAAGGACCTTCTGCATCTTGGCCCTCACGGAGCCGTCTCTCACCGCGGCGTTGAAAGCATCGTTGGGAAAACTGACGAACATCATCATGCGCATGGAACACTCCTGCCCCCGGCCTGGCGCCGGCGGACGTCGTTCGAATTTTGACACCATGGCCCTGGGGAGAAGCCGAAGTTACACCGCCGCGCAGACGCCGTCAAGTGAAGTGTCTGCAATAGGTTGCTTCATCATCAAAAATTCCGCTCGACGCGCGAGCCGGGGGGGCTGGAAACGCGGGCAGATTTGTATTAGCTTTGAAGCTCCAATGGCTCTGCCTATCAAAGTCTGCGTCGTCTGCGGTCAGGAGTTCGAGCTCAAGCCCGACAAGCCCGGCTTTGCCAACCGCTGCCCCAGTTGCAGCGCTCCCGAAGCCGCCGAGGAGAACGCTGCGCGTCCCATGGATGCCGGCGGACCGAAGGCAACGTCGGAAGTCAATGCCGCCAGGAGGAAGGCGATGCGCGACCTCCTCTACCGCAAAGACAGCTAACCCTGCAGCGCGCATCCTCTCGCGAATAAGTACCGCATTTTGCACAATCCTCGAACGCCGGTCACGACGGGAATTCCGCTCTATACTTGCGAGTATGAGTTCCGGTGTCAGCGTGGATGAGTTTCAGGCGCTCGAGCAGAAGGTCTTGCGCGCGGTGGAGATCGTAAAGCGGGAGCGCGAGGCGCGCGCCGCGGCCGAGGTGGAGGTTGCGGCCTTGCGCGAGCAGCTTGCCTCCCAGGCAGGAGCCGCGCAGAGCCGAATGCAGGCTGCCGAGGGCCGCGCCCAGGCGGCTGAGCACGAGAAAGCGGCAGCCGAGAGCCAGATCGCGGCGCTGAACCAGGATCGCGACGCGGTGCGTCAGCGCGTGGAGAAGATGCTGCAGCAGATGGACGAGTTGCTGTAGGTGTGACGGCGAAGGTTCGAGCGATCCGACAGGAGGTTTGCGTGACGGAAAGAGACAGCAAACGCGGCGGCGGAGCGGACGCGGGCAGCCGGCCTTCGACAGCCGCCGTGGCGGTCGACGTGCCCGAGGCGGTGAGCGTCGATATCTACGACCAGATCTACCATCTGCGCGGCACTGACCCGGCGCACATCGAGCGGCTGGCCGCCCTGGTGGACGAAAAGATGCGCGCGGTTGCGGCCCATGGCAGCACCGTCGACTCGCTGCGCGTCGCGGTGCTGGCGGCGCTGAATATCGCCGACGAGCTGATCGCGTTGCGCTCGCGCTACGATGCGCTGGCCGGCAGCATGGGCCAGACCGAAAGCAGTTTGCGCTCCCGCGCGGGGACGCTGGCGGGAATGCTGGACGAGGTGCTGGAAGACCGCCGCGCAGGCTGAGCGGACTCGGGTCTGCCGGCCTGCTAGGTCCGCAGCACGGCGCCCAGCGCGCCCAGCGCCGCAATCAGCTGGGACGACCACTGCGCCAGTTCGTCCTCGCGCAGCGTGCGCTGGTTCGACTGGAACACGCAGCGCAACAGCAGCGCATAGTGGCCCGCCGGCACGGCGGTGGACTTCGCGTCGCGGAAGATCTCTACCGGCGTCAGTCGCGTCAGCTCGGAAATCGCCAGTGACTCGACCGCATCGGCGATCGTCTGCCATTGGATCGCATCGGCAAAGGTGAAGGAGAAGTCCCGCTCCACTGCCTGGAAGCGCGAAAGTTCGTGCGCCGTGGCCCGCCGCAACGGTAGCGCATACAGCAGCTCCAGATCGAGTTCAGCCAGGAAAACCGGCTGACGCACCTTCCTTGCTTCGCGCTCGGTCACCGCCAGTTCGCCGAAGCACGCGATCGGCTTGCCCGCCAGCAGCGCTGTTCCGCCGCGGCCAGGCTCGATCCACGCAGGCGCATCGGGAGAAAACGTCAGTGCCTCCGCCGCGCTCGCACTCAAGCTATCGGCCGACGCCGCGAACCCTTGCAGCAGCGACTCGATAACGCCCTTCAACTCGTAGATGCCGGCGTCCCTGGCGTTGTGCAGCCGCGTCGCCGCCGGCTCTCCGGTCAACCCCAGCGACAGCCTGGGCGACTCGGTGACAACCTCGGCCGAGCCGGTGAACACAGTTCCCTGCTCGAACAGCCGCACCTCGCGCACATCGCGGTTCAGGTTGTGCGCCAGCATCGCAATCATGCCCGGCGCCAGTGAAGGGCGCAGCAGCCGAGCCTCCTCTGAGAGCGGATTCTCCAACGCGACCGTGCCGCGCGCGGCGGAACCGAATGCCGCGCCGTCTGTCTCCGATGCGAAGCTGCTGGAGATTGCCTCCGAGTAGCCCAGCGCCAGCAAACGCGTCCGCACCGCGTGCTCCGCGGCTGCCAGCGGATGCGCCGTCACCGGCAGCGCGGTGGGCAGCGTGTCCGCAAAGCGGTTGTATCCATAGACGCGCGCGACCTCTTCCACCAGGTCAATCTCGCGCTCCAGGTCGAGCCTCCAGCTGGGCAGCTTTACCGCAAACGCATCACCGGAATCTGCCCGCGTCAACTCGCATCCCAGCGCGGTAAGATACTGCCGCACCAGTTCCGCGGTCAGCGCGGATCGGTTCGGCAGATCGTCCAGGGTCGCGCCCAGGTGCCGCCGGACCTGTCCCAGCGAGAGCGCAATCGGCCGGCGATCGGCTGTCCGCGCAGCCACCGCCGGAATCACGACATCGGTCAGATCGCCCTCGGGCGCGCCGCCGTATTGCAGAATCAGCCTCGCGACCAGCGCATTGGCGGTGGCGCAGGCGTTGAAGTCGGCGCCGCGCTCGAAGCGGTGCGATGCGTCCGTATGCAACCCATGGCGCCGCGAACTGCGCCGTACGCAGGCCGGATCGAACCACGCAGCTTCGACCAGAATGTTCTTCGTCTCCGCCGTGATCATGGAGTCCCACCCGCCCATCACGCCCGCCAGCCCCAGCGCCTTCGCGTGGTCGGCGACCACCAGGTCGTCGGCTTCGAGCGTGCGCTCGCTGCCGTCCAGCAGCCGCAGCCGTTCGCCTTTGCGGGCCAGCCGGACGATGATTCCCCCGTCAATCTTGTCGAGATCGAAAGCATGGGTTGGATGCCCCATGCCCTGCAGCACGAAGTTCGACGCGTCCACCGCATTCGAAATCGGCTTGGAGCCGATCAGCGCGAAGGTCTCGGCAACCCGGCCCGCCGACGGCGCAATGGTCACCCCGCGCAGCACCCGCGCGGTAAAACGCCCACACAACTCCGGCGCCTCGATTGCCACCGGGAATGGCCGCGCGGCCGGGACCGCGGCAGGCAGCGCTGTATCCAATGGGATCAGTGGCAAGTCGTAGATGGCCGCTGCCTCGCGCGCGATGCCGTAATGATTCATCGCATCCACGCGGTTGGTGGTAATGTCCATCTCGAACAGGGCACCGTTGCCCGGGCCAAGATCGTGAACTCCCTCCACCGCAATTCCGCGCAGCGTCAGGTCGTCGGCGAGTTGACGGTCGTCCACGGCAATATTCGGAACGTAAGCGCGGAGCCAGTTGGAGAGGATGTTCATGCAAACTGCTCCAGGAAGCGCATGTCGTTGGAGTAGAAGGTGCCGGCGCTGGCGACGCCGTGCTGGATCATGGCGATGCGCTCCACTCCCATGCCAAAGGCGAAGCCGGAGATATTCGCGGGATTGTAGGCGGCATCAGCGGGATTGAGCTTGCTACGGGCTTCCGTAACGCTGGCGAAGACGGCGGGATCGACCATGCCGCAGCCGAGCAGTTCGATCCAGCCGGATTCCTTGCACTTGCGGCAGCCCTTGCCGCCGCAGAAGATGCAACTGATCTGCATGTCGGCGCTAGGTTCGGTGAAGGGAAAGAAGCTGGGGAAGAAGCGCGTCTTCACGCTCGAGCCAAAGAGCTCCTTCATGGCGTGATCCAGCGTGCCCTTGAGATCGGAGAAGGTGATGTTGGTGTCGACGCACAGGCCTTCGACCTGCTGGAAGCGGGCGAGGTGCGTGGCGTCTTCCGCTTCGTTGCGGTAGACGTTGCCGGGGACCACGATGCGGATCGGAGGCGCCTCAGCCACCATGGTGCGGATCTGCACCGGCGAGGTGTGCGTG
>PLUT01000187.1 GCA_003162875.1 Granulicella sp.
CGCTCCTCATCGTCGCGTTCGAGTTCTTCCATGCTGCTCATGATTCAAATACTTTACGGCACCGCGGGAGCCAGAAATACATCCCAGATGGAGACTCTTGCTGTAGCGTAGTCGAAAGTGCATGGCTAAACGATCCTCAGCACCGCGCAGAAACGCCGGTTTCGTTGAACCGATGGTTATTTCAAAGGTCCTGGCTACAGCAGAGGTCATTGATTCCAATTTGCAATAGCTGAGGCATCGCACGAAGAGGCCGCAAAAAACGTCTAAGTAGCATGTACAGGCTGGCGAAGTGGGCGAAACGACGAAGTTCTATATGGGAAGCACACCCAATGTGCTGAGAGTCTGGCGCCTACTACGTCGCTAGTCTTTAGCGGCTAAACCACTTTTCGCATTCTCAATGGATAGCTTGAGTTCGGATACGAATTGAACAGCACACGTCGTTGCGACTGCGACCGGACGTTGAAGACGACACCATCGAAATCTTCGGCGGAGCACTACCAACAATACGGCAGGAGTGGGAAGTAAACATTAAGCCCGGCCTGCCTGCGTAGGCCGTTCGCCAAGTCGAGAAGGCGACAGACACTCTCTTTGCAGGAGTCGATGACCACCATCCGAGAAGCAGCGCGTATCGCCGCAGGCCGGAACCTGAGTCCTGAATTCATCCGTGAAGCTTGCAGTTATGGGTGGAACCAGCTCTTTTCCGATACGAGAATGCTCTGAGTTTTGCCAAAGCCTACTCCACGCTTCGCCTTGTACTTGCAATTGTGAATTTTTCATAGAGGCTTGCGACATCATACTCGGGGGCGTGTAGACTAAGTGTGTAAGAATATTGCTACATATTTCTTACAAAGAGTTGCCATGCCGACCGACAGAACCAGTATTCAAGCCGCGATCCGGGACCGTATCCACGCTCCCTCGAAGTCGCGCGTCTGGATGCCGGACNNCCTATCCCGATCCGCGCGATGTGATCGACGCACTGGCCCGCAAGGGCAGCGTGCGCGTAGTGGTCGATGGCATGACCGCCGCCAACGACCTGGGGCTTACCGCTGCCGTTCCGGCTCGTATTACCGTATTGACGGATGGGCGCCTGCGGCCCATCCGTCTAGGCAATCTGACGATTGATTTCCAATATGCCGCACCCAGCCGGCTTTACTGGGCGGGTCGCCCTGCCATGCGCTTCGTCCAGGCACTCCATTGGCTGCGCGATATGCTTCCGTCGGACGACGGCAGCCTCCGCAAGCGCCTTGTCTCTATCCTCAAGGACGCCGATCATGGGCAGGCGATTCAAGACGATCTGCGCGATAGCTTGTATGCGCTGCCAGAGTGGATGCGAATCATTGTGCGTGATCTGATCCCGCAATCCAGCCGAGCGGACCAGGGGCAACCGCAGGAAGGTAAGGCTCCGAGACGTGCTCTCCCACCACCGAAGACGCGAACCTATCATAGGGGTAAAGAGGTTTCAGACAATAGATGACAGAAGGATNNTTTGTCGGAGCCAGCACCCGTCTTGGCACCGCCGAACAGAATATCGAGAAGGACTTCTGGGTCTGTTGGACGCTCGACGCGCTCTTCAACGAACTGGCGGCCGGCGGCCCGCGCCTGCTCTTCAAGGGCGGCACATCGCTCTCGAAAGGCTACGGCTTGATCGAACGGTTTTCCGAAGATATCGACATCACCGTCTTCCGGGAGGACATCGGTCAGGCCGCGACGGTCGAGGAATTGGAAACTCTGAGCGGCAAGAAGCGTAACGCTCGCTTGGAGGCCATCAAAGCCGCCTGCCAGGAGTACATTCAAGGCCCGATGCTGGAACGGTTGAGCGCGATGCTACGGCAGACGCTCCAGGCCGCGAACCTGAACGAGAATCGGGCGCGTGTGGAACACGATCCCGCTGACCCCGACGGCCAGAGCTTGCTTCTCTGGTATCCCACCGCGACCGCCGAGGGCAATGCGTATATCCGTCGAGCCATCAAGATCGAATCGGGCGCGAAGTCCGCCCTCGACCCTCATGCTCCCGTCGTCGTAAAGCCGTACATTGCGGACGACCTTCCAAACTTTGATCTGGCGGTCGGCAACGTGACGACCGTTGACCCGAGCCGTACCTTTTGGGACAAGGTTGTTATCCTGCATGGCCTGCGCCGGTGGTGGGACCGCCGTGGCGAGCTGAGGGGAGGAGGGCAGCGCGTCTCGCGCCACTACTACGATGTCTATCGACTATTAGCTTCTGAGATTGGCCGGAAGGCAACGGGAGATGTAGAGATGGCCGAGGACTGCGTTCGTCATGCCCGTATGTTCTTCAATCGGCCCGATCTTGACCTCGCCTCAGCCATTCCCGGCAGCTTCGCTCTGACTCCTCATTACGGGATGCTCGCCGATCTGCGGCGAGACTATGAAGCCATGTCCGGCATGGTCTTCGGCCCGATACCCACCGTGGACGAGGTTGTCGCGGCCATCGCAGAGCTGGAACGTCGGCTTAATGTGGGAATTTGATTCCCAAAGAGAGGTAGCAACGCGAGTCAAGAATCTATCCGAAGACGGGTTCCTGAATCGCTACTGGAAATCATGTTCGATGGCACTATGTGGCAGCAGTGAAGACCAGTTACAAGCGGTAGCCCATTAAAAAATAGTAGTATGGGACGCACCGGAGGAATACCTTGCGTCCCTATCATGTTGCCGTGGAAATCGCGGGGCCGGCTGCAATCTGGGTGCGCCCGGATTCAGGAGCTTCTTTCACGACGTACCCTGCTCCCACGTTTTCAGCGGCTCAAGGGATTCTTGACTGTGTTGCGCGGTGGAAGACCGCATACCTGGAGCCGCAATCGGTGGAGATATGCGCGCCGCTCCAGACCCTCCGGTATGCGACGAACTATGGCGGTCCGCTACGCCATCCGAAGAACTTCGCGGGCGCAACGGGATACCAACTCTACTGTAAGCGACCGAGCAACACACCTGTTGGCGGGTGGCTGTCCGTGATGAACTCTGGTCATGAGCGTGGATGCTAGAGTGTTGGTTGGTCGTCGTAGCCGTGCGGAGATCGAGCGGCTGGTGGCCCTGTACGGGTCGAGTGGGATGGGGCGAATGGAGTTTTGCCGCAGTCACGGGCTGGCGCTCAGCACGCTGGGCCGCCATATGAGGAAGCAGCGGAGCAAGCACAGCGAGTCGCGCAGCAAGGGTGTCGAGCAGGGCCGACTTGTGCCGGTGGAAGTAGCCGCACCTGTTGCCTCGATCGCAGCCGGTAAGGTGTCCGCCGCTGCGATAGTCCTGTCGATCAACGGTCGCAGAGTGGAAGTTGGAAGCGGCTTCGATGCGGCGACGCTGGCGCAACTGGTGACCGTGCTGGAGAGGTTGTAAGCCGGTGTTCGGGGTAGGCGCGGCCACACGGATCTATCTTGCGCCGGGGACGACCGACATGCGCAAAGGGTTCAACGGCCTGTATGGTCTGGTGCGCGATCAACTGTTGTGCGATCCGTTGAGCGGTCACCTCTTCTTGTTTACGAATGCGCAGCGCAATCGTTTAAAGGTTCTGTTCTGGGATACGACCGGCCTGTGGGTGTGCGCGAAAAAGCTCGAGAAGGGGCGCTTTCGCTGGCCGACTGCGGGCGAAACACAAGCCAAGATCGTGCTCAGTCACGAGGAGTTTGCGATGTTATTGGGCGGCATCGACCTGGCTCAGACACGACCTCGGAAGTGGTATCGCAGGCCGGTCGCAGAGGAATCATCGGCGTTACGAATAACCGCATAAACACTCGACAAAATGCTTGTACTTCAACAGGCATGTCTGTTAATCAATAGACAGCGTGAATGCCCCATTCAATCCTGCTACGTCTTCTCTCGCTCCATCCGACGCAGAGATCATCGAGCAGTTGAAGCAGCAGTTGGCTGTGACGTCCGCGCGGCTGCAACTCTCTGAGCTGCGAGTGCATTTGCTGGAAGAGAAGCTGCGCCTGCAACGGATCGCGAAGTACGGGCCGGGCAGCGAGAAGCTGACCAGCCTGCAACTGGAGTTGTTGGAGTTCGAGCCCGGAGTCAGCAATCTGGAAGTCGCGGCCGAGGGGGAACGCGATGCGCTGCCAACAACGCCGGACCAGAAGAAGCGCAAGCGGCATCCTGGCCGCCAGACGTTGCCTTCGGATCTGCCGCGCGTGGAGCGCGTGATAGCCTGCACGTCCGAACAGTGCATATGCGGTGGCTGCGGACAAGCAACAACGTTGATCGGCTACGAAGAGAGCGAGCAGTTGGACGTGGAGCCTGCGAAGTATTTTGTGCTGGTTACGAAGCGCGAAAAGCGTGCATGCAAGCGCTGCGAAGAGCGCGGCGTGATGGCTGCACCGCTGCCGCCTCGGATTATCGAGAAGAGCCTGGTCGGCGATCAGGTGATCGTCGATGCAATCATCAGCAAATATTCCAATCACTGCCCGCTCTATCGTCAGAGCGCGATCCTGCTGCGCGACGCAGGCATCAACATCAGCCGCGCAACCATCGATGGCTGGGTGATGCGCGTCGGCGACTTACTAACTCCTCTGGTCGCAGTTATGCGCAACCAGTTACTCGAAGGCACTTACATCCAGGCCGATGAGACGCCGGTGGACGTGCTGACACGCGATGGCCGCTCGCGGAACCATCCCGGCTATCTATGGCAGTACGGAACCCCGGGCGGAGCTACGATCTTCGAGTTCCGCATGGGTCGCGGACGCGAAGGCCCCATGCGTTTCCTCCATAACTTCGAAGGCATTTTACAGACCGACGCATATGCGGCTTACGACCGTGTCGGCGGACCGAGGATGGTGCACGCCGCATGTTGGGCACACTCCAGAAGACGCTTCGTGGAGGCAACCAAACTCAATCCGCAGGATGTAGTCTCGGCACGAATCGTGGCGCAGATGGCGAAGCTGTTTGCCATCGATGCCCAGGCGCGTGAGGAGAACATGGACCATGCCGCGCGGCATGTGCTGCGCACGGAACGGGCTCCGTTGCTGCTCGCAGAACTCAAGGCGCAGATCGAGGCTGCCGGCCGAACCGCACTCCCATCGAGTCCCCTCGGCAAGGCGTCTGCCTACACCCTTCGCCTGTGGGACAAGCTCACACGCTTCCTCAACTATCCAGAGCTGGAGCTGAGCAACAACCTCGCGGAAAACTCCATGCGCCCAGTGGCTCTTGGCCGTCGCAACTGGACCCATATCGGTCACGAGAAGGCAGGACCACGCATCGCAGCAATCCTCTCCATCGTCGAAACCTGCCGCCGACTCAAGATCCCGGTCCGCGACTACCTCGCCGACATCCTGCCAGGGCTCGCCAACTTATCCATCCAGAAACTTCCAGAACTCGCGCCCGCCGCATGGGCCGCCAGCAGTCTGTAACTGTCAATATGCGTTGGCCTGACGGATACAATTGACCAGGCGAGCGTATCGGC
>PLUT01000149.1 GCA_003162875.1 Granulicella sp.
CAGATCGAAGCCAAGGCGCTGCGCAAGCTCCGCCACCCCAGCCGCAGCCGCAAGCTGAAAGCCTTCGTCGACGGCGTGAAGGACGTGTAACGGCAGTTGTTAGTTGCTAGTTGTCAGTTGAAGTCGAAGGGCCGCGAGCGATCGCGGCCCTCCCATTTTCTCCGGAACTCGCCTCAGAAGGAGATGGTGACGGCGATGCCGATACCGGGATAGTTGGTGTCGTAGAGGTAGTAGCCGTCGCCGCCCCAGTCGATGTAGACGTTGTCGGCTTCGTACCACAGCGGAGGCCAGTTTTCCGGCCAGGGGTCCATAAACGTCACCCAGTAGCCGTCGTATTGAAAGCGGGGATAGCCGCCGACAAACAGCAGCGGAAGGTTGCCGATCTCGAAGAAGTGGCCGCTGCCAAAGTAGAGGCCGTAGCGATCGTCCGGAACGCGGTAGCCGTTGTAGCCGCCGCGCTGCTGCCAGGTGCGGTGCTGGGTCGCAAACGAACTTGCGCGCGACTGCAGGAAGCCGCTGCGCACCTGCGACTGCTGTTGCGGAACGCCGCTGGGGTGAACGCCGCCATGGGTGGGCGTCGCGGCCGGCTTTACGCCGCCGTGATAGGCGCCGCCGTAGGCCGGCTGCGTGCGCTGCGCGGTGGGCGCAGGCCTGGCGGTAGGCCTGGCCGGCGATGTCCGTTGCGTGGCAGGCGCGGGCCTGGCGGTAGGCGTGGCGGGCGCAGGCCTGGCGGTAGGTTTGGCCTGCGGCTGCATCGGTGCGGCCTGCTGTCCATGCGGCTGCCCCTGCCCCTTATCTCCCTGCGGGTCGCGCTGCCCGTAGGCAGAAGGAACGGCCCCTAGAAGCAGAAGCACGGTTCCAGCGCTGATGATTGACTTGATCGACATGACGCTCCTCCGTTTTGAGTTTCCGGTCACGCAATCATAATCTTTCTTCGTCTCGTCTGTACCGCTTCGGCTGCCGCGCTAAGTGCCCCAGGCGAGGCAGGGCACCAGGCAGTGTCTGACGAATCGGTACCGCTGTTGTTTCTGCTTCTGAGAATCGGATCATGCCCTCGCCGCCCTCTGCGATAATCATTCGCATGGACGCGGCATCGCAGGTGAACCCGGCCAGGGCACGGGAAGACATCTCCGAGGCATCTCCCATTTCCACGCTGCTGCGGCGGTTCTTCCCCTTCTACTGCGCGCTGGCCGCGCTGGTCACCTTCGGCTACGCGCTCTACGAGCCATTCCAGATCGACGGCGACGCGGTAGCCTACATGGACATCGGCGACTGCCTGCGCGCGCACCAGTGGGCGGGCATCGTCAACGGCTACTGGCACCCGCTGTATCCGGCGTTGCTCGCGGCCGGCCACGCCCTCTTCCACTCCACGCCCGCCAACGAACTGCACGCGTACTACATGGCCAACTTCGTCATCTTCCTGCTGGGGATGCTGGCTGTCGTCTGCTTCACCGATGCGATTGTGCGGTTGCGTGATAGAGGGAGCAGGGAACAGGGAACAGGGAACCGCGAGTCGGCGGGTGCCCCACGTCTCGCTTCCGAGCCGTGGGATTCGCGCGCTATGAGCTTCCTGCTCACCAAGTACCCCCTCCGTTACCTCGGCCTGGCGCTGGTAGTCATCGCCAGCCAGCGCGAGCTGTCGCTGGGCAAGGTGCGGCCGGACGCGCTGCTGCAGGCTTTGCTGCTGTTCGCTCTGGCCGCGCTGCTCGCGCATCTCGCCACTGGCCGGCTGCGCTACGCCGCGCTGATGGGGCTGGCGCTGGGCTGCGCGTACCTCACCAAATCCTTTGCCTTCGTCTTCGCGTTGCTCTCGATCGCGGCGTTAGTTGGATTTCGCTGGCTCTGGCTCAAGCACAAAGTTGCGCGCATTCTTACCGCGGCGCTGGCCGCGTTGGTCTGCTTCGCTGCGCTGGCGGGGCCGTACATTGCCGCGCTCTCGCACGCACGCGGGCGCTTCGATTTCGGCGACTCCGGCGCGCTCAACTACGCCTGGTACGTCGCGGGCACGGAGAAGATGCACCTGCAGCCCTACCAGACCGCGCAGTTCGGTTCGGCCCAGGTCCACCTGAAGCATCCGGAGAAGGAGCTGCTGCACTCGCCGCTGGTGCTCAGCTACGCCCAACTGCCGTATGGCACCTACCCCGACTGGTTCGACACCGCCTACTGGAATGAGCAGATCAAGCCGCACTTCACGCTCTCCGGCGAAATCTCCCGCGGCTCGCGCAACTGCGTTCTCATCGTGCGCTACCTGTTCAACCACCCTGAGGCACTGATCCTGCTGGCGCTACTGCTTGCACTCGGCGCGCGCTTCACGCTCCCGTGGAAGCCGAGGCCGGGGCTGGCGTCGAACGCGTTCTGGCTCCCGCCGCTCGCGCTCGGCGTGCTCATCTGGGGCATTTACGCCACGGTCAACACAGAGGAGCGTTACGTCACCGTGGCCTACCTCGCCATCATCCTCACGCTGTTCGCCGCGCTGCGGATTCCACAAAGTGCGTCGTCATTCTGGCGCAGCCAGAATCTCAGTATTGGTGCTTTCCTTGCCCCCATCGCCTCCGCCCTCATTCTGCTGCTCGCGCTTCTCGCCACCGGCGAGTCTCTGCGCACCGTCCTCGAAGACCGCCGCGACATTCTCGTGCTCGGCTATTCGGACGGCTGGTACTCGCCCACAATGGCCCAGGTCGCCGGCAGCCTGCGCCAACTCGGCGTCCGTCCCGGCGACACCATTGCCTGCACCGGCTGGTCTGCCTGCCTGGACGACCCCTACTACGCGCGCCTCGACGGCGTTCGCATCACCACGGAGATCTACGCGGGCGTCACTCCCGCATACGACTTCCTCGCCGGCCTGCCCAATCGCGATCAGGCCATCGCCGTGGTCCGCGGCCAGGGCGCCCGGGTGCTGGTCGCCAACTTCGGCCACGCCCGCGTCAGCGACGCCGACCCGTTCTTCCGCAACTGGCGCCAGCTCGGCGACACCACCTTCTACGCGCTCCCGCTGCGGTGATGCAGTTGTGAGTTGTGAGTTGTGAGTGGAAAAAGCCTCGGAGGGGAAACCTCTCGCGCAACTCACAACTGACAACTCACAACTGACAACTGCCTTTTGCTACCATTCCCCCATGTCCGATCTCGACCTCACAATCCTCATGCCCTGCCTGAATGAGGCCGAGACTCTAGCCATCTGCGTTCGCCAAGCTGCGCAGGCCATCCGCGACGCCAACCTTGCCGGCGAAGTCCTCGTCGCCGATAACGGCTCGACTGACGGCTCGCAGGCCATCGCGCTGGTCGAAGGCGCGCGCGTCGTCAACGTCCCCACCCGCGGCTACGGCGCGGCGCTCATCGCCGGCATCGAGTCCGCCCGCGGCAAGTACGTCATGATGGCCGACGCCGACGCCAGCTACCACTTCGAGCATCTGCCCCGCTTCCTGCCTCCGCTCGACCAAGGCTACGACCTGGTTATGGGCAACCGCTTCTCCGGCACCATCGAGCCCGGAGCCATGCCCCCGCTGCACCGCTACCTCGGCAACCCGGTGCTCTCCGCCGCCGGGCGCATCTTCTTCCGCATCCCGGTGGGCGACTTCCACTGCGGCCTGCGCGCCTTCCGCCGCGACCGCATCCTCGCGCTCAACCTGCGCACCACCGGCATGGAGTTCGCCTCCGAGATGGTGGTCAAATCTTCGCTCGCCGGCCTGCGCATCACCCAGGTTCCCACCACGCTCTCCCCCGATGGCCGCTCGCGCCCGCCCCACCTCCGCTCCTGGCGCGACGGCTGGCGTCACCTCCGCTTCCTGCTGCTCTACAGCCCGCGCTGGCTCTTCTTCTATCCCGGCCTGGCCACGCTCGCCGTCGGGCTGTTCCTCTCCGCCGCGCTCCTCCCCGGCCCGCTGCCCATCCACTTCGCCGGAGCTACCCACACCCTCGACGTCGACACCCTCACCTACGCACTCGGCCTGGTCCTCATCGGCGCGCACATCACCGTCTTCGCCGTCTCCGCCCGCGTCTTCGGCACCCAGGAAGGCTTCCTCCCGCGCAACGCCGCCTACGATCGCGTCTTCAAATACATCACCCTCGAAACCGGCCTGCTGCTCGGCTGCTTCCTGCTGCTCGTCGGCGCCGGCATCCTCGGCTACGCATTTCACCTGTGGCACGCCACCGGCTTCGGCGACCTCTCCGCCACCCGCATGCTCCGCCTCACGCTGCCCTCGGCCGCCTGCTTCATGCTCGGCGTCGAAGTCATCTTCGCCAGCTTCTTCCTCTCCCTGCTCGGCCTCAACCGGCGGTAGCTCTCCGCCGCAGATATAAACTGGGGCCTTATGCCTCCTAGCGAACCGACGCCGAAAAAGGAGATTCAGGATGCCCAAAAACATGCGCCATATTCGCCCTTACAAGGTCTTCGGACTGGTCGAAGCGTCACCCGCCGATCGTATTGTCCAGCTGCAGCTTCCACCGAGGCGTGGAGCGGGCGGCCTCACGCTGCTCGAGACCTGCATTGTCATTGCGGCCACGAACGCCGTGAAGGCCCGGCGCGCCTTCGAGTTCGGGACCTTCTTGGGAAGCACCACGCTCAACCTGGCCGTCAACATTCCCGAGGACGGCGAAGTTTCGACGCTCGATCTCGACCAGGCGAGCCTTGCCGCGCTGAGCCAGCATCCCGAAGATGCCGCGTTGACCCGCACCCATTTTGCCACCCGCACGCTCGACTTCATGGGCAGCCGGGCCGCGCACAAAGTGAAGACGCTGACCGGCAACTCCGTCACCTTCGACTTCTCACCATGGAAAGATTCCATCGACCT
The DNA here is from genome assembly GCA_003162875.1 of Granulicella sp. Lineage (GTDB taxonomy): Bacteria > Acidobacteriota > Terriglobia > Terriglobales > Acidobacteriaceae > Edaphobacter. The sequence continues at coordinate 4,788 of PLUT01000149.1, forward strand.
CGTATTCATTGACGGCGGCCACGACCTCCTAACGGTGAAAGCCGATACCGAGCACGCCATGGAAATCGTAGCCAAAGACACAACCTCCTGCATCCTCTGGCACGACTACAACAATAAGGACTACCCCGAGCTATCTACCTACCTTGACGAGATGTCTGCCAGCACCCCAATCTTTCACGTCGAAGACACTATGATCTGCCTCTGGTTCAACGACCCGACCAATGCAATCCGGCCCCGTTTGGGGTCGACTGACCAGCCGCGAGCGGCCTAGGGCCAGCCTTTGCAGTCAATATGGGTAACCATGGAACAGATGAGTGATGCTCTCTTGACAATGCCGGGCGTGGGGATATCATCTGTGTACTCACCGTGTCTACCCGCAAGAAAATCCAGGGTGCAAGTGTCACGGCAATCCTTCCAGTGGAGACTGCATGCGTCCAACCTTCCTTGCCCCTTGTGTGCCGCTGGCCTGTTTACTGTGTGGGCTGCTGAGCGGATGTGAGTTGAGTTCAACGGCGGGGCCCTCGCCGGATGCGGGGCTTGCGATTCAGGGCAAGGTTCAAGGCGGGCAGGCGCCGATTGTAGGCGCGCGGGTGTATTTGCTGGCGGCAAACGCCGGGGTGTTCACGCCCAATGCGAATGGCTATGGGAACGCGTCGGTGTCGCTGCTGACCAACGTGCCGGGCAGCACGACACTGGATTCGAGCGGCGGAGCGACCGACGGCGACTACTATGCGACCACTGTGGCGGGGGGCACGTTCAGTATTACCGGCGACTATACCTGCACGCCCGGGCAGCAGGTGTATCTGTATGCGGTGGGCGGGAATCCTGGTTTGCCTCTGGGGCAGGCCAATCCGGCGGCGGGCCTGCTGGCGGTGCTGGGGAGCTGTCCGAGCTCGGCGGGCGCAACCAGCAGCTTCTCATCGTCGTTGTACGTGGTGATGGATGAGGTGTCGACGATTGCGGCGGCGTATTCGTTTGCCGGGTTTGCGACGGACGCAGTGCATGTGTCGAGTTCCGGGACGGCGCTGGCGCAGACGGGGATTGCGAATGCGTTTGCGAATGCGGCGAACGTGGAGACGCTCGGGACCGGGGCTGCGCTGGCGACGACGCCGGCGGGGAATGGCGCGGTCCCACAGGGCGAGATCGACACGCTGGCGAATATTCTGGCGTCGTGCGTGAACACCAACGGGGCGGTGACGGGGCCGACGAATGCGACGGCGTGCTACACGCTGTTCACGAATGCTGAAAGCAGCGGCTCCTCCGGCACGGAGCCGGCGGACACCGCGACGGCGGCAATCAATATCGCGCACAACCCGGGGGCAAATATGACAGCGTTGTACTCGCTGGGTTCCGGATCGCCGCCCTTCAGCCCCGCGCTTACGACTCAGCCCAACGACTTCACGATAGGTATCAAGGTCACTGGCGGCGGATTGGATGTTCCGGAGAATCTTGCCATCGACGGCTCCGGCAACGTGTGGGTGGTCAACAGTGTCAACAGCGTCTCCAAGTTTGCCAGCTCCAGCGCGGCGATCTCGCCTTCGACTGGCGGCTTCTATGGGATTGGTGGCTACACCGGCATCGAGGAGCCGTACGGCATCGCGATCGACACCGCAGGCGATGCGTGGATCACCAATCCGAATGTCAGCTACGTCACCGAGCTGAACAGTGCCGGCACAGCGGTTACCAACTCGCCCTTTGGCACCGGCACGCAGAGCCGTCCGACGTATATCGCGATCGATGGTTTGAGCAACGCGTGGATCACGGATGACAGCGTGTACGGCCTCGGCGTCATCAAGCTCTCGAGCGCAGGCGCACTCGTCTCATCGGGATTCGGCTACAGCGGAGGCGGCCTGGATGGCCCCTACGGTATCGCGATCGATGGCTCGGGCAACGCGTGGCTTGGCAACAATACCAGCGGAACCGTTTCGGAGTTCTCCAGCGCGGGCGTGGCTTATACGAATTCGCCATACACGAGCGGCGGAGTTCAATACCCTCACGGCATTGCCGTCGACAGCTCGGGCCGGGTCTGGGTGCCAAACTACAACGACACCGTAACCGTGCTCTCCAACACCGGCGCGCCGGTTTCCGGCACCAGCGGCTACTCCGGCGGCGGGGTGGACGATCCTTACTACGTTGCGATGGACGGCGCGGGGAATGCGTGGATCGCAAACGCCAGCGGCTTCGGCAGCACGGTCTCGGAGCTCACCAATGCGGGTACGCCAATCACAACCAGCCTCGGCTACGGGTACGCCAGTCTGAGCAGCGCCAACTCCGGCAACACGGGGATCGCCGTCGACGGCTCGGGGAATGTCTGGATCGCAAACGACGGCGCCAACGACATCGTGGAGCTGATTGGAGCGGCGGTGCCGGTGATTACGCCAATTGCGGCGGGGCTGCCGTCGACGCCGACGGTGAACGGGACGAGCCATCTGGGAACGCGCCCTTAGGCCGAGGGGGTTGGTGTGAAGAAGTGCGCGGATTCGCCGAAGAACGCAACGGCGGTGCTGGCCTTAGTGGGCGGCGCCCGCGCTGTTCTCGGCGGTGCGGGCGCGGAGGCGTGCACGGCGAAACTCTTCCTGCGGTAGACCCATCACTGAAGCGGGCAGCTTGGGCAACGAAAGTGCGGTCTGTTTGTTCTGCCTGAAATGTCGCATTTTCGGCAAGCTCAGATTCACTTCAAACTGAGACGCTAACGGCGGCCTTATTCGGCTTCTCCCTGGTCAGCCGGAAGGCCACGCGCAGCCCCACGAAGAGGATCACCAGTCCGATGATGCCGTAAGCGCCCTGCGCCAACTTCAGGAATGGCGAGACGATCCCGCCCACCAGCAGAGGACCGGCCATCGTTCCCCAATCGATTGCGTACCCTTGATTGAGTGCCTCGGAGATTTGAATCGGAACGGATGCAAGCGAGATGGCCGCATAGGTCAGCACGACGGCGGGGATCTGGTAGCGTGGCCCACCCACGCCTCCCGATCCCTGCATCATGGCTTTGCCGACCATCAGTCCGACCAGGACCGCGACGTAGCCAAGGTACATGTGAGTGATGATGGTGAACGACGCGTAGAGGACCAGGCCGGCGACGGCGGCGGCGGTGCCGTAGAGAAGAGCGCGGGGGTAGGGTGAGCTCTCCTCCACGGGAAGGCTGATGCCGGCTGAATTGGCGGCCTGGCTCAGCACGGCTGGGCTCGGGCTGCTGGCCCGCGCGGCCGAATCCCTCTCCCTGGCTGCGCAGTGCTGGATACCGTCGAAGAGTGCGTCCGAGCCAGACTGCCTTTGCAGCGCTGGATTGGCTATACCGGGAAGGAGTGCGTTTGCGAATTGTTCTGCCATAGTGCGAACAGGCTAACAGCCGCATGTACAACGATCACTAGCACTTTCGTGGACTAAGCCTGCGCTACCGTCCTTCGCGGAGGCGGGCGGCCAGGCGCTCGGGCAGGCGGGCCATCAGGATGCGTCCCTGCGCGCGGCGGAGGTCGTAGGGCACGCGGTGGAAGACCACCTCGCCGGCCAGGCTGTCGTAGATGGCGAAAGCGGCGCGCCAGTCGTAGTCGCGGGGCTGGCCGACCGCGCCGGGATTGATGAGGTGGCGCGTCCCCGGCGGAATGGGCAGGACCAGGGACTCCGCATCGGTGCGCCCGGCAAAGCGCGGTCGCAGCTCCAGCCAGTCCTGCTGCTTCTGCGAGAAGCCGCCCTGCACGTGGGTGTGCCCGAAGAAGGTCAGCGGGGCGGTGCTCTGCTGCAGCGGCGCCCAGGCGTCGCGCATGGTGTGGATGTACTGGTCCTCGTTCAGCGGCGAGCCGTGCACCAGCGTGACCCGCATGGCCTTGGAATCGGCCGTGGGCGCCTCCGTCTCCAGCGGCCCCTGGGGCAGCGCGCGCAGCCACTCCAGGTTGTCCGGGGTCAGCTTGGCGAGCGTCCATTTGGCCGCCGCACGCGCGGTCGGGTTGAAGTTGACCGCCGAGCTGAGCCCGCAGCAGACGCGGTCGTGGTTGCCGCGCACGGTGAGCGTGGCCAGCGGCCGGATGATGTCCAGCACCTGGTTGGGGCTGGCTCCGTAGCCCACCATGTCGCCCAAGTTCCACAGCGCGTCCCACTTGCCGGCGGCGGCGAGCACCGCGTTCAGGGCTTCCAGGTTGGCGTGGATATCGGAGAGGATGAGAGCACGCATGCGGACTCGATTCGCGCAGTACGCACGAATCTTCAGTTTAGCGCAGGGGGACGGCGCGTTGTCCGTTCTCCGTTGTCCGCTGGTCGTTCGGTCTGGGGAACGAAGAACGTAGCGCGTAGAACGAACAACCGGACCAAGGAATGATATACTTGGGTTGCTGTATATCCAAGGAGGCGCCATGCAGGTATCGAAGTGGGGAAACAGTCTCGCGGTGCGCTTGCCCGTCGCGGTTGTCGAGGCGCTGGAACTGAAAGAGGGCGATCAGATCGAGGTGCGCGTCGCCGGCACACGCGAGTTCGAGATCGACCGCGACCCAACTCGCGAGCGGGCGCTGGAGCGGCTGCGGAAGATGCGTTGGAAGCTGCCGGCGGGATTCAAATTCGACCGGGTCGAGGCGAATGAGCGTTAGACCGTTCTTCGACACCAACATTCTGATCCACGCGGTCTCCGAAGAGGATGCCCGCGCGGCGATTGCTCAGAGGCTGCTCGCCGCTGGCGGACACATCAGCGTTCAGGTCTTGAACGAGTTTGCGGCAATCGCGCGTCGTAAGCTGAAGAAATCCTGGTCGGAAATCTCCGGGGCACTGGAGGACATTCGCAGCTTGTGCGAGCCCGCTGCGCCGCTCACGGTCCAGATTCACGAGTCCGCGCTCAAGATCGCCGAGGAGCATGGGTATCCCATCTACGATGCCCTGATCCTTGCCGCGGCGCTCGCTGCCGGATGCGACACCGTCTACTCCGAGGACATGCAGGACGGGCAGAAGATCGGCCCGATCACGATCCGCAATCCGTTCGCCTGAGATCAGTCTCACATTGCCAGCGGCTGAGTGCGGTCGGTGGTCATGGTGGGCGCGGAGGCGAGCAGCCTGCGGGTGTAGGCGTGCTGCGGCGAGCGGAAGATCTCGAGCGCGGGCGCATGCTCCACGATCGCGCCCTGCTGCATGACGGCGATGTGGTCGCCGGGCTGGTCGCAGGTCTGCGCCACCACCGCCAGATCGTGCGAGATGAAGAGCATCGACAGGCCGTGGGTGCGGCGCAGTGTCCGCAGCAGCGCCAGGATCTGGGCTTGAACGGTCACGTCCAGGGCGGTGGTCGGCTCGTCCGCAATGAGCAGGCGCGGGCGGTTGACGATGGCCATGGCGATAAGGATGCGCTGGCGCTGGCCGCCGGAGAACTGGTGCGGATAATCGCGCGCGCGGCGTTCCGGCTCGGGCAGCGCAACCTCGCGCATGGCGTCGAACACCAGCGAGCGGACGGCGGCGCGGGAGAGCCCCGGCNNTCCTGGAAGATCATGGCAATATCGCGGCCGCGGCGGCGGCGCATGGCGTCCTCGGGAAGCGCCAGCAGGTCAACCGCATCCGGCGGGTGCCCCACATCTGGATTTTCAGATGTGGGTTCAGCGCGGAACCAAATTCTCCCGCCCACCCGCGCCTCCGGCGGAAGCAGCCGCAGCAGCGCCAGCGCGGTGACGGATTTGCCCGACCCGGACTCGCCCACCAGGCCGAGCGTCTCCCCGGCGGCGATTTCAAACGAGATGCCGCGGACGGCTTCGCGCTCGCCAAAGCCGATGGAAAGGTCTTCGACGCGGAGAATAGGCGCGAGGCCGGCGGCCGCGGCTGGGGGATTGCTCACGCTGTCGATGGTAGCCGAAAGCGGGGGTCAGGGAACAGGGAACAGAACACAACCGCCGCGGGAGACGGCGTCAGGGTCCGCGCCCCGGCCGTTGGTTTCGCTGTTCCCTGTTCCCTGTTTTTTCGCGTCTAATAAGGAACATGGAGCTACGCGGCAACCAGCGCCGTTTGCAGATTCTCGCCGCAGCTGCGGGTGCGCTGGCGCTCGCCTGCGCCCCGGTCAGCGCCCAGACCCACAAGGTCGCGGCGGCGCCGGAGAGCGTGCTGCGCGCGGTGGGCGTGTACGAGTGGACGGGCGACATGGCCAAGCCCACCGCCAGCCGCCTGATCCCGGTTTCGCTCTTCATCGACGGCAAGNNTGGTGGACGCCGCCGTCTACCTGGCGCGGCCGGTGCCAATGGCGCTGCTGACCGGCAACCGGTATGAGTTGGAGCGGGCGGGGATCCTACAGGGCAATCTCGACCTGCTCTTCTCGAAGCACTTTGTGGCCGCGGAGACCAGCGGCTCGGCCTATGACGATGGCTGGTTCGGCTACGGCAAGTTCTCGCCGTCGTCCCTGGA
>PLUT01000080.1:0-9738 GCA_003162875.1 Granulicella sp.
CGTACATGTTCTTCTTGGAGGGCGGAATCAGGAACTTGCCGCCATACTTGCGTCCCGTTCCAGTCTCTCTATTGTAAGCAGTTACCGACCATTTGGCCTAACCAATCCTGAGTACCGGAGCGCGCTCAGTTCATTCTGACAATGTCTGTCCCCACTTAACATGCCGGGTGGCAAGGCCAAACGCGACGATATAGGACGCTTCCCAGAACATCTGTACGCCTATTCCACTAATTCCCCAGCTATAAATACCAACATAGATATAGCACCCAGAGAACAGGAGCGACGCGCCGAGCAGGACCGTCCAAGTTACAAGACCGATCTTGCTCGATCTCGTCATACCCAAGGCTGCCACGATCGCAATGACACTAGCGGTTATCACAGCATATGAAAATCTATAATTCACACCAGGCGGCATGAAATAGGATGAGGAATCCGGCAACTGGTACAGGTCAGCACGGGCGTGGCCGGAGAGCCAAATCAGCAGATATGGGTCGACCAGCCTGTTCCATATTGACGTAACAACGAAATCCATGTGCTCCCCAAGCCCTACAGCAGATGGAATGACATACGTTATACCCACAAATGCCAGGTACGCAGTGCCGAGCCGACGCCCCAACGGTAATTCATCCCTGAACAGCAACGAAATACCATATGTGATCGCTGCACTTGCGCCGCCTATCAGAACGACCCTTGGAATATCTCTCATAGCAGCCGTAGACGAAACCGTCGCGAAGCCGAGAAGCAGAAGAACTCCCAGGGTTATAAGCGCCCTAATAGCCTTAGACACAGACATTAGCTGTAATCCTTTCCCTTCTCTGGATACACAAACACGTCATTGCAAGCGTTTATCTGAAACCAGATTGTCACTGTCCAAGACTGTAAAAATACGTCTGATTTTTCCACGAATGATTTAGCAAATCGATAACTCGCGTAGGAACCGGCCCAGGGTCGAGTACGCCGGGACCGCTGAAACCCAGATTCTCAGCACCAACGGAGTGCACAACGTCTGGCTCGACATACGTGTCATTATCAGAAAGACCATACATTTGACTATTCAGTGAAACTATCGCGTCACTCGATTGATTATGAAAGAGTTGCTGCCACCCAACGGCGGTGAAATGTTGGGCTAAAGAGTCGTGGCTACATAAGACATCGCGAACCAAGTGGGCGGGAAAGCGTGCTTCGAATCCGGCAAAGTCGGTATACGCCCCTCCAATAGGCGCGAATGGGATGGGACCAACTAGCGTTTGGTTCAATGTTGTGAGTGTCGGGTTCAGATTCCCGCTAAAATCATCTCCTTCTAGGTTCCTCGCTCCACCAGGAAGTGTAATGCCACCTATAAAGGCGACAGACTTGAGGTTGATCGTCTTATTCTCAACCAAAACGTTCCATACACACTCCTTCTCGTCGGCAATGGGTCCATCTCCCAAGACGTTTCGCGCTACTTGGGAGCCAAGATGTGGCGTGTCAATAGTGATAAGCTTGTGAATGATGCCGCGGTTGAAATTTGAGGTTGCTCGGTATTCCGACTGCACGGTCAGATTCTTAGCAACCAGCCCACCCATACTGTGCCCTACAAGATCAGCCTGAACAGCTGCAACGGGTATCGACGCGGCGTTATTTCCCGCTTTTACGTACTGCATCCAGCCGTTGAGCTGCAATTGTACAGTAGGCGTGTTGTACTCCAGTCCCATTTGGCTTGCGATGACGTGTTGCTGATAAGCATTGGGAAGCGGCGGAACGGTAAATGCGATCGAGTTCCCGATTACTGCGCTGTAGTCGACATAGCCGAGTGTAAACAAACTGTTTCCTACGAGGGGGGTAAAGTTATCCCACGCGTGCATTGAATCATTCCATCCATGAATCAGAACAACGGGCGGTCGTATGATTTGGATTGGAAGCGTCGCGGTCGTGCCTTCTGTGCTATTGTTTACGTTCACTGTGACCATTCGTTTAGCGAGCGAACTGTCCGCGCTTTGGTAGCTTTGACGGACGAAATCAACCGGCGCTTGATAGACAGCAAATGCGGCGGCGCCTGCCTCTCCGGCGTCCTCAGACGTCACAGTGATCTGGTTTTGAGTGAAAGACGAACCCGTAATCTGGCCTAGACCGCCATCGTCATCCGACGAGTTACTTGGTGTTCCCTGGTCATTATTCAAGGTTAGGGTGACCTGTTCGCCTGCCTGCCTAGTCGGTACTCGCAGAAGAACTTCCGCGACACCATCAGCGGCTACTCCTTGCACGGCGCGTCCCCCCGTTGCTAAAAGAACTGGATCATTAGTCAGCGATGAGCCACTCAATAGATCAGGGACCGGATCAACCATAGATGGGGTTGATACTCCATCGCCGAGTGCAACTGCACCAATATAGTAAGTATTAGCTCCTCCCGATGTGGTTAATGTACCGCCGGGATTCGAGTAGTTCGGGCAAATGAAAATCCGCATGCGGGTACCTGATAGGGCACAGTTATTCGACGAGCCGTCGCCAGGCCACTGCGGGTCCGGTGTACAACCGCTTGATGTCTGGACGTCGGCGATAGTTATATAGTTGTTTCCAGCCGAATCACTGATGGTGGGGCTCGTAGCTAGGCCATCAGTGCTTTGCCACTGCCATTTAATATACCCGATCAGGAAAGTCGGACTGGTAGTTGATGTTGGCATCCCTCCTACGGTCTGAGACCCTGACAAATTGGCACTAAATGTCCCCTTCACCACAGGGCCGCCTAGTGACGTGTCCCCCGTGTACCTAACAAGCGCGAGGACAGCGCCCCAATCGGTCTCCGGGAGACAGGTCGGCCAATTTGCTGTCAGGGCCACGCCGAGCGGTCTTGGATTGGGATTCCACAGCGTAAAGGGTGCGAGATTGTAATAGAATGGCTTACCGTTGCTGTCTAACCATCCCAATGGCAAAATTCCAGTCGCTGCAACGGTGTGCGAGTAAGAGTTAGATCCGAATTCCCCAGGAACGCTTATCCAAGGGGGGGACACACTCGTCAGGTAGGATTCAAAGCTTCCCTGGCCGCATGGCGGTGGTGATGCAGGCCCTGATGAACTCTGCATCCTAAAGTCGCTGTTAACAAATAGGAAAGCCTCTTCATTCGACGAGGATGGCGTGAGAGACGGAACAGTTATTGGGCTTCCGTTTCCGGTGTTCGTAGTCACTTGATCCAGAACCCATGGTGCAGTCCCCTGGCCCACGCTTTTGCCGAGTCCGATGCTAGTGAACACCGTGATCGTGAGGAGTGACAATATTGGCATTCTCATAAATTCACCACACTAAGGAAAGTTTTATTGAGGAGCGGTTCCAATACCACTCAAAGCAATGGATATCGTTGTACTCGCAAAACTAGTGCCAATTGCCAGATTACCCGAGCGAGGTCCGGCAGATCCCGGCGCAAACGTGAGGTTGACTACACAAGTACCTCCCGACGGAAGTGGCGANNCTCGAGAAAATCTCCCGACGTTATGAGGTTCGTAATTTGGAGCGAGCCGGCAGTAGAGTTAGTTAATGTTACTTGTTGCTCTACACTGTTGCTAAACGTGCTCTGGCTGCCAAACAATACGGCATAGGCCGACGAAGTCAACGGGCCGGTCGAAACCGTAATGGGAATAATTGCTTGAACCGTCTGACTGTTCAACGTATAGGATGCAACAACCCATCCGTATCCAGGAGCAAGCGCGGTTACATCCCCAGATGCATCAACACTGAATAGATTGGGACTATTGGACGAATATGACACGTAAGACGAATTCGTCACATCCAACGCGCTACCGTCTCCAAATACAGCAAAAAGTTTAATTGGGAAGCTCTCTCCCGGCGCGTCGAGAGTCACACTGGACATTAGGGCATTTACCGAGACCGGCATGTCGGGCCGTTCAACGTCAACCGTTATAGGATCAGAATCAATGGTCGAGCCTGAGGTCGTCTGACCTGAAGCAGTCAACATATAGGGCTCACATACGATATTGTTCGGGATGTTAACGGTGAACTGCGCAGGCACAGTAGTCTGAAGACTGCTGTTAAGTCCGATAGGACCCTCCCCAATGAGAGCCACATTTGAGTAGCTGGTATTCGACGATGTGACTGTTACCGAAAGACTCTGGCCGGGATTAACAATGGTCCCGTTAGTGGGCGAGGCGATCTCGAGGTCAGGCGCTGCCGGTCCCACGGTATATGAGACGCCATTGCTACTGACGCCACCTATCGACACGACAACATTGCCGCTCGTGGCGCCGGCCGGTACGGTGACGCTGATCTGGCTATTACTCCATGTCGTTGCCGTTGCTGTAGTCCCGTTGAACTGGATGGTGCTGGTTCCCTGACTCGATTGGAATCCGGTCCCCGCAATCGTCACTTGAGTTCCAACCGGCCCTGCATTGGGGGAGATGTTAAGAATAGACGGTGGAATCAGCACCCAGAACATCGTGCCCTTCCCCGGGGAGCCCGACGTTGTGACAATTACGGGTCCTGTAGTGGCGCCCGTAGGGACGGGGACCACGATACCGCTATCACCCCAACTTGAGGGCGTTGCCACAACCCCATTGAAAGTGACCGTGCTGTTACCCTGAACAATTCCAAATCCCAATCCGGTGATTGTCACAATCGTGCCCGGAGGACCTTGCGCAGGCGCAATACTTGAGATTCCATTGGTTATTGAATAGGTATAACTGTTGCTAGGAACCCCGCCGACCGTTACTAAGACTGGACCCGTCGTCGTTCCTACAGGCACTGGCACAACGATCGAATATGGCCCCCAGGTTGATGGAACGGCAATGATGCCATTGAATGTGATGGTGCTCGATGCTTGGGATGCGCCAAGATTCTCCCCCGAGATGGTAACAATAGATCCCGGCGACCCACTGACGGGGCTCAGACTCAAGATGCTCGGACCAACGACGGTGGTAAAATTGACCGCGTTTGTCGGAATACCTACATAGTTCGTTGGGCTGTAAGCGCTTACAATAACGGGCCCGGTCGTAGCTCCACTTGGCACGACTGCTTGTATAGCTGTCGGACTCCAGTTGATCACACTCGCGGAGGCGCCGTTGAAGGCGATAGATGAAGAATCGGCTCCGAGGTTCGAGCCATGAACAGTGACGACAGTCCCAGGAAGACCTGAACCAGGTGAAATGGTCATTATCCAGGGCTCAACGAAGAAGTATCCGCTAGTATTTGACAGGACTCCCTCGGTCACGGTCAGATTTTGATTGCCGGGCTCTGCGATACTCGGGATTTGCAATTGAATCTGAGTGTCGCTCCACGCTGTCGCGACGGCTGGGACTACACCCACATAAACTGCACTATTGCCTTGCGTTGCACCGAAACCACTCCCAGTTATTGTTGTTAATGTTCCTGCAATCCCAATCGCGGGAGAGAACGCAGTGATTGACGGGGGTACTACACCAAACGCTACGCCGCTGCTAGATGCGCCCGCTACAGTCACCATTACGTATTGCGGGCCAGATCCTATACCGCTGGGCACCAGAGCTTGAATTTGCGTATCGCTCCAACTCGTTACAGAGGCGCCTAGACTGCCCACGGTCACCGCACTGCCGCCTTGAGTAGCCCCAAATGCATTACCCGTTATCGTGATTAGCGATCCGAGACTCCCGGTGGCAGGCGCAATTGTAGAAACTAAAGGCAGCACGGAAAACGTTGAGCCGCCAATTGCCACATTCGAAACAGTCACAGCTTCATTGCCGGCAGGCACTTGAGGAACGATAACGTCAATTTCAGTATCAGTCCATCGCGTTACAGTTGCTGCTACGCCTCCAAACTCCACTGAGTTTGCTCCTTGGCTGGCGCCGAAACCTGTACCAAAGATGGAGGTTGGGCTTCCAAAGCCTCCGCTGGAAGGTGTGGTCGCGGTAATGGCAGGAGTCGGATTGACAGGAGAGCCGCTCAATGTAGCAGCGAAGATTTGAACCTCCCCATCGGTAGATTCTTGAACTGAAGTTCCGATCGCGTCCAATGTCCATTTGACCGTCAGGGTCTGGCCCGGAGATGCCGCGCTAAACGTGATTGCGTAAACCGACGCCACGTCGTAGTTATCTTGATTGGACTGTACGGATGAATCCACATAAACCGAGGCGCTGCCGTCGCTTAAGAATGCCGTTAGCCTTCCCCTGGCGTTCCCGGTGCCCACATACAGGCGAAGTGTTCTAACATTAGTGTCAGCGCTAACCGAGAACTCGATCCCGCTTTTCCCGTCTGCGACGCCATTATTCGAATCGGCGGCACAAGACATTTGGCTCTCGTGAGAGTCCGGACTGCCATCTTCGAACGCAAAACTCATATTATCGAGAGATTCAGATCCGCCATTCAAATCACCAACCAAATTAGAGGTAGAGATGAGGGGAGCTACTCCGGCCTTGCGCACCGATCCTGGGTACTGACCTGTACATATTTGCATCGATCCAAAAGTGATCCAATCCGCTGTTCCTTCGGAGGTCAAGTTAATGGGCCCAGGCTGCGGAGCACTTCGAACTACGGTCAGGCTACCGCCACTACCGACTATATCGACATCAACCGGACTTGAAGCATTGGTTAAGCCGCTTTCATCGGTTGCTTGAGCTTGAAGTGAATAGTGACCTTGCGGAGGAGCCCAGACCGTGGTGTACGAAGGCGATTGCAAGGCCGCAAATTGGTTCCCATTTGCGGATAACGCAATAGCACTGATGGGGAAATCAATCTGTGCAGCGTCAATTCCAACTGGAATTGAGGTTTGGACCGGAAAATCTTGCCCGCCTTGCGGCGATAATACTGCGACCTGTGGTAAATACGGAAGGAGGACAGCTGCCTCCAAGAAAACAGAGTTTGGCGCTATCGCGGTCAACTGCACTGTCAGCGTCTGTCCGGCTGAAGCTGCACGATAGTTAATCGAATACACTTTCTCCCCGAAATCATTCGGAGCTGCAACAGTATAATTGACGACAGGACTACTGCCATCGCTGATAGCGGCCGTTAGTTCCTGCTGTCCAGTATTGCTCGAGAATACCTTTAGTGTTCTGGCAGTGGTGTCGGCTGGCGCAGTGACCTGAATCGCTGGGGTTCCGCCGCTAGAGTTATAGCCAACGATCCCAGCCGTTAAAGCGTTTCCGGCTGCCGTGGGGATTCCACCACTCCAACTGTACTGCACGATCTTCGGCACGCTGCCGAGGTTGGTATTCACAGGAGTCATCCCAATCAGACTGACCCCTGCTTTTCGAGTCGCGGTCGCTGAAACGCCATCGGACCCCCAAATGATCCAATCCTGGTTTACAGAGTTAGTCAGAGATACGAGCCCGGGCGAATTGTCGAGACCGAGTTCAAGCAGGGGAGAGAGGGAACCCTGCGTCCCAGTCATGACAGTAAAGAGCGGCATGGCTATCGCAGGAGTGCTCTGGGTAACCAGGACGTTGCCGGTCGTTGCGCCTGCGGGCACTGGAACAACAATCTGTGTATCACTCCAATTCGTTGGCGTTGCGACTATTCCATTGAATGTTACGGAACCCCCTCCCTGGCTGGAACCGAAGCCACTGCCCGTGATCGTGACGACGGTACCAACCGTCCCTGCGCTCGGAGAGAGATTTGTGATATTGGGAGCTAACGCGAACTCAATGTTAGTGTTGCTCGCTCCTCCATTCGTCACCACTTGCACCGCGCCGCTTTGTACCCCAACTGGCACATAAGCCTGTATTGTCAAGTCATTCCACGAACTCACGGCAGCTACGACTCCGCCTAAAGTAACAACACCTGATCCTTGGCTGGACCCGAATCCACTTCCAGCAATTGAAACTAGACTTCCCGCTGTTGTTCCATTAGGCGTAATCGATGTGACAATAGGAGGAACTGGCACGGATAAGCCCGTTAGACTGGCTGCACTCAGGAGAATCTGCCCCCCTTGCGCAACTAATTGGACCGTCAGCGTCTGGCTAGGCAATGCGGCACTATACCTGATGGTATAGAAAAACGTCTCCGGCTGTCCTTCATTGTTGTACGTCGTCGTATTACTGAGCGAAGAATCCGTTATGACCGGAGCACTACCGTCGCTCAGGAATGCTGTCAGTTGGACATTGCGCGTCGCAGACCCATATAGGCGGAGCGTTCTCGAGGTATTGTCGGCTAGAATGGAAAACTGAAATCCCGGACTCGGCGAGCCGTTGACGTAAGCTATGGGTAGGATGCCGCTTTCCTGCGCATCGGGATAGCCGTCTTCAAATGAGAATGGACCGGGGATGTCGACCCATTTACCCGAAGAGTATGGGCCGATCACCGTAGGGGCCGAAATCAAGGGGACAACCCCCTGCTTTCGTGAAACCAGCGAACTGTCATAGTTAGACGGGCCGAAAACCTCCCAGTCCGCGGTGCCCTCGCTGGTCAGGTCAACGCTCGACGTGAGTTGTCCAAAGGTTTCAGATAGACTTCCGCCGGTCCCGATCACATCAAGGGCTTGGATAGGGGAGGTGTTGGTAAGCCCCGCCGCGTCGGTCGCCTGGGCCTGAATCGTATAGTGACCAGGCGCTGCTGCCCACGTTGACGTGTATGGAGCCGAAGCGATTGAGGCAGTTTGAACTCCATTTGCCAAAAGTTGCACTGAGGCAATATTCGTATCGAACTGTGTCGCATCGAAACTTGCCGGGATACTGGCGGGTAGCCCGCCGGAGGCCGTAAACACCTCGCTTGGCGTAGGTAAAATGATCGAGACTTGAGGAAGGTGCGGTTGTAGAACGGCCGCTTGAAGACCAACTGACGCGGACGAATCGGTCGAAACGATCTGGACGGTCATCGTCTGACCCGGTGAGGCGGCACGATAGTCGATGGAATAGATTTCGTATCCCGCATCTTGCGAGGTTGCCGGAGAGTGAGTAATCGACGGGCTGCTTCCATCGCTGACCGCTGCACTGATTTGAGCATTGGGATTGATAAAGACATACAACAGCAACGTCTTGACCGATGTATCGGCTGGCGCCGTAAGTTGGAATCCAGCGTTGACACCGCTAGTCGTCATCTCCGCACCAACGGAAGTTCCGCTTGGAATCGGGGTGCCTCCGCTCCAGGTATACTGCACCGTTCCGTTAGAATCCGCGACAATGCTGGCTGAGTTTAAGGGCGTGATGTCGCTAATCAGATTGCTGCCGGTCATTCGGGTCGCGGCGGTCGTCGATCCGTCCGCCCCCCAGACGATCCAATCCAGGTTTACCGGGTTGGATAGGGTAACCGATGCTGGGGTCGCATTGATACGGAGTTGCAATAAGGCATTGGATGCAGACGGATTCACTACTAGCTGAACCGTCGTCGTTGCGGTTGCATAATCGACCGTATCGGTGGGAGTGAACGTCACCGAGAGTGTATCGGTGCCAGCTGCGGGTGTCGTCCCTGCTGCTGGACTATAAGTAAAAGATCCTGGCACCGAGGCGGTTGCATTCAACTGTGTTGCACTCAATGCTGTGCCGTAAGTGATCGCAGCGGGCGTTGGCCAAGAAATCACAGGCGTGGCCTGATTGACGACAAGGGTAGTCGTCTGCGTCGCCGAGACATAGTCGGTCGTGTCTGTAGGCGAAAAAGTTACCGAAAGGGTATTCGCACCGACCGGTAGCAGAGTGCCTATTGTTGAGGCGTAACTAAAAGTGCCCGGCACTGAGCACGTTGCATCCAACTGTCTGGAACTCAATGCTGTGCCATAAGAGACCGACGCCGGATTCGGCCACCTTATCGTCGGTGTCTCCTGGTTCACCGTTAGAGTTACGGTCTTCGTTG
>PLUT01000080.1:9789-12308 GCA_003162875.1 Granulicella sp.
CATAGAGGGTCGTGTTCGTCGGAGTAAATGTGACGGAGAGCGCAGCAGCGCCGACTGGAAGCACGGTTCCAGACGCAGGCGTATAGGCGAATGTGCCTTGGACCGAGGTAGTGGCGTCTAACTGTCTCGAGCTTAACGCCGTTCCATATGTTATCGCCGCTGGGGTTGGCCAAGTAATTTTAGGGGTGGACTGCGACCACCCGACGGTCGCAATGAGCGAAAACAGGCAGACACCGACCAAGCCATGTGTATAGGAGACATTACGAATGCATTGACTTGACTTCACGGTATCCCCCGGCACGACTGTGCAGAAATCGATGACCCTTCAATGTGGTCATGAGAGAGCTACTACTCAGTAAGAGAACTCAATTTCACGGCATCGACCCGATCGGCAATTATGCGCTTCCCAATGGGCTAGATTGGAGTGGACGCAATAGATCTGCTTTGCTATGAGATTTCTTGCTAACTTCCGATGGTCAGCGTTTTGCTCAGATTCATGTCGCCGTGACATCGGTTCAGTACAAAACCGGAGAAATTGTAAAAGGATGGCCAAGTAGAAAGGCAGGTACGCTACGAGGTATACCTTCGCGCTCACTTTATGCAAATCTCTAAGCGAAGGCTGTGATACGGATCACTGCGTAACGTGGGGCGAAAGATGTCTAGTTCTGATCTGCTTGTTCAGTGCTTGCCTGACTAGGGAAATGTTCGCTCGTCGGGCAAGGTTGAACCTTGGACGGGGTCTTAGGCTTGTTTTCGCTGGATCAGGGTTAGCCCTCCCCCAGCGTCGAGAAGGGCTAATTATTTTGCGCTTGCTGGTGGACCATACGAGTGTCGGAACCCGCATTGCCGGGACTGACATGGGAGCAACCCCAACACCACAGAGTTCTCCATTGAACTAATAGCCCGCGTGTTTCCGTTCGCTACTGCCAGCTACAGCCGCCAAGAACGCTTCCTGCTTCCGATTCCTCGCGCCGATCAGCGCGCGGAGCTGGTGGATGTCTTCCGATACATCCTCGTACATCTCCATCGCATGAAGAATGTCTTCCTCGTGCGTGTCAAGAAACTCGATTGCGGCGTTCGCCAGTGCGGCGGTCGCGTCATCGAAATCCTTGATCGCCTTCGCGACCCTCGCGTTCCCCTCTGGCGTTGAGCAGCCAACCGGCGTTATGTCGATCATCAGCGGTTCAGCCGGTGTACGGCCGTTCAAAACCTCGTTGCTCCTTGATTCCATGTGTCACCTCTGGTGCCTTGTTGTCCTGCTAAATGCGCCCACACGTCCAGGCGTGAAGGAGTTGCGGATTGCGCGCCGACATATCCCGCATCGTGTTCACGGCTTCGGCGCGTTCCGCATCCGACATGACAGGGAATCGTGCGATGGTGCCATCCGCATTGATCCGTGTGCTGCCAACCTTGCGGCACATTTCGCTCGGAAGCATCCGGTAGAGGGTGCAAGTGATTGCACCGTCGCGCTGCTCGCTGCCACGCTCCAAGAAGTAGCGTTGCTTCTTGATGGTGAGGGTGTTCGGATTGCCGTCAGTGGCGAACATCTTGCCAATCACCCCGAGCGTGTTCGCGGCGTCTCTTGAGCATGAATAGCCCATATTTGTGGTCCTTTCCATTTTGGATGTTCTAGTGCTAGATGCAATGGAATGCTGGCACCCCGTACAGCGTTATGCTGCCACCCAGGACCTCTTCGGTACACTGCCAATCAGCCATTAGATACACGGGGATCCTGCCACATCAGTTTGGTGTACCGACGAGCAACTTCCGGTTAGCTGACGATGTACGTACGATAGCTCGATACTGCGGCGTTTATGAGGACCAATCTTCGCCCCTAACCCAAGCTCAATGAGTGCATTGGCNNCCCACCGAATAACTCGCGTGCTCTCACACCGCTCCAGCCTCAGCTTGTTTTGCTAATAGGCCCTCTTCCTGCAAGTACCTATTCATCATCGAGTCGGAAACCGTATCCTCTCGCATCTGATCGATGACATGAGATAAGGACTTCCCAACACGTCTTTTCGCCCATTCTCTTCGGCCTTCCTCCCTGCGACGCCATTCAAATGCGCGCCGTTCCTCGTCCTCATAGTCAAGATGACGAGTGTCATGGTCTACNNAAATATTGAGGTTGGGAAACGGTGGGCCACTGTAGATTGCAATGAACTGCTCTAACCCTTAGCTGGCATCCGCCGGCTCTCATCGTCAACGTATATTTCCGTCCAGTCTTCACAGCACTTATCGAATACACCCTGCAAACGTTCGATTTTGAAACGTTGAAGCTGAATGTAAATCACCTCAAGGATAATCGTGTAAGCCTCCCGAACAGCGCTGTCCGCCTGGCGCCGTTGGGCATTCGGATTGAATCCAAAGCCCTCATCGTTGTACTCGAGGCGTTCAATCAGGGATGCGCCAGTACTGTGCGTGTGTCGCATGGGAAGGTAATAGGCTGACCCCATCAGCTTTCCCAGGATTCGGGTGCGCTTTGCCATCGCAACGAAGCTGAGCTTGGACCATGTGAA
>PLUT01000136.1 GCA_003162875.1 Granulicella sp.
GCCAGCGGGCGGCGATCGCGAATCAGATCGAGCAGCATCTGATGATGTTCCTGCACGCTGCCGACAACTTCCTTCAGGACGGCGATGCTCTGCGAATCTTCCATCTCGCGCAACTGCGAGGTGTAGCGCTCGGTTTCGAGCATCTCGTCGCGCTCGATGCGGAGCAGCACCAGATCGTCGCCGCCCACGCGGTTTACGAGAGTGTCGGCCTTACCGGTGTCCGGACCGTTGTAGGTCGGCTCGGCTTCGCCGAGGTCGCGAATGCGCTTGGCCCACAGTTGCGCATGGTATTGCTCCGCGGTGGCGAGCAGGTGCAGCGCGCGTTGCCGTTGCGGATCGGGCTCGCGCTCCGCGAGGGTCTGGTAGGTGTAGAAATTGCCGATCTCGGCTTGCCAGTTTCCCGCCAGGATTTCAAGCAGGTGCTCGCGAGTTTCTCCGGCAATGGAAACAGCCATCGTACCTTACGCTTTCCGTATTTCGATGTTGCCGGCTACGGTCCGGCGCCGGCTGAGACTGCTGTCAGTAAGTACCGGCAAGAATACCCTCCGCGGCCTCCCGCTCACTGTGATTCCGGGCACTGGTCCGGGGTTCATAGGAGCAGAAGGGATCGCTGGCCAGCGGATCGCCGGTATAGGCGAATGCGCGCGCGCGGGAACCGCCGCACAGGGAGCGAAATTCGCATTCGCCGCACTTTCCCTTGAACATGCCGGGAGTGTGGAGAGCCTTGAACAGCGGCGAGTCGCGGTAGATCTCCACCAGATTGTCGACGCGCACATTGCCGCTGGCGAGCGGCAGGAAGCCGGCGGGATAAACGTCTCCCTGGTTGGAGACGAAGATGATGCCGTGGCCGTCGCGGATTCCGAATCCACGGTAGACCGGGGTCTGCTCGATCTCGTCGCCGGTATGTCCTTCCGCGCGCATCTGGTTCAGAGCGACGCGGCGATAGGAGGGCGCCTCAGTGGTCTTGATCGCAAACGGCGCCTCCTGGGTGAGGTCGTAGGTCCAGTGCATCAGCTCTTCGCCGTGCTGCGGAGTGACCGGCTGGAGCTCCTTGCCGCGGCCCACTGCGATCAGGTAGAAGAGGCTCCAGCGCATGATCTTGTACTGCTTCAGGAGTTGGTAGATTGCCGGCAGGTCGTCGGCGGTCTCCTGCGAGACCAGGGTGTTGACCTGGATAGGGAAGCCGAGATCCGCGGCGTTGCGGATGGCGTCGATGGTCCACTGATAGCAGCCGGCCACTCCGCGAACAGCCTCATGGCGGGCCGCGGTCGAGCCGTCGAGGGAGAGGCCGAGCGAGTCGATGCCGGCCTCCTTGAGCCTGGAGAGGACCTCGACCGTGAGGTCAGAGGTGGCGGCGGGCGTGATGGAGACGGTGAGCCCGAGACTGCGCGCCTGGTCGATGATTTCGAACAGGTCCTTGCGCTGTAATGGATCGCCACCGGTCAGAATCAGGTGAGGCTTGGTGTCAAAGGATGCGATCTGTCGCAGCAGACTCAGGCTTTCGACAGAGTTCAGCTCCTGCGGATGCGGGGTGGAGACCGCCTCAGCGCGGCAATGGCGGCAGGCCAGGGCGCAGGACTGCGTCATCTCCCAGTAGACGAGCATCGGGTTGCGCGAGTAGTCGTGCTTGCCGGGACGATGTGCATGGGGGTGAACGCTGGGGGCAGTGCTGGGGACAGTGCTGGGGACGATGGCTCTGATGTCGACGGAAGGCATACGCTTGTTCTCCTAGGTTCCAATGCAGACTGACGAATGCTGGTGCTGGTGCTGGTGTGGCGCGTCGGCGTGGGTTCGCTCCGTGACGATCGACCTGGCCGCGTTCATGCCGCTTTGAATGCAGTCCGGAATTCCGGCTCCGCGATAGGCGGCGCCGGCCAGATGCAGGCCGCGAAATTCTGCAAGGCAACGCTCTATTTCAAGGAGTCGTTGCGAGTGGCCGACGTCGTATTGCGGGTTGGCCTTGTGCCAGCGGTAGGCCTTGGCCAGGACCGGAGTCGCGGTGATGCCCATGATGGTCTGCAACTCCTCGCGGGCAAGCCGCACCAGCGCGGGCTCATCCTGTTCGGCGAGGTCCTCGGCGAGCGCGCCGCCGATAAAGACGCGGAGCAGGACGGAGTCGCCGGGAGCGCGGTGGGCAAATTTCTCAGAGGACCAGGAGCAGGCGGTGATCCTTCGGCCTTCGCTGCGCGGCACGATAAAGCCGGCCCCCTGGAGCGGATGCTGAATGTCGCTACGCTTGAAGCCCAGCGAAACGGTCGCGGTGGAGACATAGCGAATTGCCCGCAGCATGGACGCCAGCCGGGGATCGATTTGCTCGACCAGGCCGGCCGTCACGTAAGAGGGAGTGGCGAAGACCACGTCATCTGCCAGGATGGAGGTCCCATCGCTCAAGGCAACCTTGTAGCGATCGGCCTGGGGGCTGACGGAAAGGACGCTGCAGCCGCTGCGCAATGCTTCCGCGGGCAATTCGGCGACCAGCGCATCGGCGAGTTGCTGCAAGCCTCCGCGCAGCGACACGAACATGGGAGGCGGGCTGGAGCCATGCGCCGCAGTCCGCTTCGGCCGCTTCATCATGCCGCGCACCAGGCTGCCGTGCTTCTTCTCCATCTCCAGGAACATGGGAAAGGTGCTCTTGAGGCTGAGCATTTCAGGGTCGGCTGCGTGGATGCCGCCCATCAACGGACCGGCGATCTTGTTCAGGATCTCCGCGCCCAACCGCCGGCGCACGAAGCCGGCCAGACTCTCATCCTGGTCGCCGGGCAGCCGGGGAACAAACATCTCCATGCCCATGCGCATCTTTCCTGGCCACGAGATGAGCCGCGAACGCAGGAAGGGAAGCACCATGCTGGGGGCCATCAGCATCATGCCCTCGGGCATGGGTTGGAGACGCCCACCGCTCCATACATACGTGGTGGAATTCTTGCCGCGGTTGGAACCGACCAACTGATCGTCCAGGCCAAGCCGGTGGCACAGTTCCAGGGCGATTTTCTTCTGGGCGAGGAACGAGTCCGGACCGCCTTCAACCAGAAAACCATCCTGCTGCGCCGAGGTGATCTTGCCTCCCCAGTGGGGCGACTGTTCGACCAGGGTGTAGTCGACCAGGCCGCACTCGCGCAGATAGAACGCGGTTGCCAATCCTGCGATGCCGCCGCCGATGATAACAGTCTGATTCATTGGGTCATCACCACATCGGATCAAACGACCTGCGCAATCATTCCGCGATCGTTTGCATTGCACGAGTGCCGGTTCTGCTGCACTGTCTGGGGAGACAGTTGGAGGCTACATCCATGGTAAGGGTATGGTTTGGCGGGAAACGGTTGCAGTGACGTGTGTCACATCGAACTTGTGAGGTATGTGGGATTATCACTGGAGCGTCGGCGGAGAGCTGCCTGCCGACTTGCGCCACTGACCCGTTAGTTGCGCGCGGCGAGAGTTACAAAACTAATACGATCGGCCGCTTTCAGCGGATGAATAATTAACCTATGAAGGAACCGGTAATCATTCAGGGTGGGATGGGTGCGGGCGTCTCCAATTGGCGCCTGGCCCAGGCAGTGTCGCGTCTCGGTCAGCTTGGCGTAGTATCGGGAACCGCGCTCGATCAGATTCTGTCGCGCCGATTGCAGGACGGCGATTCGGGCGGACACACGCGGCGAGGGCTGGATGCCTTTCCGGATCGCGCTATGGCCGACCGCGTATGGCTGGAGTACTTCATCCCCGGGGGCAGGGGCGAACGAACCCCGTACCGCGCGGTTCCGCCGCTGACCAAAGACAATCCGCGCGAACTGATTGAACTGTGCATCGTGGCCAACTTCGTCGAAGTGTATCTGGCGCGCCAGGGCCACTCGAATCCGGTGGGCATCAATTTTCTGGAGAAGATCCAGCCGGCCCATCTGTCGTGCATCTACGGCGCCATGCTGGCCGGGGTGGGATACGTGGTGATGGGTGCGGGAATCCCATTGAAGATTCCCGGCGTGCTGGACCGCTATGTGGAGCACCAGCCCGCGGAGTACACGATTCATGTCCACGGCGCGCACGAAGGCGACGACAGCGTCATGCATTTCGATCCGCGTGAGTATATGGGTGTGGAGCTGGAGCCGCTGAGCCGGCCGAAGTTCTTGCCCATCGTCTCGTCCAACACGCTCGCCGTGACCATGCTGAAGAAGGCGAATGGACGCGTGGACGGACTGGTGATCGAAACCAGAACGGCGGGCGGGCATAATGCTCCGCCGCGCGGCAAACTGCAACTCTCCGAGGCCGGCGAACCGATCTACGGCGAGCGGGACACGATCGACATCGCCAAGCTGCGGGAGCTGGGCGTGCCGTTCTGGCTGGCCGGCGGATATGGGCATCCGGAGAAACTTCGGGAGGCGCTGGCACAAGGAGCAGCCGGCGTGCAGGTGGGGACGGCATTCGAATTTGCCTGGGAGTCGGGCCTGCGCGAGGATTACAAAGATGCGCTGCTGGCAAAAGTAGTTGCCGGGAAGGCGAGCGTGTTCACCGATCCGCTGTGTTCGCCGACGGGATTTCCATTCAAGGTGGCGGAGCTGAAAGGCACTGCTTCGGATGCGGAGACGTGCGCTGCACGGCCGCGCATCTGCGACCTCGGCTTCCTGCGGGAACCGTACCGCACGGAGACCGGCGAAGTCGGGTATCGTTGCGCCGCCGAGCCCGTGAGCCTGTATCTTGCCAAGGGCGGACGCGAGGAAGATACGGTGGGCAGGAAGTGCGTGTGCAATGGGCTGCTGGCGAACATCGGGCTGGCGCAGGTGAGGAACGGGAAGCGAACCGAGCCGGCCCTGATCACGGCGGGCGACGATCTGGTCACTGTCGGGCAGTTCCTGAAACCGGGCCGCTTTGACTACGGCGCCAAGGACGTCATCGAACAACTGCTGACCGGATGTGACGGCGCGCAGCCTGCGAGTGAGATCGCCGACGCGTGTTTCGCGTAACCATTCAGGTTGCGCCAAGATTTCCATAGTGGATCAATAGCGGAGCGTCGATACGGCGGAGAGCTCTCGGAACTTCGCTGAGCAGAGCCGCGCGTTCGACGTCGCGGTGGGCGCGCAGTCGGGTGGTGACGCGGTCGAGGTCGCGGTCGTTGTATCCAGGGTGGCAGCAAAGCTCGTAGGTCCCATGGGGTGGAATGGCGGCGAGCACCTGCGCGAGCGAGGCGGAATCGAGCTGGCCGGTGGCGGAGATGGCGATGGTGCCATCCGTGGTGCGCATGCTGCCATTGCGTAACTGGGGATGCGCCGCGAAGCGGGACCGCAAACCGCCGAGCAGACCGACGCCGAGGCGGCGCAGGCCGCTGCCATGATTGAGCGCAAGGCTCCAGCCCGGTTCAAAGGGATTCCGGACGGCGCGGATGGAGGTGCGTTCGGCGACTTCGAGCAGCGGCCGGGCGATGGAGGGGAAGAGGTGGGTGTGCTTGTGGGTATCGATATGGGTAACGGCGATGCCGGCGTGCTGCAACTTCTCGATCTGGGCGAGAGCTTCGCGGGCGACCTCGTCCTGCTGAATGTGGCCGCGGAGGAGCGCCTGCAGGAAGTCGAGAAGGGATGGGCGAAAGGACTTTCCGTCGGGGCCGAGCAGGCTGGAGATGGTTTCGCGCGGGGAGACGGGAGTTCCGTCGGTGAGGACGATGTGGCAGCCGACACCGAGAGATGGGTGCGCGCGGGCGACAGCGACGGCGTCGTCGAAGGCGGGGCCGGTGGCCATCAGCGTGGCGGAGGTGAGGACGCCGGCGGAGGCTAGTTCGCCGATGGCGCGATTGATGCCGGCAGTGAGGCCGAAGTCGTCGGCGTTGAGGATGAGGCGGGCGGTCATCTGGTGCGTTGGCTACCTAGTCTTAGCCGCGTGTGGAAAAGCAAGTAAGTCGCTCAGCTCAGGATTAATAAAAGCATAACCTTTGAAACTAGCCGTTTCTACCAATGCAAAACGCATCCCTTGGCAGATGTTATGGGCAAAGTATTCGCAGGCCAACTCTACGCCTCCATTCGCGATCTTGTTGGATGAGAGGTGCCGAAACCTACGGCGGTAGATTGGAGCCATGTCCGCGGTTATGTGCCCCTTTGTTATTTGAAGGTCGACAGCGGCCGTATCGAGTTCAGGCAATATCAGGGCACACTGCAGGAACAGACTACTGCTCGCGTCCAGCCTTTCCACCAGGTGTTTGAGGTCGCTGCCAGTCATTTGGATAGAGGATTGACCAAGTCTGGTGCGGGCGGCTTGGTGGGCTGGGATTCGGCGAGGTAGGTGTCGAGGTTGTAGCCGGACGCTTCGGCGGCGGCACGGGCGGCGGCCACGGCGGCTTCGACTTTGGCGAGACTGCGGAGCTGGGCGGGCTGCAGGGGAGCGGCGAGCGGGTCACCGGGGGCGGTGCGGGCGAGCTCGATCAGCGTGGGGAGCTGGAGCCAACTGAGAAGCTCCTCAAACCGCTCCTTGTTGAAGTACGTGACCGCGGCGGATTGGTTGACGCCGGCCAGCCAGCGGACGTCGGGGTCGGCCCAGAACGATTCGGAGCGGATGGCGTCGGGCGCGGCCGCCGGCTTGGTGAGCAGCAGGCGGACTTGCGCGGCGGCCTGCCAGCGGGACTCGCCTTCCATGCCCATGGAGAGGAAGATGTCGGCGAGCGCATGGCGCAGGAGGAGGCGGTCGAAGAGTTCGGCGAGGTCGCCGTGGGGAGCGCGTTGCGAGGGCAGGTTGCGCAGGACGATCCACGCCAGGATCGGCGCCCAGACGTGCTGCCGGCGGCTGGCGGCGTCGGCGCCTGGAAGCACGGGACGCGATTCGGCAAGCCAGGGGTCGGAGTACGACTGCGCCAGGAGCGGGAGACGCGTTGCGGCGGCGAGCATGGTGCGGACGGCTTCCGTGTAGAACGGGCCGGAGGGCGTTGGGTGCGGCGGTAAGGCGGCGGGCAAGGATCCGGATTTGGCTGCGATTTCGGAGCCTGCGCCGGCAGTGACGCTTTGCGTGGAGAGGTCTTCGCGGGGAAGGTTTTCGAGGGTGCGCTCGAAGAAGTGACGGCTTTTGTCGGCCAGTGCGCGCAGGCGCGGATCGATTCGAACTTTGTCCGGGGAGGCAGGAGGCGCGGCCGCTGAGGCGGCACTGGCGGCAGATTCTTTCCGCGGCGGCGAAGTGGGGGTGAGTTCGCCGGCGATTTCGGCCAGCGTTTGAACGGCGGCATCGCCGATGGCTTCGCGCAGCGCATCGTGCAGCGGGCGCAGTCGGAACATCGCCATCTCCTGATGCACATCGGGAACGCCGCGGCCGTGGAGCGAGTCGCAGAGCCGGTCCCACGGCCACTCGGCGTTGGGGCGCAACTCGCGCCAGTCGAGCAGGACGACGCACTGGAAGCCGCGCAGATCGAAGTACATTCCGTGGAAGTGGATGTCGGTGGCGCGGCGGAGGTACTCGAGGCCGTGGGTATCGCGATAGGCGATGACGGTGTTCTCGCAGGTGGGGAGTCCGAGGCCGTCGGTGAGGCTGCGCTGGCGAATGGCGCCGCAGCCCTTGTCCATGAAGCCGGTGGAGATGTGAATGGTGCCGCGGGTAGAGTCGTACTTGTTGTTGTAGAGGACCAGGGAGCGCTCGCCGCCGGCGCGATTGGAATAGGCGAAGACGTTCTCGTCGACGTTGCCGTAGCCGTTCCAGAAGTCGTAGAGAGTGAAGTCGGAGCTGCCCGCGAAGATGTGGCGCTGCTTGAGCAGGGGCGCGATCTCACGCTGGTGGCGGGCAACGAGACCTTCGTTGGGCCGCTCGTCCATGCGCGCCTGCTTGAACTCCATGCCGTAGCGCTCGGTAAAGCCTTCGATCTGGCCATGGCCGAACATGGGCAGGCCGGGCAGGGTGGCCAGCAGGGTGCACACGCCGAAGTATTTGTCGCCGCTGCCGAACTGGTCGATGGCGGTGCGCTCGTCGGGGTTCGACATGAAGTTGACGTAGCGCTTCATGATGTCGGGGTCGAACTCGACGGTCTTCTTCAGGTAGGAGCGGTACTTGGCGTTTTCCTCATCGCGCAGCATGTTCATGAAGGCCGAGTTGTAGACGCGGTGCATGCCGAGAGTGCGGACGAAGTAGCCTTCGAGCAGCCAGAAAGCCTCTGCGAGCAGGAGGGTGCCGGGGACCTCGGCGGCGACGCGGTCGACCACCTCGCGCCAGAACTCGTGCGGCATGAGGGCGTCGAATTCCTCCTGCGACATGGAGTTTTCCGCGCGCGAAGGGATGGAGCCGCCGGCGCCGGGCAAAGGAAACCATAGGCGCTGAACATGCCTTTTGGCCAAAACCATCGCCGCATCGAAGCGGATGATGGGGAAGAGGCGCGCGACGTGCAGGATGGTCTGGATAACGTGCTCGCGCACGTATGCCTTGGAGTAGTCGAGCTGCGCGGTGTCGTTCCAGGCGAAGGTGGTGCCGTCGTTGCCGTGGTAGACGTAGCGGGTTTCGCCGCTGGCGTGTTGGCGCAGGCGGAAGGCGACGGCGGCGTCGGTCTGGTCGTAGTAATGGTCTTCGATCTTGAGTTCGACGCGGCTGTCGGAGGAAAGATCGGGGCCATTGAAGCTATAGGCGGGGAAGGGGCTCTCCCAGCGGGAGATGAACCAGTCAGGATGCTCGATGACCCAGGGCGAGTCGATGCCCATGTGGTTGGGGACCATGTCGCTGGCGAGGCGGAGGCCGGCGTGCGCGGCGCGACGCTTCAGGGTGTCGTAGGCTTCCCAGCCGCCGAGGTCCTGGGCGATGTCGTAGCTTTTGAGCGAGTAGGCGGAGGCGACGGCGTCGTGATGGCCGCGCAGGCGCTTGATGGTCTGCGAGGCGATGGAGCGCTCCCACAGGCCGATGAGCCAGAGGCCGGTGATGCCGCGGGCCGCCAGCAGGTGAAGTTCCTCATCCGGGATCTGGTCCAGGCGGTAGATGTGGCGGAGGTATTTCTTGGAGAGCTGCTCCAGCCAGACGTAGGTGCTCTTGGCGATGAGGACGACATTGGGCATCCAGGCCTGGTCGGCAGAGAAGTTTTCGTACTCGTCGAGCGGCGCCTGGTAGCCGTGGGCGTATTTGCGGCGTTGGAATTCGTCGTAGCCAATGAACTCGTCGCCGACGAACCCCATGCTTCCCCAGGTGGGCGCGCCGTGGCGGAACTGGTCGGGGCCGGGCGGATGGAAACGCATCCAGATGGCGACGTCTTCTTCGCGGAGAACGTCGATGGCGAGCAGGATGCGGCGGAGGTCTGCGTCAAGGTAGGGCGCCCAGCGCTCGCGGATGTAATCAAGCTGGCCGGTGAGGGAATCGGGCGAGGCCAGGAAGGGCGCGCGCAGAGCGTCGACCAGGGTGCCGATCTCCGGCGCGAATTTGGGGCGCGTCGAGAAGTAGTCGGGGAAGGCGGCGGTGACGTTGGAGTAGACGGTCTGCTGCTTCAGACCCGCGTCTTCGAAGAGCTGCTGGAACGGCTTGAACGCGGGATTGATGTTGGCGATCCAGAGCAGCAACAATTCTTCAAGGGCGGCCTCGCGGTTGGGCATTCCGTCGGTTGTGCCCTTGAGCCACTTGGCGGCGGTGATCTTTCCGCGGAATACGTCGGAGTTGGGAAACTGCTCAGTGAAGGCGAGGAGGAGTTTTTCGAGCTTGGCCGACTCCGTTTGGGCGGTGAACCAGCGAACCGCCTCGGAGAGAACCATGGGGTCGATCTGCTTGCGATAGCGGGCGACCAGCGCGTGGCTGAGCTCGTCGATGAGGCCCATGGCGAAGAGCGCGCCGGCGTTGAATGCGCCGGCGGGGTCGGCGTTAGGACCGCGGGCCTGGTTGAGCGCCTCAGCTATTTTGCGGCTCGCGGCGACATTGGCGAAGACGACGTTGCCGTTGTAGCTGAAGAGCTGGTCGTCGAGTTGGGCTGCTTCGCGAACGGCGCGGGAGATGTGGAATTCCATTCGAAGGGGGGCCTCAGACCACTACAATAAGTATCATACGGGGCAGCCGCGAAGATGAGACTAAATAGCCGATGAAGTATAGAGATATCATCAGCCTGATCGAAGAGGACGGTTGGGTTCTCGTCCGGACGAACGGCAGTCATCGCATATACAAACACCCAATCAAGCCAGGGATCGTGCCCGTTCCGGTTCACAGCCTCGGCAACGACGTTCCGACTGGGCTAAAGCAGGCTATTCTAAGGCAAGCGGGGTTACGATAATGGCGACCTACACGGCGATATTGGAAGAGGGAGACGATGGCTCGTGGAGCGCTTACACCCTGAGTCCATCACTCATCGTGGGGACGGGGACAACCAAGGATGCGGCGCTTGCAGATCTACGGGTTGCTGTGTCGTTTTGGCTGGATTACATGAGGGAGACCGGGCAGCCAGTTCCCAGGGTGTCGACCGAAGTTGTCAGCATCGAAGTTGCCGCCTGATCGCACTCTGCGATCCTACTTATTGGGTAGATCGACAGCGGCCAGTCTTGCCGAATCCAAGTCAATCGTTTGATGAAGGGGCAGTTCCGCGGAGGAGCCCCCAACCTCGAAGAGGAAATCGCCGGCAGGGCGGGTCCATTTGTCATCGGTGGGGGAGTAGATGGAGAGACAGAGCTGGTCGAGGGGGATGGTGACGGTCTGGGATGCGCCGGGTGCGAGGGAGACGCGCTTCCACCCAGCGAGTTTGCGGAAGGGCTCGCCGGCCGAGGCGGGGAGGGTGACGTAGACCTGGGCGATCTCGTCGCCAGCCTGCGCGCCGGTGTTGCGGAGGGTGAACGTGACATAGATGGTTGCGGAGCGCATAAATCCGAGGTCGGAGTAGACGAAGTGGGTATAGGAGAGACCGAAGCCGAAAGCGAAGAGCGGCTGCTTGTTTTTCTCCTGGAACCAGCGGTAGCCGACGGCCATGCCCTCGACGTTGTAATCGACGGGGAAGTTGCGGGCCTGATTGCGGGCGCCGCCTGCGTCGGCGCCGTTGTTGCCGGTTCGCGGGGTGAGGCCGGTGACCTGGGGATGAGGCAGGTCGGCCTCAGTGGCGGCAAAGGTGACGGGCAGCTTGCCGGAGGGATTGACGCGGCCGAAGAGAATGTTGGCGATGGCCTGGCCGCCACCGATGCCGGGATACCAGGATTCGAGGATGCCCTTGACGTTGGCAGCCCAGGGCATGCTGACCGGGCCACCGTTTTCCAGCACGACGATGGTGTTGGGATTGGCAGCGGCGACGGCGGCTACCAGCGCGTCCTGCTGATCGGGAAGGCTAAGGGTGGCGGAGTCCTGGCCTTCGGACATCCATTGGGTGACGAAGACGATGGCGAGTTGAGCGGATGCGGCGGTTTTGGCGGCCGCGGCGGGATCGGTGCCGGCGTCGTAGGCGATGTGCGCGTCGGGCGCGGCTTGCTCGCGGATGTAGCGGAGCGGGGAGGAAGGGAAGTAGACGGCTTTGCCCCAGACGGATGCGCCCATTTTGGGGTCGACGGCGTTGCCGCCGGGTGAATCGACCTGGGCAGAGCCGCCGCCGGAGAGGACGCCAACGTCCGCATGGCCGCCGATGACGGCGATGCTGCGAACTTTAGCGGCGGAGAGCGGAAGGATGCCGCCGGCGTTCTTGAGCAGCACCAGGCTTTCTTCTTCGATGCTCTGGGCATCGTCGCGGCCACGGAAGGGATCGACGACAGAGCGCGGCATGGGCGGCTGGTCAATGACGCCGGCGGCAAACATGCTGCGCACAATGCGATGGACCATGTCGTCGAGGCGCGCCTGCGGAACGGTGCCGGCGAGCACGGCCTGCTTGAGGGGGTCGGAGAAGAAGTTGTCGTCGCCGGGCTGGTCCATATCGAGGCCGGCGAGTGCGGCCTTGACGGTGGAGTGGGTGCCACCCCAGTCGGAGAGCACGAAGCCCTTGAACCCCCAGTCGCGCTTGAGGACCTGGTTGAGGGTGTAGTCATTCTCGCAGGCGTAGTCGCCGTTGATGCGGTTGTAGGAGCACATGACGCCGGCGGGGTGGGCGAGGCCGATGGCGATCTGGAAGGCGAGCAGGTCGGTCTCGCGCAGGGCGCGCAAGTTGAGGATCGCGTTGAGGGTGTTACGGCCGGTCTCCTGGTCGTTGAGTGCGTAATGCTTAATGTCCCCCATGATGTGGTTGGACTGGACGCCACGGGCGAGCTGGCCGACCATGATGCCGGCGAGGATGGGGTCCTCGCTGGCGTACTCGAAGTTGCGGCCGTTGCGGGGCTCGCGGATAAGGTCCACGCCGCCGCCGATGGACATGTTGTAGCCCTGGGCGCGCAGCTCGCGGCCGATGACGGAGCCGTAGAGGAAGGCGGCGTCGGGGTCCCAGGACGCGGACATGCCGAGGACGGAGGGCAGCAGCGTGGCGTAGCGTCCGTTGAGCGCGGCCATGCGCACGCCGACGGCGGAGTCGGCGAGGTTGATGTCGGGAAGGCCGAGTCGTGGAATGCCGGGGACGAAACCGGCGCCGCCATTGTGGCGGGAGGCTACTGGAGCGCCGTCGCGCAGGACGCCCCAGCCGTTGCCGTGCACGAGCTGGATCTTCTCGTCGAGGGTCATCTCGTGGATCATGAGGTCGGCGCGGGCGTCGGGATCGAGCGAGGGATTCATCCAGGGCTGCGGCGCGGGCTTCTGGCCGAGTGCGGCAGGGGAGCAGAGGACGACGGCTATGCAGGCAACGAATGTGGCGCGGGAGAAACTCATGGATGCGGTGATCCTTTTCGTGCGGACGAACCAGTATACGTGCGGCGGGCGGCGGCCGAGGTCACTATGTCCCGGTAAATTTACAATGATCTGAGCCGACGTGCAGCCGCGGATGGGCGTGGAAGAAGGATTGCCGATGAAGCAGATCTTTGACGTGCTGTTTGGATTGGGGTTGCTGGGCAATGCCGCGCTTTTTGTTCCGCAGGCGCTGGCGGTGTGGCGGAAGAAGAGCGACGAAGGCATCTCCCTGATCACGTTCGGCGGCTTCAACGTGCTGCAGGGAATTGCTGTTGTGCACGGCGTCTACTGGCACGACGTGTCGCTGATTGTGGGGATGGTGGCGAGCCTGATTACGTGTGGCGCGGTTACGTGCCTGACGCTGCTGTACCGCGCGAAACGCAGGCGCTTGGTCGCCGAGGTGTAGCTATGTGCGGTCGCTATGTACGCCGCAGTGACAAACAGAAGATTGCGGAGTGGTTCCATGCCGACGGCAACCGCGGCGGCCTGGCGATGCCGGATAGCGACTATAACGTCGCGCCGACGACCCATCAGCCGATTATCCGGCAGAGCCAGGAGACGGGCGAGCGGGAGTTGATTGTGGCCCGCTGGGGGCTGGTTCCGTTCTTCGCGAAGGACATGCAGGAGGTGAAGGGCTTGTCCACGATTAACGCCCGGGCCGAGACGATTGCGACCGCAAAGACGTGGCGCGAGCCGTTCCGGAAGCGTCGTTGCCTGGTTCCGGCGGATGCGTTCTACGAGTGGCCGAAGGCAGGCAAGGCGCCGAAGCAGCCCTACGTCTTCCGCTTGTCGAACCGGAACCCATTCGCGTTTGCCGGACTGTGGGACGCGTGGCAGGATGAGCAGGGCGGCTGGCTGCGGTCGTTCGCGATTGTGACGACGGAGGCGAACGAACTGATGGCCCGGATTCATCCGCGTATGCCGGTGATCCTGCACACGCGGGATTATGATCGATGGCTGGACCGCGGAGAGACGGAACGCCCGCCGCTGGATCTGCTGCGGCCGTTCGAAGCCGAGGCGATGGAGATGCAGGAGGCCAATCCGAAGGTGAACAGCGTGCGCAATAACGGGCCCGAGATGCTGGAGCGAGCGCTGGCCGCGGCGGAACAGGGAGTGCTGCCACTGTAGCGTGCAGGGCGGGGACCCAGATCGCTTATGCGCCGATTGAACCGGAAGTCAGGGGCAGCGCTGCGGGGCGTCGCGCGAGACGAGGCAGGCCTTATCGTCATAGCGCACGCCATGAAGCTCCTGGAACTCAAGCACGGTGGATATGCCGTCCGACGTCGGCGTGGAGACGAGAGTCTGTACGACGGCACCCCGCGCGTCAGTCGCGCTGCCGAGCAGGGCCTCCTGGAGCACTCGTCCCTTCAGGCTGCCGGTGGAAGGCATCTCGAAGCCGAGGATTCTCGCCAGGGTCGGCGCGATGTCGATGTTGCCCATTGGCAATGGGTCGGCGAATCCCGGCTTGAAGTCCGGCCCCATGGCAGCCATGTTATTGAGGGTTTGGTCGCGCCCGAAGCCGCCGTGGTTGCCCTGACCTTCCTGTAGCGTCCCGTCCGCTACCTGCACCGCGCTTTGCAGGTCACCGGGCACCTTGTAGAACACCTTGTAGGTAACGATGATTGCGGGACGGGGGACGTGGCTGGCGCCGACCACCCCGACCGCGCTCAGCGGCAAAGCGCCGGGACAATCGGCAGGATGCGGGCAGAAGCGATCATCCACGAAGAGGCCGCCGACGTAGTCAAGGTGGGTGAGGATATCGAGCATGGCGTGCACGATGCCGGGACTGCCGCTGGGCACGTAGAGCAGGTCGGAGCCGCCGTTCGACGCGACGATGACCTTGGCGTCCGATCCATCGGCGGACTTCACCGCGTCGCCCAGAAGAGCGCTGCCGCTCAAGGAATGTTGCGACTTCTCGCCGCCCAGAGCGAGTTCCGCGAAGACCGAATCGCCGGCGGAGGCACGCACTCCGGAATCGAAGACCCGCATGTGCGCACGAATGGCAAGGTCCACGGCCAGGAATCCAGTTGGCAGGGTCCCCGGCGGCTGGGGCTTTTCCTTGCCGGGATTCTCGTAGGTGAGTGCCGCGGAGGGTTCCGAGGTCTGGGTGCCATCGGCAGCAACCTCGCGCCGGCTGATGGTGGCAAAGCCATGGTCCGAAGTGACGAAGACATCGGTGGTTGCCTTGACCGCGGGGTGCGCGTCGAGCCAGTCGAGCAGCTGCTTCAGACAGCGATCGGCATTCTGCAATCCGCGCCTTGAGGTCTCACCGTTGATTCCCGGGACAAGCTGCTGCAGGCTGTCGCCCTGGTTGTGCTGCGTACCGTCCGGATCGCGGGACCAGAAGAGCAGCACGAATGGTTTATTGTCCGCGGCGAATCCGGGGAGCAGCACCTTGGTGGCCACGTCGGCGAACCACTGTTCCTGCACGCGGTTTGCGTCCAGTGTGCCGGAAGTTATCGCGTCGCCGAAGAAGCCGTTATTCCAACTTGAATTTTCGGAGAAGCCGTTGGAGCGCGTGGGCGCATCCGTCGGCAACCCCGCCTTGGCGATTGCGTCGAGCGTCTCCGGCAGCAGCGGAAACCCGGCTGGCTGTCCCGTGGAATCGTCCACAACGATCGCTCCCTGGCTGCTCAGGAAACCGAGTTGGTCCCATCCGAGCGACTGGTTGAGTTGGATTGCAGTGGGGCCAATCTTACCCACTGAAGCCACGTTGAAGCCCTTCTCGCGCGCCACCCCAAGCAAGGTCTTTTCGCCCAGGTAGTTCCCATGGAAGGCGCCGTTCATGTCGGCCAGCACCTCATCGTTCTCAAGAAAAGGAGTGAGGTATCCGGCGGCTGCGGGCTGGTCCGGCTGGGACAGCCAGACTCCGGGATAGAGGGTGTTGCCGTAGTCGCCGGTGTCCCCCAACCCGTGCCCGGTGGCGATGACGGAAGCATTCGCGGTAGTGAAGGTGGGAAAGACAGCGTGGCTGTTCTGGAAGTCCACGCCCTCTTTCCGCAGCTTCAGCAGGGCGGGCGTATCGGTGCCGTTGACTGACCCGCGCCTCAGCCCGTCCGCGACAAAGAGGATGACGTTGTGGGGTCGAGGCGGTTGCGCCTGCTGGGCGCACAACGGAATGGTGAGCAGGCACGCTACGAGGGTGAGTTTCAGCAGGAACGATCCGATACGCATGACCTTTAAGCATAACAACTGCGTGGGCGATGGTGGTTAAGAGATGAAGAGGATTGGAGCCGGTCATGAACGATTGCGCGGTATTCGCTCCAGCTTGAAAGGTATGAAAGCAAAAGGACGAACGATGCACAGGGGACAAAAGAAGGACGAGCGTGACATGGACGAGTAAACTGGAACTATGACAGACAAGAGAGCGTTGGTCAGAAGCAAAGGGAATGGAGTCGAAGTTTGGGGATGTAATGCCTGCGAATGGGCTCGTCCGCGCAAGCGGATGATTGCCGGGGGCGCCGAAAGGCGGGAGGATTTGCACGCGGCCTTCCATCAACACAACTGCGAAGATTACCCGGGGCCCGGACGACTCGCAGGATCGACTGCGGTG
This sequence comes from Granulicella sp., assembly GCA_003162875.1. Lineage (GTDB taxonomy): Bacteria > Acidobacteriota > Terriglobia > Terriglobales > Acidobacteriaceae > Edaphobacter. The sequence goes on from PLUT01000136.1 coordinate 16,241, forward strand.
AAGGAGCCGCGCCGAGGGCAGGGGAGCCGGCCAGTCAAGGCGGAGTCCGCGATGGACGCGAGCCGCAGCGGGCAACTCCCGCTGTAGATTGGATTCGGGGGCGCGGCGAGCCGCGGTGGGCGCGGCGGTGTAGCCCTTTTAACACCAGAGAAAAATGCCCGGCTTGGGTTAGGAGCCCAGCCAAAATAGCGGCGCCAAACCGAGGATGGCAAGAGCCGCCAGCAGCGCAAGGCTCTGCACGCCGGTCTTGCGGTCGGCCAGGCTGAAGGCGTAGATGCCTTTGACGAGGTTGTTGCTGGCGGCGGCGATGAGCACTGCGCTCGCCGCAATTCTCAACGGGGTGAGGGCGCCTGCCGCTTGCGTCATTCCCATAATGAACGGGTCAACGTCTGTGACGCCCATGAGTACGGCCAGAGAATTCACTCCGGCCCGTCCCAGATAGGTGACGGCCAGTTGGGTAAGGATCAGCATAGCCAGAAACAAAGCCGCAAAGAGAAATGCAGTGCCCAGTTCGAGCGGGTTCTTCGGCTCGAACTCGCGCTGGACCGCCGGGGCATTGGAGTTTGCCCGGCGCGTCCAAAGCCAGCCGCCGCCGATGGCCAGCGCCGCAAACGCGAGAAAAGGCTGCCACAGCAGGGACATCAGTTGCCGGTTGAAGAGAGCCAGCAGAATGATGAGCCGCAGGTACATGACGCCGGAGGCGATCAGGATGCTCCCGGCGAAGAGTTGAGGACGGTGCTCGCGGGCGGCACGGCGCGCCATGACCACGGTGGTGACGGTGGAGGAATACGCGCCGCCCAGCAATGCCGCCAGTTCGATGCCGCCTCGCCCCTTGGTCAGCTTCTGGAGCACATAGCTGCCGTAGGAGATGGCGCTGATCGCGACCACGACCAGCCAGGTCTTGAAGGGGTTGATGTGGAAGCGGCTGAACTCCTGGCGTGGCAGGACGGGCAGGATCACCCCGGTGAGGACCAGAAACTTGGCGAAGGTGAGAATCTCGCTGGGGGCAATGCGTGCGGAAAGATTCTCCAGCGCCTGCTTGAGGTCCAGCAGCAGCAGGCTGGCGACGCCCAGCGTGGTGGCGATCCAGAGATGGCCGTAGCAGACCAGCGCACCGACCAGGAAGATGGTGAGGCCGGACATCTCCGAGGTCACTCCCGGCATTTCCGTCTTGCAAAGCTTGTGCCAGTAAGAGAGCAGCAGGAACGCGGCGACCACCATGAATCCGATGGTCAGAGGCAGCAGTTGATTCCCGGAGAGCAGGGCAAGAGAGTAGCCGATCAGGCCGATGAGCGGGAAGGTGCGGACGCCGCCGAAGGAGTAGGAGTTGGCGGTTGCCTTGTGCTCCTCGCGCTCAAGTCCGACCAGGAAAGACAGGAACAGGACCAGACTGATCTTTACCAAGTCCGGAGGCAGGTGTTGGTAAATGTCCACTAGAGTCGGGCCTCCGCGTGGATTTGCCGGCGGGGCAAGCGGGCTGCCATGCTGCTGACGCGACTTCCGTGGGCCATTCTGCGGTCTCCGTGTAAGTCGCTAAACAGCTTACACTTCGGCAGGCTGGAGCGGAAATGTAATTTCTTAGCGCTTGAGGTTGGCGGTCAGCCCAGGCACTCGTCGATCCAGCCCAGGTACTCGCGCGACCCGCCGGTGATGGGCAGCTTGACGATCTCCGGCGTCTCGTAGGAATGATGCGCCTTGATGTGCTGCTCCAGGCTCGCGTAGCGATCGTTGGTGGTCTTGATCAGCAGCAGCCACTCCGGTTCCGTGCGGACCTCGCCTTTCCATTTGTAGACGCTGCGCAAGGATTGAATCTGGACGCAGGCAGCCAGGCCGGCGCTGACGATCGAGCGGGCAAGCTCGCTGGCCTGCTGGTCGGTGGCGACAGTCGTGAGCACAATGACGTAAGTGTTTTCCATCGCGATTCGCTCTGTTTGAGTTCTACCACCAAACGGCAAAGCGGCTCCGCGCTGGAGCCGCTAACTTGTTTGAAATGATGGAGGCGCGGGTCGGGATCGAACCGACGCATAAAGGTTTTGCAGACCTCTCCCTTACCACTTGGGTACCGCGCCNNCATAAAGGTTTTGCAGACCTTTCAAGGCAGCTTGTACCGATTTGTCCTGGGTTGTACCATGTTGAAACTATGACAACTTACTGGTTCTGAATCCACTCTGTACAAGCCAAGCCAAGCAGGTACTCGCTACATGTTTCGCTACACCGTCGACTTTCCGCAGATCTGTTCGGCGAGCATTGTTGTGAGTTTTCAGATGTAGAGTTACATAACATTTGACATTCGTGAG
>PLUT01000188.1 GCA_003162875.1 Granulicella sp.
CAGCCGACTGAAAACCACAGACTACAGAAGATGCTCACCGCCTCGGATCAGATATGGAAAAATCCGCTTCAGGTTCCCAGCAATACATTGCTGCTCTCTCGTAAATCAGGAGCGAGAGCGCTGCAATTAGTCGTCTTTCCTTTCTTCGCTACTGGGTTGCTTGTTGAAGATTCCCCACGCATGCTGGTCTTCCTCTCAGACCTCTCCCGCAAACCTGCGTCTCGTGCCGAAGTTCTATGCGCTCTCTATCACTTAACGCCTACTGAGTCTCGGCTGGCCGACTTATTGCTGCAAGGTACGGAAGTTCGCGTAGCCGCAGATCAGATGCGAACGACACTGGAAACGACTCGCTTCCACCTGAAGCGAGTGCTGGCCAAGACCGGCACCCACCGCCAGACGGAGTTGATTCGGTTGATGTTGTCACTACCCGGCTTGTAGACTCGCCATGTTCTAACTCCTTTTGCAACGGAAGCTGTTGACCACTTGCGAGGTTATAAGTTCGTCGTCCGTGTCCACGGCGACATATCCGGCAGGGCAGGCGTAAGCTTCGATACCACCGGCAGCCCTCACTTCATTGGCAGTGAGACCCGGCCCATCGTGCCTTCCAGATGCCAAATCAAGAGCACCGACTGCCTCTCCCCTTCTTGAAACAAGGGTTACGTGGATCTCCTGATTACAGTTGTTTTGAAATGTTAGCCAGTTATAGTTGTTGGAGTCATAGTACTCGCGTAAACACTGATTGGCGGTTGAGGCGTACTGTTGCGCCTTTGCTGCGTGCGGCGTGAGGAACAGCAGGGAAAGGAACAGAACGAACACGATTCTCTTGATCACAAATGCCTCCGATGGACAGCGGGCTAGTTGAACTTGATGACGAGCGTTGCCGTCAGCGATAGAACCTTCCCAAGAGAAACATGTAGACAAGCCGATGCGCATCTCCCAAATGGGAGATATCGTGGCACAGCTTTTTTCTGACCTCGTTTTGCGTCCAAGCCCGACAGAACCTCATTGCAAGCGCGTTCAAATATCTCCCATATGGGAGATGCCAAGGAACCACAGACGGCCTCATTCTGGAAACTATTCCGTTTGAGATAAGAACGATATGCGCGGTTCCCGGAGAAGTTTGGGGTTATAGACCAGATTCATCACTCTGCTCTTGACTTGGGAATTTCAAGCGGAAGAACTGTGTGGTCGTATTCATGCACAGCATGTCCCGTTTCAACTTTGATCGCCTATATAGGGGGTTCTCTCGATGCACGCACCTACTCCTCTACGTTTCAACGCACTTCGTCGTCTGTTCTTGCTCGTTCATCGGCGGAAGACAGGCGTTGCAGTCACGTTTTGTGGCTTGCTCGCAATGCTGGGAGAGGCCGTTTGTTCCTGGATATGCAAAGTTGTGCTTCGGCTCAGCGGCGTACGTCAGAGATCAAGGATTGGTTGTTGCGGGATCGCAGTCTGCTTGTTCGCGATCGTTTGTCCTCAATGCCATAGCCAGACCAACCCCCTCTTAACCTACTCTGCCGCTCTCACGCCGGTCGCAAAATCACCCGGTGGATACACTGTCGATCCATCCGGAAATATTTATGTGATTTCATCCGACGGCTTATCCGTTCTGAAAGAGACATCGTTCGGGGGGACATACCTGCAGAGCACGGTTAGCTCGGGGACCGCAAGCGATCTGCTTGCAGTGGACGGCAGCGGTGATGTCTTTCGGCTTTCAGGAGGAACGCTGTACGAGGAGGTGAACCAGATCACCGGCCCAACTTACCAGGCCACTCCCTATGCAGAGAGAATCATTTACAACTTCACGGACGCCATCAGCTTGATGGTGGTGGACAATACAAGCCACGTTTACGTCTTCGATGCCACACAAAATGAGCTGCTCAAGCTGACACTGACTCCATCCGGATGGGTACAGAGTTACGTGGCTACAGGTCTGTCGGGGGTCGTATCCATTGGAGTAGACGTCAATCAAAATGTTTATGCGCTTGAACTCAACGGCACGAGTGGAACTGTCGAGAAATTCACATCCTCAGGCGGTGGTTATGTGGGAGGGGAGTTTACAAGCGGGTTGAAGATTCTCGTCCCTCAGATCGCGGTGGATGCTTCAGGGGATGTATATGTGGAGCAAGGCAGTGGGCTCGCAATTACGGAATTTGTGACAGAGACGGCGAAACAGATAACGCTTCCATGCCCTCCTTCCGGCTGTCCGTATTATGGGGGATCCAATTACAGCTCTGACGCGTTTTTCGCTGGCCCTGATGGCAACTTCTACTTCGACGCATTCGGGACCATTTATAAGGAGGTCGCTGGATCTCCCAATCTTGGAACCGTGGATGTAGGCAACGCATCGACAACCTACCTCGCGTTTGCGCAATTAGGTGAAGTTGCCTTTTCAGCAACGGTCGACGGCCCTTTTAGCTATTACGGTATACAGGATTCATGCACGGTAGTCGACCTCCCTCCAGCCTTGGAGCCCTTCTGTTATGTTCCTGTCACTTTCACACCGCCCGGACTTGGCTTGTATCAGGATCAGCTCAAGCTGACAAATTCTAACTCATCGCCAATAACGGTAATGCTCCAGGGCACAGGTGCTGCACCTCAGATCGGGTTCTCTCCAGCTCCGCAATCAATCGTTCTTTCCAGTGCCGCACCCTTTAATCTGCAGGGGCCCGAAGGGATCGCTGTGGATGGGAAAGGCAATCTCTACATTGCGGACACGGGAGGGAGACAGGTTCTCAAGGAGACGCTCTCCAATGGTCAGTACGCGCAAACCGTAATAGCCAATGCTCAGAATGGACTGAGGGATCCGATAGGAGTGGCTGTCGACGCGAATGGAAATGTCTATATCGCTGATCCGATGGTAGGCATCCTGAAGGAGACACTCGCATCCTCCGTATATACCCAGAGCACTGCGATTACGGCCGGCGGACCAGAGGGAGTGGCGGTGGACGCGAATGGAATTTTGTACTTTACCAA
>PLUT01000215.1 GCA_003162875.1 Granulicella sp.
GCGGCATCATGCCGCGCAGCACTTCGCCCAGCGGCGCAACGTAATACTGCGCAATCCACTGGGCCAGCCGCATCAACTCTTCCGGCAGCAGCGCCGCATCGTCGAGCACCTGCTGCACCGGCTTTATCGCAACATCCCTGGGCGGCGCATCGTCGTGCACGCGCACCACGACGCCCAGCAAACGCTGCCCACTGAAGGGCACCAGCACGCGTGCGCCAACCTCCGGCACGCTGCCGTTCACCGCATAGGTGAAGGTGCGGTCCAGCGGCACGGGCAACGCAACGTCGCAGTACAAATGCATCCCACCAGCTTAGTCGTTCCCGTAAGGACCGTGATTCGGACGTATCGTCAACGCCGTTGAGGAGGAATTCTTCCTAGCTGCTATTATGGCTACCGTCCTTATCGACCTTCTTGTCAAGCGACCGAACATATGTGGAGCAAGTTCATTGACAACTGCGGCGTCCTTGGTCTAGCGGTGGGCGTGGTCGGCTTATTTTTCACTATAAGAGCTCTTGTAGCGGCGAAAGGTGCCAAGGCCGCGGCTGAAAGAGCTTCCGAGCAGGTTTGGAGGAAGAGCGCGGCCACCGACTTTGCCGAAATGTCACAGCGTGCAAGGGACCTTTTGGGCCACGTTCAGAACCGTCAATCGGATCTAGCAACGGCGAGAGCAAGTGATCTTCTTCAGTCTTTCCAGACGGCGTTTGGCAGATGGAGCGGCGTTCTAAATAGCGAAAGTTTAGAAAGCCTCACATTGCTGCGGGGGCAACTGGAAGCGATAAGCAGAAGCCTTTCTGTCGAAGAGATTCCGACCGATGTAGCTACATTCACAAAACTTTCGGATAGGTGCCATAAGCTTCTGAGCGTCCTCAGCGAAGAAGCCGGCAAGGTCCAACTCACTGCGGAGACGGAAGACAATGAATAACTCTCAACAAAGCGTGATCGAAGCCCTCGAATTGGTTAGGCAACTAACAGAGAAGACCATTGAAAAGAAAATCGCTTGGAATACAGCGATCGCCAGTCCAGACGAATTCTCCGTCACGATTGGGAATGGATTTCGGTTCACAGTTTACTCATTAGAGGGCGGTGGGATTGGAATTTCCATGCAGCAGGCAGGCCACCCCAACCTGATGGGACTCGTGGATTTACTAAGGGCGGAGGTCGAGGCCAACCCACGATATGGCTATTCAGTGTCGGGCGAGCAGGAATTATTCAGCGCTCTCGCGACGCTACACGAACTCTCCCGTCGAAGCGCGCTTGACGTTGATAAGAGAGTGGCCGAGGTCAGAGGGTTGCTTGACAGCCTCTAGCGCAGGTGGGTGCGCTGTCACCGTTCAGGAACGGGTTAGCGCCGCTCACTGCGATGGTTTGCCGTTCGCGTAGAAAGCCTCGGGTGAAGGGGTTGCGATGGTATCCTGATAAAGGCGTAGTGGCCTCTGCGGACCATCCACTCAAACTAATTCCACGAGGTGTTTTTGAATGGCAACGGCAACGATCGATAAGGCAGTTTTGGGCAGTGCGACGGAGTACAAGGTCGCGGACATTGGTTTGGCCGGCTTCGGCCGCAAGGAGATCGACATCGCCGAGCACGAGATGCCGGGGCTGATGTCCATCCGCCACAAGTACGCCGCGGACAAGCCGCTGGCAGGCGTGCGCATCACCGGGTCGCTGCACATGACCATCCAGACCGCGGTGCTGATCGAGACCCTGGTTGTCCTGGGCGCGGATGTGCGCTGGGCGAGTTGCAACATCTTCTCCACCCAGGACCACGCTGCGGCGGCGATTGCTGCCTCCGGCGTGCCTGTCTTCGCCTGGAAGGGCGAGTCGCTGGAGGAGTACTGGTGGTGTACGAACCAGGCGCTCAGCTTCCCCGGCGGCAAGGGACCGCAGCTGGTAGTCGACGACGGCGGCGACGTTACGCTGCTGATCCACAAGGGAGTGGAACTGGAGAAGGGCGATAAGTGGGTTGATTCGCCTTCCGGATCGCACGAAGAGAGCGTGATCAAGGACCTGCTCAGGATGATTCATAAGGAGACGCCTACGCGCTGGCAGTCGGTGGCGAAGGAATGGCGCGGCGTCAGCGAGGAGACCACCACCGGCGTGCACCGGCTCTACCAGATGTTCGAGCAGGGCAAGCTCCTGGTGCCGGCCATCAATGTCAACGACTCCGTGACCAAATCCAAGTTCGACAACCTCTACGGCTGCCGCGAGTCGCTGGTGGACGGCATCAAGCGCGGGACCGACGTGATGGTCGCGGGCAAGGTCGCCTGCATCTGCGGATACGGCGACGTGGGCAAGGGCTCGGCGGCATCGCTGCGCGGCATGGGCGCGCGCGTGATCGTCACTGAGGTCGATCCCATCAACGCGCTCCAGGCCGCCATGGAAGGCTTCGAAGTCGCGCCCGTTGAAGACACGCTTGGCCGCGGCGACATTTACGTCACCTGCACCGGCAACGTCGACATCATCACCGTCGAGCACATGAAGCTGATGAAGGACCAGGCGATTGTCTGCAACATCGGCCACTTCGACAACGAGATCCAGATGGAGCCGTTGAATGCGCTGAAGGGCGTGAAGAAGCTGAACATCAAGCCGCAGGTGGACAAGTACACATTCGCGGGCGGCAACAGCATCTTCATCCTCGCCGAGGGCCGCCTGGTCAACCTGGGCTGCGCCACCGGCCACCCCAGCTTTGTCATGTCGAACAGCTTCGCGAACCAGACCCTGGCGCAACTCGACCTGTGGAAGAACAAGGACAAGTACAAGGTGGGAATCTACATCCTGCCCAAGCACCTGGACGAGGAGGTGGCGCGTCTGCACCTGGAAAAGATCGGCGTCAAGCTGACCACGCTCTCCAAGCGGCAGGCCGAGTACCTCGGCGTCCCGGTCGAGGGTCCATACAAATCCGAGCACTACCGCTACTAGCTGCCTGCGGCTTCATCACGGGTTCGCGGACGGCCGGGGCATCTACCCTGGCCGTCGGCATTTGGCGGAACGACCGCTACTGAATCGGCTGCAAAATCATTTCCGCCAAGGGAAGCAGTCGGGTATGCTTCTATCTAATAATCACATTCAAATAAAGGAGACCCATTGAGGCTGGTCGGCTGCCTGCTGCTGCTATCTGGATTTGTCCTGTCCGTCGTGGCCCTGGTGCTGCTGGCCTCGCTGGGGCAGCGGTTTGCCTTCGTGGGGGCAGGATTGGGCGTGGAAGTGCTCGGCGTCGCCCTGCTTACCCGCGCCAACACGGCAATCGCCAAGGAGCAGGGACGATGACCCCAGTGCTCTGCCTGTTCTCCATTATGCTCATGCCGCTGGCGGCCGCCGGACTGGCGCTGATCCATCAAGGGCTGGGCCGCTCGCGCTCGGCGGCCCACGCCATGCTGGCGACGCTCTGCGCGCTCGGCATTTCCGCCATCGTCTTCGTTCTGTTCGGATTCTCGTGGGCGGGATTTGCCGGCGGCGCCGCGCATTCCTTTACTGCCGGTGGCGTGCACTGGGACTGGCTCGGCGCTGCACCGTTCTTCCCCAACGGCCTCAGCATCGATCCCTCCGATCCTGCCGGGCTCACCAAATCGCTGACCCTGTGTCTCGAGATGCTGGCCGCGGGTCTGGCGGCAACCGTTCCGCTCAGCGGGGGTTCCGACCGTTGGCGGCTGGCGCCGATCTGTCTCGCCAGCGCGGTGCTCGCCGGCTTCATCTTCCCCTTGTTTGCACACTGGGTATGGGGTGCGGGATGGTTGGCGCAGTTGAGCGCAAACTTCGGCATACCCGGATTCGTCGATCCCGGCGGCGCAGCCGTTATCCAGGTAGTGGGTGGCCTGATGGCAGTCTCCGTCGTCTGGATCATCGGCCCGCGGCGGGGCAAGTTCGCTGAGGACGGAATGCCGCTCGCCATCCCCGGGCACAACATTGTGCAGGTGCTCTTTGGCTGCTTGCTGGCGCTGGTCGGATGGATCGGACTTGACTCCGCGGCCTCCATCCTCTTCTACGGCGCCGGCCCGCAGCAGGTCGTCTGGATTGTGATCAACGCCATGCTCTCCGCATCGGCCGGATGCCTCGCGGCGATCGTCGTTACGCGCGCGCGCTACCGCAAGCCCGATGCCTCGATCGCGGCCAACGGCTGGATCGCCGGCCTGGTGGCGGGCAGTGCGGCGTGCGCCTTCGTTTCGCCGGTGGCGGCTATCGACATCGGCCTGGTCGCCGGACTGCTGATCACCTACATGATTGAAATTGCCGAACTGCGACTGCGGGCGGACGATCCCGGCGGGGCGGTTTCAGTCCACGCCGGCGCCGGCCTGTGGGGATTGCTCGCCGTCGGACTCTTCGGCCATTTCTCCGACGGCAATCGCGCCGGCCACATGCTAGCCCAGTTGATCGGCGTCGCCGCGCTGCTCGGCTTCATGCTCCCGCTCATCTATGGCGCCAACCTGCTGCTGAACCGCATCGTGCCCTATCGCGTGGATGGCGACGGAGACTGGCAGGGCATGGACATTCGCGAACTCGGCGCGGGAGCCTANNCCGGTACGGCCGTCCGCGATACAACCCCATGCGCTCGACCGCGCGCACCCGGATCAGCTGCACGCTGACGTTGTCGTGTCCGCCCGCCGCGTTCGCGGCCTCCACCAGCTTCGCCGCCGCGTCATTCAGGTCCGCGGTCGAGTCCAGCATCCACTCGATGGCCGCATCGGGCACATAGCCATGCAGCCCGTCCGAGCACAGCATCAGCACATCGCCGGCCAGCAGATTCGCGGTGATCGTGTCGGCCGCCACAAACATCTCCATGCCCAGGCTGCGCGTCAGCACGTGCCGGTTCACGTGCTCCGCGGCGTCTTCTTTGGAGATAATGCCCATCCGGACCTGTTCGTCGACCATGGTGTGGTCGTGCGTCAACGCGGTCAGTTTGCGCTGGCGCAGCAGGTAGCAGCGCGAGTCGCCAACATGCGACACCACGGCCGAGTCGAAGCGCAGCGCGCACAGCACCAGCGTGCTCGCCATGTGCGCCCCGCCGGGGAGAATGGCGCCGCCGGGATCGGAGTATCCGGGATCGACGCGCCTGTTGTTGGTGTTTCCCTGGTCGAATACGGCCTGGTTCGCCTCCTGCACCAGCTTGGGCAGCAGCGACACGTGCATGATGCCCTTGGGAATTTTGCGAAAGCCCGCCAGCACCGCCTCCACCGCCAGGCGCGACGCCACCTCTCCCCGCTCCTGGCCGCCCACTCCATCCGCCAGCGCGAACAGCCAGCCCTGCGACTCCACCTGCGCGGGCGATGCGGGGGCCACATGGCCCAGGAAGTCCTCGTTGTGCTGGCGGGTCAGGCCGGAGTCGGTTAGTTCTGCGAATTCAAGTTCAAGCATTGGAGGCGGACCACCTTCGCATATGGCAAATACATGGTTCTCGGATGCACCCAGTTTACCCCGTCGCCCGGCGGATATGTCTCCACGTCATTTCAGCGCAGTCGGCACACTCTCACTGCCGCATTGCGATACGGGCAGTCGAAGTTCGTAGCCGCGTCCGCTGCCATCGCCACCCACGACACCCCCAGCGGCCTCAGCGCAGCGATGCGCGCCGCGTCGGCCTCGGCCGCATTCCTGCTGCTCCGGCTCAGCCCCTGCTGCGCGGCCTGCCCCGTTGCCCACGCGCCGGCCAACTCTGGCGCAATAGCCGCCTCGCCTCCATCCTTCGAGTAGTCGGGCAACGCGCTGCGCTCCGCGATCGCCCGAAAGCACTGCGCATCTTCGCCGGCGGCGTTGATGTAGTCGGCGTCCAGCGCGAACAGCGCGCCCTGAGGCGTGTTTCCGCGGACCCACACAAACGCCTGCACCCACTGGTTTCGCGCTGCCACTCCCGGAAGCTCCAGGTGGTTCGAGTTGGGGAATGCGCCGCGCTCGGCTCCCAGCATCGCGCCGCCCAGCAGCAGCATTGCCGCGCCCCATCGCCAGGCGCTTCGCCGCAGCACTCGTTCGCCCAGCTTCGCGCCCAGCGCCAGCACCATCACCAGATACACAATCTGAAATGCGCGCAGCGGCTGCATCCGCGCCACCAGGCGAGTCGCCGTTCCCTCCCGCGCAAACAGCACCGCAATCAGCACAGCCGTTGCGGCCGCCGCCACCGCCGTCCGCGCCAGCGCCCGCCGGCAACCTAATGTTCTCGCCAGTTCGGGTGCGGGTGCCCCACATCTCGCTTTTGAGATGTGGGCTTGTGACCCATACCCCCACGCAAAGATCCCCAGGATCGCCAGCGGAGCCGCGAGTCCCGCCAGCTCATACCAATGCCAGTTTGCCAGGAACCAGTAGGTTCGCGTCGCCGCAACGCGAGCATACTCCGCACTCTCCGGTCTGGCCATCGCCTGCAGGCAGCCCGCCAGCGCCAACGCGCCCGCCGCCAGCGCCGCGGTTCCCCACAGCCTGACACTGCACCGCGACGACCGCACGCACCCCAGCATCAGCGTTGTTCCCAGCGCATACGCCGCCATCAGCGGATGCATCGCCGCCGCGACCACCATGCTGCCTGCCCACAACAGCAGGCCGCGCCACCGCCCCGCCGCCTCCGCACTCGCCCCATTCCGCTCCGTAAAGTCGAGCATTCCCACCAGCGCGAGCACCATGCATGGCGTGGAAAAACTTCGTGCCGTCACATACGGGTCCATCAGCAGCAACGCCGTTCCCGCCACCGGCAATGTCAGCCAGCACGCCAGCAGCACCACCGCGCCGACCCGCGCGCTGCGGCCTCGCCAGCAGCGCCCGGCCAGCATCCATGTGGCAAACAGCGTCGCCCACACACAGGCCAGGTGGAGCACAAGCAGCACCACAGGGAGCCCCAGACCACTCAGGCGGACGATCCCCGCCACCACCGGCGCAAACAGCGACAACCGCATCGGCTCCAGCACGAACTCCCTGCCGTGCGGATAGAGCGCCGGATGGAGCAGCCACTTCACGCCGGCCGCATACAGGCCGCCGTCCTCGGCATAGGGATGGTAGCCGTCCGCCGCCAGCGCAAACAGGGTCAGTCCGCAGGCCAGCAGCGCGCCCAAGCCGCGATCGCTGCCCCGCGCGGGGTGTTCTGCCTGCCTGGTTTCCTGCCGCGAATCAATCGCTGCTACATAGGTCGCCAACGCCCGCCGCTCCATCTGCCGCGGCCGCGTCGGCCGGGTCTTTACGTATCGTTCCTATGCTAAACGCAGCAAGGTATAGTTAGTTCTTACGCGGCCGCACTTCGGCCGCAAGGGGGAAGCTTCGCCATGGATCGCAAGGAAATCGTCGCCCGCAAGCAGCAATACGTCTATCCCGCCGTCGCCAACTACTACAAGGACCCGCTCCCCCTGGAGCGCGGCGAGATGCAGCACGTGTGGGACGTGGAAGGGAAGCGCTATCTCGATTTCTTCGGCGGCATCGTCACCGTCGGCGTCGGCCACGCCAATCCGCGCATCACCGGCCCGCAGAAGGCCCAGATTGACAAGCTCGGCCACACCTCCACACTCTACCCGCACGAAACCATGGTGGCGCTTGCGGAAAAAATCGCGCACATCACGCCCGGCCGCCTGGAAAAATCCTTCTTCACCAGTTCCGGCTCCGAGGCCAACGAAACCGCCATCGACTCCGCCCGCATGCACACCGGCAACCTGGAAATCATTGCTCTGCGCCACTCCTACAGCGGCCGTACCTCGGTCGCGCGCTCGCTCACCGGCATCGCCGCCTGGCGCAAGGCCTCCTACCAGATCGGCATCGTGCACGCCTTGAATCCCTATTGCTACCGCTGCTCGCTGGGCAAGACCTATCCGTCCTGCGAGGTCGCCTGCGCTCAGGACATCGAAGCCGTCATCCAGTCCTCCACCTCGGGCGCCATCGCCGGCATGATCGCCGAGCCCATCCAGGGAGTCGGCGGCTTCATCGTGCCGCCCAAAGAGTACTTCAAGATTGCCTTCTCCATCGTCAAACAGTACGGCGGCGACTTCATCTCCGACGAGGTCCAGACCGGCTGGGGCCGCACCGGCAAAGGCTGGTTCGGCATCGAGCACTGGGAGGTCGAGCCCGACATCCTCACCGCCGCCAAGTCGCTCGGCAACGGATTTCCCATCGGCCTCACCGTTGCCACGCCGGAGATCGCCAACGCGTATCAGGGTCCCACCATCGCCACCTTCGGCGGCAATCCCATCGCCTGCGTCACCGCCTCCGCCGTCATCGACCTCATCGAGGAAGACGACCTCATCCGCAACTGCGACGTCGTCGGCACCTATCTCCACGACGGCCTGCTCGACCTCAAGAAGAAATATCCGGTCATCGGAGATGTGCGCGGCATGGGCATGATGCAGGGGCTCGAACTCGTGCTCGACCCGAAGACCAAGGAGCCCGCGCCCGCCCTTGCCAACGAAATGCTGGAAGCCGCGCGCGAACGCGGCCTGCTCATCGGCAAAGGCGGCATGCACAACAACGTCGTTCGTATGTCGCCCGCCATGAACATCGCCAAATCCGACGTGGACGAGGCCCTGCGCATCCTCGATCAGAGCTTCGCCGCCGTTACCCGGAAGGTGCTTGCCACCGCCTGACGCGCCGCTTTCTCCTTGTCCTCCGGATTGGCGTCGGGCTTCGACGACGGCTGAAGAAGCCGGCGGTGGCTTCTCGCCAGCAACGCGGTAAGCCGCATCCCCTTGTTGTTTATTCCGCATCCAACCAAAAGAACTTTGCCCGGCTTCCTCCACCCACCAGATAGAATCGAAAAAACCGTGGATCCAACCGACCAGGACATCCTCATCGCCGACGGCGCGCCGCCGGACCCCAAAGCGCACGGCCCATTCGCCGCTCTTCGCCGCGCCCTGCCCGCGGGCGAGGTGGTTCGTTTCCTCGCGGTCGGAGTCTTCAACACCGTCTTCTCCATCGCCCTCGCCTACGTCTTCATCTTCCCTGTCGGGTACTTCTTTCCCAAACTTCCCCGCGCCGCCGTCACCACTATAGCCAACTACGCCGCGCTTCCCATCGCCATCACCGTCGCCTTCCTCGCCTACAAATGGTTCGTCTTCCGCACCCACGGCAACTACTTCAAGGAGTGGCTGAAGGTCTTCGCCGTCTACGGCGTGAGCCTCCCATTTCCCGCCATCGTCATCCCCGTCGCGACGAGCCTCTTCCTCTCTCTCCACTTCACTCCGCGCCTCGTCTCTCTTTTGGCCCTCATTGCCAACTCTGGCGTCATCGCCTGCTACAGCTACTTCGCTCACAAGAAATTCTCCTTCAAGCGCTAGCCAGATCCGCAGACAGGGAGTGGGCATGCAGCGGCGTCCTGTAAACTCAAGGGACGCATGGTTCGCACCATTCAGCTTTCGCTCCAGGCCCGCATCCAGGCCATCCTGCTCGCGAAATACGACATTTCCCTGGCCCAGTTTGCCGTGGAACAGCCGCCCTCGATAGCGCTGGGCGAACTGGCTCTGCCGGTTGCGTTCGAACTCGCCAAGCGCCTGCGCAAGGCGCCTCGTGCTATCGCCACGGAACTGGCCGCCGAGCTGAACGCCGATCTATCCCAGTTGCCTGGCGTCGCCTCGGTCGAAGTCGCCGGCGCCGGCTACCTGAACATCCGCCTGGATCGTGCCGCCGCCGTTCGCGCCCTCGCCGCCGACCGCCATGCCGACATCGGCGGCCCTGGCTTCCGCCTGGTCGAACACACCAGCATCAACCCGAACAAGGCCGCGCACATCGGCCACCTGCGCAACGCGATTCTCGGCGACACCTTCCAGCGCCTGCTTCGCCCGGACGACTACAAAACCGGCTACCAGGTCGGCGTGCAGAACTACATCGACAACACCGGCGTCCAGGTCGCCGACGTCGTCGTCGGCCTCGTCCACCTCGAGGGCCGCAATCTCGCTACCACGCGTGAACTGCTCGACGAACTCGCGTCGAAACACCTGCGCATCGACTTTTACTGCTGGGACCTGTACGCCCGCGTCTCGCAATGGTATGCAGGCACCGGCGCGGATGATCCTGCGCCGCCCACGCCGGCGGAACTTGCTCGCCGCAAGCAGATTCGCCTCGACACGCTGCACGCGCTCGAACACGGCGGCAACGAAACCGCGCAGATTGCCGACCTCATCTCCACCGCCGTGCTGCACCGGCACCTGGAAACGATGCAGCGGCTCAGCATCGAGTACGATTTTCTGCCCCGCGAGAGCGAGATTCTCAGCTTGCACTTCTGGGACACGGCCCGCACTCTGATGCTCGACCGCGGCGTCCTCTACCTCGAGACCGAGGGTAAGAACAAGGGCTGCTACGTCATGCGCCGCGCTGGAAACGAAGCGCTGGAAACCGAGCAGGGAACTGGATTGCCCGATGAAGACGCCAAGGTCATCGTGCGCTCCAACGGCACCGTCACCTACGTCGGCAAGGACATTGCCTATCACCTGTGGAAGTTCGGCCTGCTCCCCGGCAAGGACTTCGGCTACGCAAGGTTCCACGAATATCCGACCCACACGTGCTGGATTTCGACCGCCGCAGCGAGCGATCCAGCCGCGCCGACCTTTGGCCGCGCCGACCATATCTACAATGTGATCGACTCGCGCCAGAACGATCCGCAGAACAACGTCATCGCCGCCCTGCGCGGCATGGGCTTCACGGAGGCCGCCGACAACTACACGCATTTCAGCTACGAGATGGTCGCCATGACGCCGCGCTGCGCCGCCGAACTCGGCTATGAACTCTCCGATGAAGACCGCGCGCGGCCCTTCGTTGAAGTCAGCGGCCGCAGGGGCTACGGCGTCAAGGCTGACGACCTGCTGGACAGGCTCACCTCCGCCGCGCAGGCCGAGGTGGACACGCGCCATCCCGAGCTCACCGCGCCGGAACGGGCCGCGATTGCGATCCAGATCGCCGTTGGCGCGCTGCGCTACTTCATGCTGCGCTACACCCGCAACACCGTCATCGCTTTCGACTTCAAAGACGCGCTCAGCTTCGAAGGCGAGACCGGACCTTACGTCCAGTACGCGATCGTCCGCGCCGCGAACATCTTCCGCAAAGCCGGCGTTACTGAAGAGGCTGCGCTCGCCGCCGTGGCCGGGCTCGATTTGTCCTCGCTCGCGACCGAAGACGGGACCATCCTGTGGGAGACGTGGCTGCTGGCCGCGCGCCTGAGCCTGCTGATTGAGCAGGCCATCGCCACCGCGGAGCCGGCGTATCTTGCGCGCTACGCCTTTCAACTCGCCCAGCAATTTAACAACTTCTACCACCGCCACCACGTGCTCAACGAGCAGGATGCGAACCGCCGCGCGCTCTTACTGGCGACGGCAGCGGTGGCGCGGAGGGAGATGGTTCGCGCCCTCGGCTACCTCGGCATCGAATCGCCGCCGGTTATGTAACGAAAGGATGTACCAGAGGATGGACACGAAGCTCGTCTTTGGAAATGCGGCGGCGTTTGCGACGCCGATGCTTGCGATGTTTGCGGTCGACCTGGCGGCGGACAAGAATGCGGAGCCGCGCCCGGCCGCGCTGACTAGCTCGGCGGATTTGCAGCGGGCGGTAGCGACGTTGCTCGCGTCCGGCGAGTTCAAGGCCGGCCTGGGCGAGGTCGCTCTGCTGCACGCGCCCGCGGGAGTGAAGGCGGAGCGGCTGTTGCTTGTCGGCCTGGGCAAAGCCGGGGACTTCTCGCTCGACCGGATTCGCAAGGGTGCTGGAACCGCGGTGCGCGCCGCCAAGCCGCGCTCCGTGCGCGGGATGGCGATTGCGTTTCCCGATGCTCAGGCGCCGGGCGAAGCGCTCTCCGCGGTCTTGACCGCTCGCGCCATGGTTGAAGGCGCGGCAATCGCGGAGGTGGACTGGGACACCTATCGCAGCGACCGCAAGGACTGCGCGGTGGATTCGCTGACGCTGATCGCGGGTGAGACGAACGCCGGGATGCAGCGCGGGTTCGAGGAGGGCCAGATCGTCGCCGCCGCACAGAACTTCGCGCGCGCGCTGGTGAATGAGCCGGGCAACGTGCTGACTCCCACGGAACTTGGCGCACGCGCCAAGGCGATGTGCAACGAGGCTGGACTGAAGTGCGAAGTCCACTCGTCGGAAAAGATTCAGGAGCTGAAGATGAATGCGTTCTGGGCAGTCGCGAAAGGCTCAGCCCAGCCGCCGGCTCTAATCGTCATGACCTACACGCCCGCCATCGCACTGGCGCAGGGCTCGCCCGTGCTCGGCCTGGTCGGCAAAGGGATCACATTCGATACCGGCGGCATCTCCATCAAGTCCGCGGATGGAATGGAGAAGATGAAGTACGATATGGCCGGTGCGGCGGCCATGCTCGGTGCGATGCACGCGATCGCGCGGCTGCAACCGGCGGTGAAGGTCATCGCGGTAGTGTGCTCGGCAGAGAACATGCCGGATGGCATCGCGTATAAGCCGGGCGACATTGTCACAGCGATGTCGGGCAAGACCATCGAGATCGTCAACACCGACGCGGAGGGCAGGCTGGTGCTCGCCGATGGACTGCACTACGCGAAGACGCTGGGCTGCACGCACCTGATCGACGCTGCGACGCTGACGGGCGCGGTCTCGATTGCGCTGGGCGCACTCAACTTCGGCGTCTTCTCCAACGACGAGGCGACTTGCCAGAAGTTCCGGGACGGGTTGAAAACGTCCGGCGAGAAGGGCTGGCGCCTGCCCTGCACGGACGACTATCGCGACCACATCAAGAGCGAGATTGCCGACATCATGAACACCGGCAAGAACCGCTACGGCGGCTCAATCTCCGGCGCGATGTTCCTGAAGGAGTTCGCGGGCGACACTCCGTGGGTGCATCTGGATATCGCCAACTGCGCGTGGAACGAGGAGAAGAAGCCGTGGCTCGCGTACGGGCCGAGCGGTGTTGCGCTGCGCTCGATCGTGGAATGGGTGCGCAGCTACTCGGCTTAGACTCGGCGTTCCTCTGTCGTATAGGCGTCAGCAGTCTCCCGCGAGAACCTCGGCCAAGTGCACGGCGGTGCGCGGCGTATTCTGCGCGATCTGCTCGCGGCAACTGAAGCCGTTGCTGACCAGCAGGTCGCGTTCGCCGGCAGCGCGCACCGCAGGCAGAAGCACGCGTTCGGCCAGCGCTTGCGATACCTCGAACTTATCGCGTTCGAATCCGAAGGGCCCAGCCATACCGCAGCAGCCGGAGTCAAGCAACTCCACCTCGGCGCCGGTGGAACGCAGAAGCTTCATATCGTCCTTCATGGTCATGATGGATTTCTGGTGGCAATGGCCGTGGACGATAATCCGGCGCCCGGGCAGTTGCGGAGCCTGCCAGTTGGCGGCGCGTTGCGCGAGTATTTCGCTCAGCATGACGGTCTGCCGGCTCAGGCGGATGGCGCGCTCGTCGTTGGGAAAGAAGTTGACCAGTTCGTCGCGGAAGACGCTGGCGCAGCTGGGTTCGAGCATGACGACAGGGATTCCGGCGGCGATCTGCGGTTCAAACTGGTCCAGAATGTTGAGCAGATAGCCGCGAGCCTGGTCGAGAAATCCGAAGTCGTAAAGCGGCCGCCCGCAGCACACGTGCCGCTGCGGAATCTGGACGCTGGTTCCGGCGGCGGTGAGGAGTTTCGCAGCCGAGACAAGCGCCTGCGGATGGAAGTAATTGTTCCAGGTGTCGGGCCAGAGCAGCACCGGCTGGCCGCCGGAGACGCTGCGATTCGCCCGGTTGAACTGATCGCGGAAGTTCGCGTCTGCAAACCGGGGAAGGTTGCGTTGCGGTGCGACGCCGAGCACGGACTTGATCAGGCTCCTGATCCCGGGCGTTCGTCCCGGCAGGTTGGCGAGCGAAGGGGCAACCGAGGCCACGCGCGCCCAGCGATCCATGAAGCCGAAGGCGTAGTGATGCAGCGGATGGATGCGCCCTGCATAGTAATGGGCGAGGAATTCCGCCTTCCAGGTTGCCATGTCGACGCTTACCGGGCACTCGGACTTGCAGGCTTTGCAGGAGAGGCAGAGTTCCAGCGCGTCTTTCACTTCGCGATTTCGCCAGCCGTTCCGGATCACGTTGCCCTGCATCATCTCCCACAGCAGGTGCGCGCGTCCGCGGGTCGAGTGCTTCTCTTCGCGGGTGGCCATGTAGCTGGGACACATGGTGCCGTGGTCCTGCTTGCGGCAGGCCCCGACGCCAACGCAGCGTTCGGTGGCCTCGGCGAACGAGCCCTGGTCGGCGGGATATTGGAACCAGGTCTTCACTTCGGCCGGCTGATATCCGGCGCCGATGCGGAGGTTGTCGGTCGGCTGGTAGACCGCGACCGGGTCGATGAGCTTGCCGGGATTCATGCGGTTCAACGGATCCCAAAGCGCCTTGAACTCGGCGAACGCCTGCATCAACTCCGGGCCAAACATCTTTGGCAGCAGCGCGGCGCGCGCCTGTCCGTCGCCGTGTTCGCCGGAGAAGGAGCCGCCGTATTTGAGGACGATGTCGGCAGCCTCGTCGATGAAGCTGCGGAACTTGGCGATGCCTTCGGCGGTTTTGAAGTCGAAGGTAATGCGCAGATGCACGCAGCCCTGGCCGAAGTGTCCGTACATCGGCGCGCGATAGCCGTAACGCTGAAGGAGCGTGAACAAATCGCGGAGATAGCCGCCGAGAAGTTCCGGGCGAACGGCTGAATCCTCCCAGCCCTCGCATCCGTTCCGCTCGCCGGGGACGAAGACGCAGGCGCCCAGGGCGGACTCGCGGACCTTCCAGACGCGCTCGGCCTCGTCCGCCGAGTAGAAGGTATAAGACGGGACCTGGTCGAAGCGCTTCGAGCCTTCGAAGAGAGCATTCGCCATCCGGTCGACATCCTCCGGCGAGTCGGCGCCAAACTCGCATAGCAGGAAGCCTCTGCCGATGGGCAGCAGCTTCACGTCTTCGACGAGAAGATTCTTGCGCAGCATGAAGTCGGTGAGAAGGCCGTCGAATCCCTCGAGCCCGATGGGTTTGAAAGCAAGAACGGCGGGCACGTGATCGGCGGCGATGAAGGCGTCGTCGAAGCCGAGCGCAACCAGCCGGCGATGCTGCGGGCTGGGCTTCAACTCGCATTCAGCTTCGAGAATGGTGACGCAGGTCCCCTCGGTTCCGACCAGCGCCCTGGCAACGTTGAAGCCGTTCTCCGGCAGGAGCTGGTCCAGGTTGTAGCCGGAGACGCGGCGCGGAATATCCGGGAAGCGCGCCCTGACCAGGTCCGCATACGTGTCGCGCAGGCGGCGCAGGCCTGCGTAGATCTCGCCGCGGCGGCCTCCAGCAGCGATGATGGCGGCCAACTCTTCCTCGGTGGTTCGGCCAACGCGCATGCGGGTTCCGTCGTAGAGGAGAACGTCGAGCGCCTCGACGTTCTCGACCGTCTTGCCGCCGAAGAGGGCATGGACGCCGCAGGCGTTGTTGCCGATCATGCCGCCG
>PLUT01000229.1:0-452 GCA_003162875.1 Granulicella sp.
GTGAACATCGCCGGCGGCGGCGGAACATCGGGCGCACCGTCGATTACCGTCGTTCCCGGCACAGCGGCCGCAACATTTGTCGGCGAAACAACCCAGTTTCTGGCCAGCGGCAGCTTGACCGCCGGCGGCACTCCGCAGAACCTGACCAACCAGGTGCAGTGGGTTTCCAGCAATGTGCAGGTAGCGACCGTCAATTCGGGCGGACTGGCAACCGCAGTGGGATCGGGAACCACCACGATTACGGCAGCATCCGGTGGAGTGAATGGGAGCGGGGTCCTGACCGTAACCATCAGCGGGGCGTCGTCGCAGCCGACCCTGGCAATCATCCCCACCAGCGCGAACGCGACGTTTGTCGGAGAAACGACGCAGTTCATTGCCCTTGGCAACTTGATTGGATCGGCGGGGACCCAGAACCTCACCGGCAATGTCACCTGGTCTTCGAGCGACGTGTC
>PLUT01000229.1:512-35631 GCA_003162875.1 Granulicella sp.
CGGCAGCAGGAGCGACTTGCAGCGGAACCTTTACCCTTAACACCTTCGTGACGCTGACGGCAACGCCAGCATCAGGGTCGGTCTTCGGCGGGTGGTCGTCCAACTGCACGGCTGTTATCGGCAATCCCAATCCCCTGGTGTGCCAGGTCCAGATGAAGAACAACGAGACGGTGGGCGCAATCTTCAACCCATAGCTGGTAGCAGAATGGATCAGCAGAGAATTGAGAGCGCGGCCTGAATTTCGGCCGCGCTTTTTCCTGCGATGCGCAGCGTCTTGCTGCGGCTGGCCGCCCCCGTAAGCAGGTCGATTCGGGAGCGCGGGACGCTCAGTCGTTCGGCCAGGAAGGCGATCAGCCGGTCGTTGGCGCGGCCGTCGGTGGGCGGCGCCGTAAGTGAGATCTTCAGCGCACCGTCGTGGCTGCCGGTGATGGCATTGCGCTTCGCTCCGGGATGAACACGGACGGGGAGGATACAGCCGTCGGGAGTATCGCGAATTGAGATGGCGATGGTCATTCGTCGTTGGGGCGGTTGGGCTTGGCGGCCGGGACCTGTCGTTTGCCGAAAAGCGCGGTGCCGATGCGGACGCAGCTGCTGCCCTCCTCGATGGCGACGGCGAAGTCGTTGGACATTCCCATGGAGAGCCGCGTTAGCGCGGGGCAGGCGGCGAGCGAGGCATCGCGCAGGCGGCGGAGCTCGCGGAAGTAGGGGCGCGCAGGCTCAGGATCCTCAGACCACGGCGGCACCGTCATCAGGCCGGCGGGGATGATGGATTCAAGCGGCGCCAGGGCAGCCAGCAGGGCAGGCAGCTCCGCGGGCGAAATGCCGTGCTTGGAGTCCTCGTGGCTCAGCTTGACTTCGATCAGGACCGGGAGCTTCCTGTCGAGCGCCCGCGCGGCGGCGTTCAGCCGGGTGGCGATCCTGAGCGAGTCGACTGAGTCGATGGCGTCAAATAGTTCCACGGCGCGGCTGGTCTTGTTGGATTGCAGCGGGCCGATCAGGTGCATGTGGGCAGCGTCCGGCTTGGACGGCGCTTGCCCGGCGGTGAACAGATGCTCGAGGGCGGGAAGCTTCTGCTGCCATTCCTGCACGCGGTTCTCGCCGAACAGGCGCAGGCCGGCGGCGTAGGCCTCCGCTACCGCCTCGACGGGATGCATCTTGCTGACCGCCATCAGCGCGACGTCAGCCTCTGAGCGGCCAGCGCGGCGGCAGGCATCGGCGACCTGTTCCCGAATGAGCGCGAGGTTTTGAGCCAGAGACATCCTGGAAGCATCTTATGGGTTTTGAGGAGGATTGTGGATGGGCGCGCGCGTGTGGCCGGTTGTGTTGCTGATTGGGTCGAATGCTTTTATGACCTTCGCCTGGTATGGACACCTGAAGTTCAAGGAAGTGGCACTGTGGAAGGTGATCCTGGTGAGCTGGGGGATCGCGTTCTTCGAGTATTGCCTGCAGGTGCCGGCGAACCGGATCGGCTCGCAGGCATACTCCGTGGACCAGTTGAAGGTGATCCAGGAGGTGATCACGCTGAGCGTGTTTGGCGTCTTCTCTGTGTATTACTTTGGCGACCGGCTGCACTGGAACCACGCGGCGGCAGCCGGATGCCTGGTGCTCGGCGCTTTCTTTATGTTTCACAAATTCTGAGGCGGCGCGGTTGGCGCGATCTGGAGCGCGTCTCCCGTGGCAGCAGTGACGGTAAGGTCGTCCGTGGTGACCTTTGCATAAGCGATGAGCAGCCCCGTCTTGCCGGAGAGGTGAACGTTCTTCAGGGTGAGGTTGAGTACGGGTGACTCGGGCAGGCCGACGATGCTGCCGTCATTGCCGCTGTTGGTTGCGGTGACGTTTTCGATGGTAATGTCGTGGAACATCGGGGTGAGCCGAGTGACCGGCATGGCAGGAACCTCGGCCATGGTCCCGGCCCTGGGGTAGTACTCGGTGATGAGGATCGGGTTCTTGACGCCGTCCATGGTGATGTCCTTGTAGACGATGTTGCTGACGTCCGCACCGCGGTCGCGGTTCGCCTTGATGCGAATGCCATTGTCGGTGCCGGTAAACTTCACTCGCTCCACGCGGATGTTCTGCGCGCCCCCGGCTATTTCGCTGCCGATCGACACCCCGTGCCCATGTTCAAAGGTGCAGTCGGTGATAGTAATGTTCTTGCTGGGCTCGTCCCCTCCCGGAGAGTTGGCCAGCCCGCTCTTGATTGCCACATCGTCGTCGCCCGTGTCCGCGTAGACATGATCGATGACGACGTTGCTGGAGCTGAACGGATCGATCGCATCGGTATTCGGCGAAGGCAGCGTGGCCGTGACACGGATGTTCCTTATCACCACATCGTCCGAGTAGTAGGGCACAACCTGCCAGAAAGGCGAGTTCCTCACGGTCACTCCGGTGAGCGAGACATGCTTGCAGTGGTCGAAGACCACCAGGCGCGGCCGCGCTGCCTGGCCTGCTGCTATGCCGGAGCCCGGCACGTTGGCTCCATTGTTCAAGTTTACGGGAGCCCCGGAGGGGGGTGCATCGCGCATCGCATGCCACCATGATTCACCGTTGCCGTCGATCACGCCTTCGCCGGCGATCGACACGTTCTGCGCGTTCACCGCGCTCACCAGCGCCTGGTGTCCATCCTGGCGAAACTCCTGTATCACCGGGTAATCCTGGTGGTCCGGCGAACCGAGCAGGATCGCGTCCTTCTTCAACTCAAGCGTCATGTTGCTCTTCAGCAGGATCGGAGCGCTCAGGTAGGTGCCCGCATCCAGCACCACCGTACCTCCGCCCTTGCCCGCCGAGCAGTCATCGATCGCCTTCTGGATCGCCGCCGTGTCCTTGGTCGTGCCGTCGCCCTTGGCGCCATACTTCTTCGCGCCGCACACCTTGGCCGCCGCCATCGCAATCCATCGCACACAGCCAGCCATCTTCATCGCATCTCCTCGCGTGCAAGCGCACTCGCCGCATCTTACCCCTATCGTCCTGCCACCCGCCACATGCGCGCATCGAAGTGTCTTTCAGCCGCCGGAGTTTTTGCGGCTAGACTAGTTCGAGAGGAACAGAATGACAATTTTGCAGAAAGTCGCCGCCGGCTTGCTGGCATTTGCGGCGACGGCAGCAGTGGCGCAGAGTTCGCTGGCGCGGGAGATCAAGCTGAGTGTGGATCTGACCGACGCCCCGAAGAAGTTGATCCACGCTACCGAGACGATGGCAGTTGTGCCCGGACCGCTCACCCTGGTCTATCCCGAGTGGATCCCCGGCGAACACGGACCAACCGGGCCGATTGACAACATGGCAGGCTTTGTCGTCGCCGCCAGCGGCGCTAATGGACAACCCTGCACCACGGCGAGCGATGCCGCGGTGAAGTGGGAGCGGGACAAGGTGGACATGTACGCGTTCCACCTGACCGTACCGGCAAACTGCACATCCCTTTCCATGAAGGTGGACTTCCTGGCCACGGACGCGCCTGTCGGATTCTCGGCCGGGGCCTCGACCAACGAGAACCTGGCCATCCTGAGCTGGAACACGGTGGTGCTGTATCCGGAGGGAATGAATGCGGCCGATGTGAGGGTGACTCCTTCG
Organism: Granulicella sp.; assembly: GCA_003162875.1. Lineage (GTDB taxonomy): Bacteria > Acidobacteriota > Terriglobia > Terriglobales > Acidobacteriaceae > Edaphobacter. The sequence continues at coordinate 4,077 of PLUT01000229.1, forward strand.
GTCACGCTGCCGTCGGCCTGGCAATTCGGCACCGCACTCGAACGGATCGATACTCCGGCCGGAGCGGCTCAAACCTACACCGTTTCGTTCCAGCCGGTGAGTTTGGAGACGCTGGTGGATTCGCCGGTGCTGGCGGGCAAATACTTCAAGGAGATCGAACTGGCGCCCGAGGTCACGCCAAAGCACTTCCTGGACCTGGTGGCGGACGGCCCCGAAGACCTCAACCTCCCGCCCGACCGCGTGGAGAACTTCAGCCGGTTGGTGCGCGAGGCGGGCGCGCTGTACCAGAGCAGGCACTACCGCGAATATCACTTCCTGGTGACGCTGAGCGATTCGGTTGCCCACTTTGGCCTGGAGCATCACGAGTCAAGCGACGACCGGGTCGCCGCCAGGACCTTTATTGAGAACGACCGCTTCGTGCTGTCCGGACACCTGCTGCCGCATGAGTTCACGCACAGCTGGAACGGCAAGTACAGGCGACCGGCGGGCCTTGCGACCAGTAACTACCAGCAGCCGATGAAAGGCGACCTGCTGTGGGTGTACGAAGGACTGACAGAATACCTCGGCGATGTGCTGGCTGTGCGTTCCGGCATTTGGACGCCGGAGCAGTACCGCGGGAGGCTGGCCGAGAAGGCGGCGCAGTTCGACAACTGGCCCGGCCGTACCTGGCGCGACCTGCAGGATACCGCCACCATGGCGCAGGTGCTCTATGGAGCGGGCGGAGGCTGGGACAACTGGCGGCGCTACACCGACTTCTATGACGAGGGTGAGCTAGTGTGGCTCGATGTCGACACCACGATTCGCAAGATGACGAACGGTAAGAAGAGCCTGGACGACTTCCTCGCGAAGTTCGAGGGGCTGGGTGGAAATACCGGCCCCACGGTCGTTCCGTACACGTTTGACGATGTTGTTGCCGGCCTGAATACAGTCGTGCCCAACGACTGGGCAGCGTTTCTGCGGCAGCGCCTGGATACGAACCAGGCCCGCGCTCCCCTGGGCGGAATAGAGAACGGCGGTTACAAGCTGACCTACGCGCCGCGGCCGAGCCCCTGGAGCGAGATGGAAAATACCCTGACCGGCACGGCGGACTTCTGGTTTTCGCTCGGGCTGCAGGTGGAGACAGCGGGCGCGATCGACGATGTGCTGAAGGACGGGCCGGCGGACAAGGCCGGCCTTGGGCCGGGCATGAGGCTGGTTGCTGTGAATGGGCGCGTGTTTACGCCGGCGCTGCTGCGCGCGGCAATCTACGACGCCGAAGGAACCGGGCCTGAGGTGGAACTGATCGTCGAGAACGCCGGCTACTATAAGGTGCTGAAGGTGGACGACCACGGCGGCGAGCGCTACCCGGTCCTACAGCGAGTGGCCGGCGCTCCCGACCTGCTGGACGACATTCTTGCGCCGATGTTGACGCAATCGCGATGAGCCTGCCAGGGCAAGCGGTTGCCGATGGCGGTCAGCGGTGGATCTCTAGATCAATTGAGGTTCGATTCGAACACTGTAAAGCGGCGCTCCAACTCCCACTGCTGGGCCGCCTTTTCACTCGACTTCAACAGCTCCAGGCAGCCTGCGCCAGGAGATTTCGCACCCGGCGTCTGGCCTGCGCACGCCGATTTGACCTGGGTGAAATCGTCCGGCTTCTGCCACAGGCTCTGACCGGGAAGAAAACTGTGCTCAATCGACGTCCTCGCCATCGACTTCAGATCGAGATACCCCAAGCCATATTCCATCGCCGCGCGCACATACTCGTGGGTCAGGTCGATGCGCGAAACGCCCTCATCGTCGGTGGAGAGCGCAACCGGCACATGCGCTTCAAGATACTCCGGCAATGGGTGATATGGAGGCTTGATGCCGAGGATGACGGCGTTTGAGGTGAGGTTGATCTCCACCATCACATGCTTTTCGGCCATCTCCTTCAGCAGGGCGTGCGGATCGGTCTCGTACATCACATCGACGCCATGCCCGATGCGCTCGGCGTGGCCCAGCTCGATCGCTTCACGGATGTGGAAGGTGAGGTCCACGGGTGGAACGGAACCGGGAGCGAGCTCGCCCGCGTGCAGCGTAATGTGGACTCGCGGATAGAGGCTGTGGCAGTAGTCGACGATCCGCATACCGAGGTGGTATTCGACCAGCGAGCCGTGCCAGTCTTCGGCGCGCAGGTAGTTGATCGCGACAACTCGCGGCTCGCTCGCGGCCAGGGCGAAGCCAAGCAGCGTCTGCGCGAAGATCTGCGCAGGTGTGAAGTCGCGCAGGACGCCGTCGATCCATCGAACCTGCACGCTGCAACCGGGCTGAGCCTGGGGTGTGCCGCAATGCTCGATGGCGTTGCGCTGGGCCTCGATCTGATCCAAGCTCTTGCTCGCCTGTGCGACAGCCGCGTCGATGGCCGACTGAGGTATCTCTGCGCGGGCCGCGGCGAAGTTGGCGGGGGCGCTGAGGCCGGTGTGCAGGCTGGGCGCCAGGGCAAGAGCCGCACCCAGGGTGGGTGAATCCATAATTTCGAGGTACTGTTCGTTCTGGTGTGCAGCCCGGGTAACCACCTCGTCGAGCCACTCGCCTTTGTGGACCGAGTCGCTGTTAAAGCGAAGGAAGGTCGCGAAGAACTGGTCGTGTGCGCTGAACCCGGACGTGGGGACGAAGTCGCGCATGGAGATGGCGTCGACGATCTTGTTGTAGAGCGCCTGGTCGGTAAGGGCAGCAGCGGCGGGAAACTGTCCTGCGGCGCATGACGGATTGGAACCCTTACCGGGGACGAGGGTGAGAGAAGCCGAGTCGAAGCAAAGGCGATCGGCAACAGCTTCGTCGACAAGGGTCTCCGCGTAGACGGCTCCGGAGAGGTGCATATGCAGGTCGGCGCCTTTGGGCATCTTCTCAAGAAGGGCTTGGAGCGCGAGCGCATTCGCCTTGTCCGCCTTCGCCGCCTCGAACGCTCGCACTGCCCGCGCCTCGCCTGGTGTCCGCCGGTCCTGTCGCAGGGAGCGGGTTGCGGGTGCACGCTGCGCGATCGCCGGCGCGATCGCGCCTGCGCCCAGCAGAATGCAGAGCGCCAGACGCGTGACATTCCGCGACGATAACCCTTGCGCGGCAAAGCGAACTATCAATGACATGCTGGCGCCTCTCAACCTGCAAAGGAATATAGACAACCAGCATAGCGCGAGGCTGCCGCGCCGGCACGGACCGTCGCGCCAACTTGCTTCAGCCCGCCGGCGACCCCGCCATCCGCAGAGTTGTTGCCAGGCAAATGTGGCCTGAAGCCTGGCTTGCCCGCTGCCCGCACCCGGCTTTGCGGTTGCGCGCCGCGTTGCTATACTTGTGGGGACGCTTGGATCGGCGGTTTCGCCTCTGGATTGCTTCTCAGTAGATAACATCTGCCCCGGAAGCCGTGCGGTACGACGATGTTGACTTTCGCGGTCAGGTTGACCGAAAGAGGGGCAACCGGCGAATCCTTGCGATCGCGCTCGGGCTACACTTGGCTGTCCCGAACCAGGCGTTTCATGCCAAGGCCAGATAGCTCAGTGGTAGAGCGCGGCCCTGAAAAGGCCGGCGTCGGCGGTTCGATCCCGTCTCTGGCCACCATCTTAGATTCATAAACTTGCAGCCACTTTAAGAAAACTGCAAGAGGTTTGCAAGAGAGAAGTACTAAGCTGTCGACGGGGACCAAAGAGCTGTGGGCTCCCGACATCTCGCATGTGAATCACGAAGCTGATCGTCTTCCACGCGTATGACGCGGAGACCGGAAGGCCCGCCCTGCAGCTCTCGACGATCGACTGGACGGGCGGCTGGCCTCATGCCGGGCTGGAGGAATAGGCCGCGTCTCTATTCCACATAAGGCCATCCGTCGGACGTGAAGCCGAGACGGTTGATGCCCAGGGTCGGCGTTCCTCCAGCGTTGCCGTCGTAGTAGTGATAGACGAGGGTGGGAGTTGCGACTCCATTGACGGTGTCGGTGAAGACGCTTTGCCCACCGGGGCCGACGATGTTGCTGTGCGTACTCAGCAGGATGGTTCCGCCGCCATTGGTCAGAGCCAAATCGCCACGATCCATGTATGGTCCTGTTGGGCTGGTCGCGCGGCCCACGATGATGCGGTAGGGGCTTGTGGCGCTGCAGCAGGCGTTGATGGGTGCGAAATAGTAGTAGTACTGTGTGCCATTGACGACGTACGGGTAGATGAAGGAACCTTCTTCGCCGGCGGCGCGGTAGGAGATCACGGGTGGGTTGGAGACCGGGGACAGCGGCAGACCCGTCGATGGGCTGAGCTGAATTAGGTGAATGCCATCGCTCCACGATCCGAAGGACAGCCACCATTTTCCACTGGCGTCGACAAAGGGCGCCGGATCGATCGCGTTCCAGGTGGTCGTCGACACGAAGTTCCATCGGTTGCCGCTGGATGGGGGTGCTGTCGTCGCGCCGGTCCAGGACGAAACGACATAGCCGTCGTCCGTCCAGGGTCCATACGGAGTGGCGCTGGTCGCGAGTCCGATGACTGCCTCGGCCCCGGTCGAAGGCTCATAGGGGATCGAATAATACTGGTAATATGTGCCGTTGGCGTACAGCAGACTGGGGGCCCACACGTCCACATTTTGGCCGGCGTTGTCCGAGGGTGGCGTCTGCAGACCGGACCACGAGGCAAAGTCCGGGCCGATGATCGGGCAGCGAGAATCCTGGGTAAGCCAGGAGGTTCCCTGCGAGGCGTTACAGGCTCCGTAAGCGGAGCTGGAAGTTGTGTAAGTAAACGTATTCAGGTCGGTGGAGTACGCCAGCGTCTGGTGGGTCCCATAAAGCCAATACGTTCCATTCGGATCCTTCAACATGTAGGGGTCGTGCACGTAGATGCCCGTGCCGGTGACAACCCGTGGCGCGGCATAAGCCGGTGTCATCGAAACAGCGAGCGTCCATTCCTGGCAACTGCACCCGGTGCCGGTGGTCGCCCGCGCTCCCTGGTCAATGACGGCGGAGGATGTCGTGCCGGAGCCACTGTCCTCGAGATAAAGGCTGCTGTTCGCGTTCTGGATCAGATAGTTCCCATCCTTGAGCAGGTAGAACTCCCACAGATGGTCGTTGGTTCCGTTGTCGGCCCACTGCAGCGCCAGCGCTCCGGCTGCGGTCGAAGCATTGGCTATGCCCATGACCTGGTGGGTGAGCAGATTTTCCACATTGTATTGGAGTTGCGAGCTGCCCATAGGCATCGCATGCCACTGATCGTCGGTGGTGGCCGCTCCCGCATTCGCCTCCTGCGCCAGCGCGGTGCCGGCGGTCTGGCTCTGTCCGGCGATGCCCAGCACAAGACTGCTGCTCGCATTCGTGAGTGTGAAGGAATAGGTGTCGCTGACGGAGGTGAGGGTTCCGTTATCAGGGCCGCTCGGGTTGACAGGCGAGCCGCCGGACCCTGCGCTCCCGCTTGAGCCTCCACACCCCGCCAGGACCGCGGTTGCTGACAGGAGGAGAACGACACCGGCACGCAGCGCTATCGAATACGTTCGTCCTGAATACATATAGTCCCCTTGACCTCTGGCGCAGTTTATCGGGCTGGCTGCGAAGCATGCCTGAAGCGCAGGCATACGGCATCCGAGAAAACGTTTACTGCACAACCGTATAAGATACATTCCGTCGCATATTGGTTTGTCAAAAAAATGAAAATTACTCCGCCCCGACGGACCTTCTTCTGTGCTTCGCTACTTGGTCGCAGGCGCGATTTGGGCTTTGAGTTCTTTCAATTTCTCCAGCGCCTTCTGAGAATCCTCCTTGCGATTCAGCTTCTGATAGACCCTCACCAACTCGTAATAATCGCTCTGCAGAATAAAGTCGGAAGGCGCGCTCGTCGGAACCCGTTCCAACCAGCCCACCGCCTCTTCGTTCCTGCCAAGCTTCGACAGACCGAGGCCGAGGTAAAAGTATGCCGGCGCCGGGATCGCATGAGCATCGACGGCGCGCCGCAGCAACGCCACCCCCGCCTCCGGATCACCAGTCTCTACCTGGATCTTTCCTAAATTGAACAATGCGATCGCATCGTTGGGATGGATCGCAAGCGCGGATTGATAGGCGCTCGTCGCTTCCACCGGATGGCTAGTCTTCTGCTCTTCGTCACCCAGCGCTTCATATAGGTCGGCATCGCCGGGGTTCCTGTTCACCGCCGCCTGATACTCCTCAACCGCTTTGTCGGATTGACCGCCTTCGGAATCGATCTCCGCCTGCGCGCGGTGGATATACCACGAATCGGGGTCGACCTTTGCCAACCCCCGGAACGCCTCCTGCGCAGCCAGAGTGTGGGCGCGAACCTGGTAGTAGAGAAGATTCTGATCCTCGGGCGTCTGTGTTGCAGCCTGATCGAATGCTGCTGCGGCCTGCCCCGGCTTCTTTGCCTGCAGGTCGATAATTCCCAACCACGTCAGCGCCTCCGCACTTGCTGGCTGCAGCTTGATCTCTTCCTTCAACTGGGCGGTCGCCTGGTCGAGGGAGTTCATCTGAAGCAGCGCAATGCCACGGAACATATGCGCGCTGAGGATCGCCGGTTTCAAATCGCTCGCCCGCGCAAGCGACTTCTGCGCCTCGTCCGGCATCCCTTCTCGCAGCTGCGCCATCCCCAGTCCAAGGTAGGCGTCGGCCGAGCGGGGAGAGCTTGCAATCGCGTGGCGAAAGTCCTGTTCCGCCTCCTCACTGTTACCCTGTTGCATCGCAGCGGCACCCCGATCCATCCAGCGGGCGCTCTCTGTACTCGTCTGCGCTACGGTCGTCAGGGGTACAGCGGCCAGCACGAGCGCCAGGCAACCATAGCCCAGCGATCTATGGTTCGCGATGCCTTCACGAGATGACTCAATCATCCCCCACCTCAGTTCCCCAAAAAAATCATGGATGGCCGTCTGGATCGAGCAAGCGCAAACGGGTCGCTGTCTGCTTGTTGTCTTTGTCCGCAAGAGCAGCCGCCACTTCAAGCTCCCGGCGCGACTCGTCCACCTTGCCCAACCTGGCCAGTGTCAACCCAAGATAGTAGTGTCCGGGCTGGTAGTCCGGCGCAGACTTGGTGGCCTTCACCAGCCACTCCTCGGCCTGCTGATATTGCTTCAGCTTGAAATAGGCGATCCCCATCCCTGCCAAAGCCCCTCCATGCTGAGGATCGCGCGCCAACGTCTTCTGAAACTGCTCAATTGCGGCTTGAAATTGGTCCTGTTCGAGCTCCGTCTGACCGAGCTCATAATATCCTTCGGTCTGCTGAGGCTGGATCGTCAGACATTGCCGAAATTCCTCTGCTGCCTTGTCGAACTGCAGTCCTTGAAGATAGATATGCCCCAGCCCGAAGTGGGCCGAAGCGTCCAGGGGTCGCGCTTTGAGGTAAGCCTGCATGTCTTGTTGTGCCGCGTCGAGCTGACCTAAATCCAACTTGACTCGCGCGCGTGCATAGAGCACGGAGGGCTCGTCCGGCTCCAGGGATGACAGATGATCAAGCACCTTGTCCGCATCCGCATAAAGACCCATCGCGTCTTCCTGGACGCCAAGATCGTAAAGCACGCGCAGGTCGTCCGGCTCAACCTTCTGGGCCCGCAATAAGTCGGCGAGAGCGTCGTCCATGCGGTCGGCGATGCGATCATTCAACGCGAGCCGCTCGGTGGTGGAGGACATCCCTTCCTGGCCTTCGGTGTTCTTCGGATCGGACTGAAGCACCTGTTCAAAAAGGTCACGCGCCTGATCCAGGCTGCCTGTAGCCTGCATGCGCTGAGCTTCTGCGAGCCGGTCCTGGGGCTTGGTTTCGGCCGCAAGTTGGCCTTTCGCCGCCAATGCCGCCAAAAGGGAGATTTCAACCAGCATAGTGTCCCACAATAGCGCGATTCTAGTGCCTCACCAAACCGCCGGCAACTTCCGCCATCGCAGCGGAACTACCAAAGCACTGAAGGCCAAGCACTTGCTTGGCCCTCAGGAGAGGACGCAAAAGAGATGCACCTGGCTAGAAGTTGATCCTCCCGGTAACCTGCATGGTCCGTGGGCCGTAATCGGTTCCTGTCGGTATTCCGAATCCTGTTGCCTGCGATGAATCGCCCGGTGACAGATCCGGAAGGGCCATGCGATGGCGATTGAAGAGATCGAACGCCTCACCCTTCAGTTGGAAGGTCACCTTCTCGGTAATCCTGAAGTCTTTGAGGAGACTAATGTCCTCCGCCGTGTAGATCGGGCCGGTGATAGCCTCTGTCTCGCGAGGGAGATTGCCGAAGGAGAAGGGAAGAGACGAACAGTTGTTACCAAGCTTTGGGTTGCCGCAGTCCGGTGTATAATTACGCGGCCAACCCACTCCCTCGCGGTTCTGATCGACGAAGGCTGCGTTGGACATTGAAACTCCAGGATCGGATCCTCCGTTGGTCGCCGCCACACGGTAAGCCGGCTTGAACCACGATTGCCCATTGAAAACACTGGGGCCGTTCTTGTTCTTGGCGTAGGCGGCGCTCGCGAAGCCACTCGCGGAAGCAGGCCCCTTCGTAAAGGTGATGCAGTTCTGGTAGTAGGGGATTCCGCTTGCGCATCCGAACCCAATGGGCTGACCGCTCTCATAGCGTTGAATGGCGCCTACCTGCCATCCCCCGATCAATAGATCGAGAGCCCTATTCTTGTTGAGGTACTTTCGTCCCTCGCCAAAGGGCAACTGATACAAGTAGCTCAGCGAAAACGTCTGCGGGATATTCTGCGCACTGACCGCCTTGTCCAATTTCAAGTTCGAAGATCCCTCTCCCTGTTCCAATTGGTTGCCGGACACATAGCTGAACGGAATAGTCGAGTTTGCATCGGTAATCGCCTTGGACCACGTGTAGGACGCCTGCAGGTTGAATCCCTGGCGGAAGCGGCGGTTCAAAGACACGACCATCGCGTGATAGGACGAATGCCCCAGGTTCTCCAGGCAGCAGTCGCCCTGGATGTAGTCATACTGCGGGAAAGGACGGAGCGCCTGGCCCAGTTCGCCCTCGAAGCTTGCATAGGGAGCGTTCACCCCAGAGTTGGAACCTCCGGTGGGGATGAAGTTTACAGAGTTGTTCAAATGGTCTCCCATGCTGAAATAGGAGGGAGAGAGATTGTTGGTATTGGAGAGATCGCCGGTGCGCAGATTTTGCGCCTCCTGTCCGATGTACCCCATGGTAAAGACCAGGTCCTTCGCCACTTCGTCCTGCAACTGCAGACTCCAGTTGCTGGTCATCGAGGGCCTGCCCTCCTTCGGCTGGATTACCTCGCCGCCGACTGCATCGAAGCTTCCTGGCCCATTGGGAGCGGTAAGCTGCGCCGGACTCAAGTTTGGAGCATAACTAACGTTCGGGTAGCCAACGGTAGTGTTGGTCGGATCGGCAGCGGAACTGGAGTCTAGCCGGAACGCTGGAGTAAACGCCCCGCCTGTTGTGGCCGTCTGGCCATCGAAGAAGTCGCGGGACTGGTTGTAACCGAACGCCATGGCGCCGCCGAAGTCGTTGTATTGGAGCGGACCGTAGATGATGGCCCCGCCGCCGCGGATAACTGCCTTGTCGTTCGTGCCAGGTAAGACATAGGCAAAGCCCACCCGAGGTGCGAAGTCCTTGTACCAGGTATTGGCCCAAGCGGAGTTGCAGTTGCAGTTTGTGCCGAATACCAGCGCACCCGGCAGGTTGCCGGCTGCCGAATCCGGAGCGGTAAGACTCAGTTCCGAGGTCCTGTTCAGGGCCTCGTGCCGAGGCGCGTCGACATCGTAGCGCATGCCCAGGTTGAGGGTAAGGTTGCTGGTCATCTTGATATCATCCTCGACGAAACCTGCAATGTAGTGCGAGTTCCAGCGTGGAGAATCGTTGTAGACGTTCTGACTGCCGTTTCCCACGTCGCCCAATAGAAAGCTGGCGAAGGGATTGCCGGATCCACAGCACGCATTGCTGACGCCCGCCGTCTGGTCGCGGTAGAAATTCAGAACGTCGGTGTTGTATTGGATGACAGAGTACTGCTGGTGGCGGAAGTCAACGCCGAATGTGAAGCTGTTCCTGCCCTTCTGCCAGCTTACGCTGTCATTGACGCGGATGCCGTTATCGATGTTGTCGCCGTTCTGCTGTTGCCCCCATGACGAAGGCGCATCGGGGCTGGGGAAAGCGACGATCGGATAGAAGACCGAATTGTCGTTCGCTACGCCCAGGGAAGCTGCGGTCAGACTGGAATGGAGAGTTGAGGAGAGATTAACACTGTTGGTCCGGTTATACCCGAGGTTGAGATGGTTCAGAAGAGCCGGGGTAAGAGTGAAGTCCCAGCCGGCACGAGTGTAATGAGTGGTGAAGGTCTGAATATAACCGCTGTTGTTGAACGGCTCTGGAAAATCGGGAGGAGCGGTCAGTTTGTAATTTTGACGTGTGTTATAAGAGGCAAAGATCTTGCTCTTGTCGGTGAGGTTCTGATCGATGCGAATCGTATACGTCGTGTTGTCGTTCGGCGCGTTGCCTGCGAAGGAATAGTTGTTGGTGTAGCCGAACACGTCCGTACTCGTCGGCGTCTGGTTGGGAAGAGGAAGCCCAGCCAGCAGCTTCGTCGCGGTCGCGCTGAGCGGGCTCGATATTGTGTTGTTCAGGAAAGGAGTGCGGCAGAAAATGCCGGGGCTTTTTTGAACCGTTGTAGTGGGATCGAAGATCTGGTTATACAACACCGGCAGACCGGTGCAGGGATTGAGCAGTACAGGATAGGAGACTCCCGGGTAGACCGTTCCTCCCGGGACAGGACCTCCGAGGACATCGGAGAAATTTCCCGTGCGCTCAGCCGCAGTCGGCACCGTTGATTGGGTGACTGCACCATAATGGAGTTGATACTTCTCCCATGCGAAGAAAAAGAAGGTGCGGTCCTTTCCGTTGTAGAGCTTGGGAATGCGGACCGGTCCACCGAACGTCCCGCCGTAGTCGTACTTGCTGTCCTGAGGCTTACTGTAGGTGCAATTGATCTCAGAGACGCCGATGCAGTCGAGGGCTTTGTATCCGTCATGGAACCAGTCGTTCGCGTCGAATATCCTGTTCTTGACGATCGCGTATCCGGTGCCATGAAAGGAGTTTGTTCCAGACTTGGTGGAAAAACTCTCAATACCCGAGGTGGTGCGGCCGAACTCCGCAGATGGAGTCGAGGTTGTGACCTTGAACTCCTGCAGGGCTTCAATGGACGGCGAGGTCTCGTCGAAGGAGGAGCCATTCTCACTGCGTTGAATGCTGGCGCCGTCGAGCAATACCTCAGCGCCGTAGGCTTGACCGCCGCTCAGCCGGGAAAAGAATACGCCGTTCTGGTTCAACCCGGGTCCCCCGGCCGTTCCAGGACCAGTTGTCCCCGGGAGCAGGAAAACAAAGACCTCCGGCGACCGCAATCCGCCGACACCCGATGCGAGTGACAAGGGCAGGTCTTCGATCTGCTTGTTGGAGATTGTGCCGCCGATGTCGGAGGACTCGGTTTCAATTTGATTGCCGCTAGCGTCGACGTTGACGACCTCGCTGACAGCGCCAGTCTTCAAGGTTACATTCAGCGACGAGGTGCTGTTGATCTGCACCTGAACACCCGTGCTGGACGTTGTCGCGAAACCGGGCGCCTGTACGACGACTGTATAGGTGCCGATCGGCAGATCGGGGAAACGATAGGAGCCGACAGAGCTGGATTTGGTCTCGTTCTTGCCGCCATTCGACTCATTCGTGGCGTCGATCACGGCACCGGAGATGACCGCACCCGTGCTGTCAGCGATACTGCCGGCCAACTCGCCGCGTGCGGATTGCGCGATTCCCTTGACTGAAAGGGACAGCCCACCTACCCCGAGAACAACCAATCCACAGATCCTTCCAAAACTCTTCATGAGGCGCTCCTGAAAAATAGTGCGAAGTTGCATTGAGAAATTGTTTGCTGGCTTTTCAATCCAAATCGAGTTCGAGCCCGGGCAAAGGAGAGGGCGTACGGCTCAAAACAATCAGGCCGACGAGATCCGATCTTCGGTCTCGCTAATTCAGTAAGCGTTTACTGGGTGGCGCTTACTAGCGTCTCTTCAGATTGTCGTGAACATAGATGACGCGCAAGGATGCTGTCAAGAAAAAAATCAACCAAGAGATTGAGGTCGGCCTCAACCGCCCCTCCACTCTCATCACCAGGTATGTTAGAACCTGTTATGAACTTGAAATTCAAGTCATTGCAAATAAACGGGTTACACGAATGTTGGTTTGACCCCAACTAACCTGCAACCAACTGAATACAAATGGCTTACACAAAAGTTCATAACAGGCTCTAGTGCTAGAGTCTGCGGCAGTCAGTTGGGCGCTGGAGTGGAGTGATACCCGCTCAAGGCTGCGGAGCGAGCGAACTCAGACTTAGCCTTCTGCTCCTGGCCTTCCTGATGGAGAACCTTCCCTAACATGAAGTGCAGCGAAGGATCGTCTGGCCTCAAGGCAATCGCCTCTTCAAACTGTCTCTGCGCCTCTTGAAATTGATTGAGTTGCAGATAAAGGTGGCCGAGTTGCTCCCTTATCCGTGGATCGCGTGGCGCAATCGCGACCGCTTGAGTGAGTAGAACCTGAGCTTCCGGCAACTTTCCTTGATGTAAGAGAAAGATGCCCAGATTGAGCAGCGGCTGCTCACTAGGGCTCGCCGCGTTCTGCTGCCATTGGATCGCCTGGCGATATGCCTCGACCGCATCCTCGGTTCGATTCAACCCTTCGTAGGCCAAGCCCAAATTGTTCTCAGCCTTAACGCTGCGCGGCGCGAGCGCAAGAACTCGTTGGAAACAGTCCGCGGCATCCTGGAATCGTTGAAGCGAATAACGGATACGCCCCAATCCATACCATGCCTCCGCGTCGCGGTCGTCCGTATGCACCGCAATGGAGGCCCAATGGTCGGCATCCGAAAGGTCTCCGAGCAAGACATAATCCTTCGCGACATTTTGCAAGTCGACCGCGCTCGGCGGTTCGATCGCGGACGCGAGTGTGTACTCTGCCAGGGAACTCTTAGGATCGTTCAGGCGAAGCAGGCTGTAGGCCAATAGGGTATGTGCGGTTGCCGACTTTGGTTCAGCCTGGAGGAACAGACGAAGCACGTCGGAAGCTTGTTGGAACTGGCCTGCGTTCACCAGCTTGCCTGCGTTCTGCAATGCGGTGTCCGCTGCGGCGGCCTGGGACGTTGGCGCGTCGGGAACTTGGGCGGCCACAATTCGAGTACCGTATAGCGTCAGGGCCAGACCCGCCGCTCCGAGCGCCAGCGCAAACCCAGTACGGACACAGGCGCTGGCCAGAATGTTCTTCAAGCTGAGTCCCTCACATCGTCTTCGGCACCGGACATGTGCCTCATCCGAAAGTTGCAGCAAAGGTTAGATCATAGAACTGCCGCAGACAAAGGTCGAATTTTGTAAAAGAATTTGTAGAAATCGTTTGCCCCTTTCGCGTATCGTGAATCCGCACAGCCTGGAGACATATGCGTTCGAACTCCGTCCCATTTATTCGGAAATTGCTGCGTCCTTGCGGCTCTCGGTGCTGTAGCGTGTATTCTGGCCCCGTCTTCGCCGGACTGGTCGTTGCGCTCTCGATTCTTCTTCCGAGCTGTTGCGGGGCCCAATCATCTGCGCCGGGTGCTCACACCACGGATTCGCAAGCGGATACGCCTCACGAAGGCGCACAGCCCGCCGCGACTGGCGGAGCCACCACTGGCGGCCCTCATGCCCCGGTGCTCGATGCGGAGCATCGGCCCATCACTGCCGGGGGCTTCGTCAAGATCGGACCAATCCTCTTCGAGGATATCGCCGCCCAGGCTGGTCTGACGACTTGGAAGCATGTCATGGGAACACCGGAGAAGCAGTTCATCATCGAAACCAACGGCTCCGGGGTCGGCCTGCTGGACTACGACAACGACGGCTGGCTGGATATTTATCTGGTCAACGGGTCGACCTACGATGCCATGTCCGGCAAAACTACGCCGCCGAAGGCAGCACTGTTCCACAACAATCGCGATGGGACGTTTACCGACGTGGCGGAGAAAGCGGGCGTGACCAACGATCGTTGGGGCACCGCGGTCGCCATCGCCGATTACGATAACGATGGGTGGCCCGACATCTATGTCTCGAACTTCGGCAAGAATCGGTTGTATCACAATAACCACGACGGAACCTTCACCGATGTTGCAGAGAAAGCCGGCGTCGCTCTGGGCAATTGGTCCACCGGCGCCACATGGGGCGATTACGACGGCGACGGCCGGCTTGATCTCTTTGTGCCCGGCTATGTTCACTACGATATGGCGAATCCGCCTGCTTCCGGTTCGAAGACTGTCGCGTTCAGCTTCTGCCAGTTTCGTGGCGAGAATGTAATGTGCGGCCCTCGCGGCCTCAAAGGCGAGCCGGACCACCTGTTCCACAACAACGGTGACGGGACGTTCACCGACGTCAGCGAGAAAGCCGGTGTTGCGGACAACAATGCCTACTATGGCATGTCCTCCGTATTCGTCGATGTGAACAACGACGGCAAGCCCGACCTATTGGTCTCGGACGATTCCACCCCCAACTATCTCTACATCAATAAGGGGGATGGGACCTTTGAAGACGACAGCTATGCCTCAGGATATGCGCTCAACGAGAACGGACGCGAAACGGCGTCCATGGGAATCGCCACAGGCGACTACCAGAACAATGGGCTGATCGATATTTACAACACCACCTTCTCCGACGACTACAACCCGCTCTACCGCAATGACGGAGACGCCAACTTTACCGACATCAGCTACCAGATGGGCATCGCCGAGCCGACGATTCCCTTTCTTGGCTGGGGCACGGCGTTCTTCGACTATGACAACGACGGCTGGAAAGATCTGATTGTCGCCAATGGACATGTGTACCCGGCCGTCGATCGTATGCCATGGGGTACAACATGGGCGCAACGGCCGCTGCTCTTTCACAACGTCGGCGGAAAGCAATTCGATCTGGTGCCGGCAGTAGAGGGTACGGCGCTTGCCCATACCTATGTGGGCCGCGGACTGGCTGTCGGGGACCTCTTCAATGACGGCAAACTGGATGTGGTGATCAATGTCCTCGACGGTGTTCCGGCATTGTTGCGCAACGTTTCCCCGGATAAACACCACTGGATCGAGCTCAGGCTGGTGGGCGGCCCGAGGAGTCCGCGCGATGCTGTCGGGGCGACCGTCTATCTCACAGCCAACAAGATGCGTCAGCGCGGCGATGTCATCTCCGGTGGCAGCTATGCCTCCACCAGCGATCCCCGTCTGCACTTCGGACTCGGCGACAGCACCATGATCGAAGCGTTGGAGGTTCACTGGCCCAGCGGTGCCAAGGAAAACTTCTCTGTCCCTCAAGTGGACCGGATCGTCACTCTCACCGAGGGGAAAGGGATGAAGCCCTGACATGCCACCTCCGCCTCAACCTTTAGATGGAGAGATTTAACCATCTAAAGCAGGAGGCGAGGCGTCCTTCAAATCGCCTACAATCCTGCGACATGACAACCGTGTTCTCAGCCAAGCGAACTCTCCGCATTCTCTGCAGCCTGCTGCTTGCTTTCGGTCTCGCCTGCGCCTGGAGGGCGGGCCGGGCAGGGCTGGCCTATGCAGGGGATGGTGGCAATGCACCCGCGGAACGCACAGCGTATTCGCAGGCGGTCAGCGAGCAATATAGTTTTCGGTTCGGTACGAGTAAACCTTTTCTGCCGTCGAATGCCACAACCGACACCGGCCAGTTCATCGACCCGGAGAGCTTTCCAACGGCGAAGTACTGTGGTCATTGCCACCAGGCCGCGCACGCCCAGTGGCGCGAATCGGCCCACGCCAACTCCTTCCGCGCTCCCTGGTACATCAAGAACACCAACATGCTCAAGACCGAGAAAGGCATTGAGTACACCCGCCACTGTGAAGGCTGCCACAATCCCATCGCCCTGGTCTCCGGCGCGCTAACCAAGGGCTCTCCGGTGGACCGGAGGTTCGACGCCGACGGAGTGACCTGCTCGGTCTGCCACTCGATCCAACAGGTCGACACGCGCGGCACGGGCAGCTACGTGCTGGGTCAGCCGGCGGTCATGGTCGACGAGGCCGGCAAGCCGATCTACGGCGAGGTCCCGGATAAGGAGATCCTTGCCCATCTGGACCGCCATTCCAAGGCGGTCATGAAGGATTTCTACCGGACCAGCGAGTTCTGCTCCGCATGCCACAAGGCGGCGCTTCCAAGGACCTTGAACGACTACAAGTGGCAGCGCGCCATCTTCCTCTACGACGAATGGCAGCTAGCTTCCTTCGCCAAGCAGTCGCCGCTCCCTTTCTATGTCAAAGACTCCGTCTCTACCTGTCAGACCTGCCACATGGTTCGCGAACCGCTGCAGGGAATCGATCCGGGGGCCAAGGATGGCACGCTGGTTTCGCACCGCTGGCTGGGCGCGAACACCCTGCTTCCGAAGTACTACAACTACCCGGTGCAGATGGACAAGACGCAGGCATTCTTGCGCAACAACGTCTTCAATGTCGACATCTTCGGGCTGGAGCGGAACGGCGGCAAGATTATCGCGCCCTTGGGAAGCCTGCCCTACGGCATTGCCGCGGGCGATATTCTCACCGCTTCGGTCGTCATTCAGAACAAGGGAATCGCCCACAGCTATGTTCCCGAACAGCGCGATTTTTATGAGAGTTGGGTGGAGTTCGAAGCCACCGACGCCACAGGCCGTGTGCTCGCGCACTCCGGAGAGTTACAGCCCAACGGTGACCTCGATCCCCGCGCCCACAGCTTTACCAATCGCCTGATCAATGTCAAAGGCACGCTCAACGATCTTCATCAGGTCTGGGACAGCCGCGTGGTCGCATACAACAATACGATCGCATCGGGCCGCTCGCAGATTGTGCGCTATCAGTTTCAAGTTCCCAACGATGCCGTGGGTCCGATCACGCTCACCACCAAGGTCAACTATCGCCGATTCAATCAGCACTTCATCGATTTCGGCATGGGCAAGCACTACGAAGAGCCTGTCGTCGAGCTGGTGTCTCGAACGCGGTCAATTGCTATCGGCGCCAATCCCGTGCTCCCGCCCGATCCCCAGGACAACAAGGAGTGGATGCGCTGGAACAACTACGGCATCGCCATGCTGGATGCACAGCAATACTCCGAAAGTGTGCGCGCCTTCGAGCAGGTCGCCGCTTTGCGTCCGGACTACGCCGATGCCTACACCAATATCGCGATCGCCAACTTTCAATGGCAGCGCTACGATTTGTCCCGCGACAGTCTGAACAAGGCGCTGCAGCTCAGTCCACATAATGCCCGTGCGCTCTACTACCTTGCACTGGTCGAGCGAAACGAAGGCAAATTGGACGCTGCCGTCAGCGACCTTCGCGAGGTCACGGCTCAGTTTCCTCGTTCGCGCGATGCTCATCGCGAACTGGGATTCTCTCTCTATCAACAGCGGAAGTACGATGCAGCCCGCACGGAGTATGAAACCCTGCAATCGATCGACCCCGACGACTTAGCGGCGCATTACATTCTTTCCATCGTCTATCGAAGACTGGGAATGACGGCAAAGGCCGCCACCGAAGCCGCCGCCTTTGCGGACCAGAAGGACGACCCCACCGCCAGCACGTATGCTCTTGAGTTTCTGCGCGGCCATCTCGAGATCGCCTCGGAAAGCGTGCCCTGGCATACCCACACAGATCTCGTTCCTAAGCCTGCCGAGGGCGGCGGCCATTAGTCGATGAGATCGAGGTTGCTTATACTGGCTGTCATGCTTGTGTCCGCCTCCTCTGCAGCATCGGCGGAGAGCCGATCGCAGCGCGGAGCGATTGTCTTCAATGAAAGCGGGTGCCGCCATTGCCACACCATCCGCAACGTCGGTGGGAAAAAGGGGCCGGATCTCTCCAGCGCAGGCAGGATCTTGACGAAAGACCGGATGCGGCAGCAGATTATTCAAGGCGGCGCTCAGATGCCCGCCTTCGGCGATGCCCTCGATGAACAGGAGCTCGCCAATCTTCTTGCTTATCTGCACTCTTGCCGGGACAAGAAGAAGAAGGGAAACTAGAAATGCACTTTCGCGCTGCAGGTTTCTGTTTTTTAGGTGCCGTCCTTGCCGCTCCGCTGAAGGCCCAAACCGTATCGGCGCTCCCGATGCCGCAGACCGCGGCTGCCCCTGTCTCCGCGAAGGCTACGCCCGGTAATTTTGTCGACATCACCCAGCGAAGCCATGTTAACTTCGTTGGCCAGGCGTCGCACACCGCCAGCAAGTACCTGCTTGAAACGATGGGATCGGGGGTCGCGCTCTTCGACTACGACAACGATGGCCGTCTCGACATCTTCTTCGTCAATGGGGCGCCGCTCAGCGATCCCACGGCCAAAGGAACCATTCCGCAGAAGACCGGCCCCAAATACTGGAACCGTCTCTATCATCAGAAACCCGACGGCACCTTTGAAGACGTAACCGAAAAGGCCGGGCTGCAAGGTACTGGGTATGACATGGGCGTGGCCGTCGGCGATTACGATAACGACGGTTACGACGATCTCTACGTTACCGGCTACGGCGGCAATCATCTTTACCACAACAACGGCAATGGAACCTTCACCGACGTGACGCAGTCCTCCGGCACCGGAGGCAGCGGCTGGTCTACCTCCGCGGCATGGGTGGATCTGGACAATGACGGGCTTCTCGATCTGGTCGTCCTGCGCTATGTAAAGTGGGACTTCGACGATGTATGGTGCGGAGAGCATCGCGATGGTTATCGTGCCTACTGCCATCCGGACGTCTTTCAACCGACGACGCCGCTGGTGTATCACAATGACGGCGGCGGACATTTCACAGAGGTCTCCGCAAAGATCGGCCTGGACAAACCTGGAAAGGGCCTGGGTATCGCCATCGGCGACTTCGACGGCGACAACAAAGTGGACGTCGCCATCGCCAACGACTCCATGCTCGAACAACTGTATCGAGGTAAGGGCGACGGCACGTTTGAGGAGGTTGGCATGTCCGCCGAGATAGCGGTCGACGGCGACGGCCGCACCTATGCCGGTATGGGCATCGATCTTCAGGATTACGACAACGACGGCCTGCCGGACCTCATTATCACCAATCTGGCGAACCAGAAATATGCGCTGTACCACAACAATGGAGACGGCAGCTTCTCCTACGACAGTTACATAAGCGGCATCGGGGGTATGACCCTGCTGCACTCCGGCTGGGGCATTCATTTTCTCGACTACGACAACGATGGCCGCAAGGACTTGTTGGTCGTCCAGGGCCACGACCTGGACACGATCGAACTGAATTATCCGCAGCTCCACTACAAGGAGCCAATGTTGCTCGCCAACAACACGGGCCAAGGCTTCGTCGACGTATCGGCCGAGTCCGGGGAGGTGTTCCATCAGGCGTGGGCGGGTCGCGGATTGGCCGTCGGCGATCTGGACAACGACGGCCTTGTCGATGCCGTCGTCACCACCAATGACGGACCCGCTTACGTGCTGCGCAATCAGACAAAGACCGGCAACCACTGGTTGACGCTTCTGCTCGTGGGTCATCGAAGCAATCGCGATGGAATTGGGGCAAAGATCAAATTGACTACAGCGGCCGGTTCGCAGTATGTCACGGTCACCACCGCCGGCAGCTACCTCTCGTCCAGCGACAAGCGCGCTCACTTCGGCTTGGGTGCGTCCAAGGGCGCCCAATCGATCGAGATCCGCTGGCCCAGCGGCACCGTCCAGACGCTCAGCAATGTGCCCGGCGATCAGGTGCTTAGGATCGACGAGCCGGCCAGCATGCCGGAGAAGCATTGATCTCCTTCTGGCTAGGAATGCAAAAAGTTAAGCGGCTTGGGACAGACTGTGGCTGGCTGGATTAGAATCGGCGGGTCTGAAAATCCCGCAGTAAACGTTTTCGTAAGCCTCAACGATCGCTCCACCATCCCTTCGAACTTCGATCTTCGATCCAGGAGAATTGAGTCAATGCCATACCCAATCTGTGCCAACGCAATGCCGTTCGATGTTCGATCGATTGCTGCCTCCCGGAGCTTACGGCGGTTGGCCTGGTTTCTCCTTTGCGCCTCCCCCCTTTTGCCTGCCCAGGTACATGGAACTCCGCCATCCGCCGCCCATCTCACCGTCGACCCCGCCGACATTGTTACTCCCGTTAGCCCAACCCTCTATGGAATGATGACCGAGGAGATCAATCATTCCTACGATGGCGGCCTTTATGCGGAGCTTATCCAAAATCGTGCGTTCCGAACCTCGTGGGTCGGCGTCGAGCACTGGGACCTGGTGCGCTGCGGTGACGCCGCCGCCTCCATGGACGTGGACCGCTCCGCCGGTCCAAGTTCGGCCTTACCACAGAGTCTTAGACTAACCGTGCATGAGGCTTCCCCGGGCAACGAAGCCGGCATCGGCAACTCCGGCTATTGGGGCATCGGCCTCCGCCCGCACACTACCTACAAAGGCTCCTTCTACGCTAAGGTCGACGATCCAGCCATCGGACCCGTGACGGCCAGCCTCATCAGCGACACCACCGGCGCCGTGTTGGCTAAGGCACGCATCGCGCTGATCCCCGGCCCATGGTCTCGCTATCAGTACACCTTGACCACCGCAGCCATCGCGCCCTCCTCGGCCAACCACCTGCAATTGACCGTAGCGCATCCCGGCTCATTGTGGTTGCAGCTGGTTTCGCTGATGCCTCCAACCTTCCATGATCGCCCAAACGGCAACCGCTCCGACCTGATGGAGCGCATGGCTGGGCTGCACCCGAAGTTTCTGCGTTTGCCTGGCGGCAACTATCTGGAGGGCGACACGCTCCTCGATTGGTACAACTGGAAGACGACCATCGGCCCGCTGGTGGATCGCCCGGGCCACCAGGCGCCCTGGACCTACTACTCCAGCGATGGCCTCGGCCTGCTTGAGTTTCTCGAATGGTGTGAGGACCTGAAGGTTGAACCGGTATTGGCCGTCTACGCAGGCTATGCCTTGCGCGGCCAGCACATCGCACCGGGCAAAGATCTTGAGCCCTTCGTGCAGTCCGCGTTGGATGAGGTGGAGTACGTTACCGGCGACACTTCGACCAAGTGGGGCGCCGAGCGTGCCAAGGACGGGCATCCCGTTCCGTTCCCTTTGCACTACATCGAAATCGGCAACGAGGACTGGTTCGACAAGTCGGGCAGCTACGACGCTCGCTTCGCGCAGTTCGCCAAGGCCCTTCGCAAGCGGTTTCCGCAGTTCAAACTGATTGCGACTGCTCCAGTGAAGGAGTCGAGCGCCGAAGAGCAGCCCGATGTCCTCGACGACCACTACTACAAACCACCCGCCGAGATGATGGACTTCGTCCACCACTACGACAACGCTCCGCGCACCGGGCCTAAGATCTTCGTTGGAGAGTGGGCCTCGATGTCCGGAACCCCAACCCCCAACTTCGCCTCCGCCCTCGGTGATGCCGCCTGGATGACCTCACTCGAACGCAACAGCGATCTCATCGTGATGGCTGCCTATGCGCCGCTGCTTGTCAACGTCTGCCCCGGCGCCCTGCAATGGACGCCCGACCTTATCGGCTTCGACGCCATGAGGACCTACGCATCGCCCAGCTACTATGCGCAGTCCCTGTTCGCCGAACACCTTGGCTACGGCACGCCGCGCTCCTCGCTTGCGGGCACCGGAGACCGCTTCTTCTACTCCGCTACCGTGGGCTCGCATGACCACGTTCTGCATCTGAAACTGGTCAACGCTTCCAACTCCGATCAGGCTCTCTCGATCGAGTTGCACGGCGTGAGCGCGGTCCACACCGCGACCGTGATCTCCCTGCACGGCGCAAGCTACGCAGCGACCAACTCCATGCAGGACCCCAACCTGATCGTGCCGAAGACAACCACGGCCCACGTCCCGGCGGGCGGCTGGCAACACACCGTCCCGGCGCTGACCATCCAGGTCATTGATATACCGATCTCGTAGCAGGCTGCGGCTGAGCGGCACATCCCCCGGATGCCGCTCAGTCGCCCGCTTGATTGGGCAGGGCCGCGATTGAAATTTGCGTGAAGCTCACGCTGCTGCCGGCCGGCCCATCGACGAGCAAGCCAACGCGCAGGCCTTGGTCCCACGGCAGCAGTTCTTTCAGGCTGACCGATACGCCCGCCGGCGACCACACCTTACCGTCAGCACTGAAGCTGAAGCTGGCTTCCTCGTTGCCCGCCGAACTCACCCGCAGCCACATGACTTTGCCGGGAGCTTCCCCTTTTGTCCACAGAACGTGCCGTTCCTCTTGATCGCGACGCCAAAGCTCCAGTTCCCCGTCTCTGCGCGAAAGCCCAACCTCGTTCTTTGCATCCCCGATAATGGCGAGGCCTCCCGCCGCCGTTCCTGTAGGCAAGACCCCTACCCTCGCGGTGTATGCCGAAGCAAGCGGAGATCGTGCAATAAAGGCCTGCCCTCCATTCGTCGGCGCCTCGATCGTCAGCTTTCCGCCGAAGACGTGAACGGCCGGTTCCCGCCCAACCAGCCACTTCCATTCCGGATCGAGCGCCGGACCCCGGAAGGCATCTCGAAAGCCTAACCCCGCCCGCACCCCGGCAGCGCCCGTACCAGGCCCGCGCCCTTGATTCACCACCGGCCATCCGTCCTGAGTCCATGTCACCGAATCCAGGACCGACTCGCGTCCGAGATAGACATTGCCCACGGCCGGATAGGCGTGATAGATGAATAAGTCCTTACCGGCAGGCGTTTGGACGGCAGTTCCGTGGCCCGGACACCGCCAGGACCCATTGGGCCGGATGATCGGATTCTCAGTATCCCTGGTCCACGGTCCGAGAAGATGATTCGCTCGTGCCACACCTTCAGCATAGTGACACTGTAGGCCACAACACGCATTGCCCGCGTAAAAGAGATAAAAATGCCCTTGACGCTGCAGTATGTATGGCGCCTCAATCACACCGCCCTCCCAACTCTCAGGCTCATTGACCAGCAGCGCTGTCTTCTCCCCGCTCAGGTGCAGAAGGTCGGAGGTCAACGGCTGTGCCCAGATCGTCGTTGGTTGGTGTTGCGAGTTGCCGTCTTCCTTCCACACCAGGAATGGAAGTCCGTGTTCATCGCGAGCAAACGCAGGATCGATCGAACCGTCCGCCTGGCACACAATGGGTCCGCGATCGACGTATGGCCCTTCAGGCCGGTCGGCGGTCGCCGCGGCAACGCAGAGCGGACCGCCGCGCCTTCGTCCCACGTAATACACCAGCATTCGTCCGCCATCGACGACCATCTCCGGCGCCCAGAAACTCCCCTCTGCCCATCCCGGGGGCTTGGGAAAGATGGCGCCCGCTGCAATCCAACGACGCAGGCCCACCGAGCGATACAGGGGAAACACCGGCGCCCAGTCGCCTGACGTGCTCGCTGTCCAGTAGGTTCGTCCGATGCGCACGATCGTGGGATCGGGATGGTCGCCGCGCAAGATCGGATTGCTGAGATTTCCATCCATCTGCGCGCTTACAAGTCCCACATAGATCGCAACGAGCAGGCTCGTCGATAGCATCCGCCTGCACGGTTTAGCAATTCTTTGCGGCACCCACCTTAAGCTCGCGCTAAACTCCGATCTGGACATTGTTTTGCATTCCCTCGCGCTGGAGTTCCATACTCTTTCTCCGCGGATGTCATCTGCGCGAACCTGGCGGCGGCATAAATCTCTCCTTCGAACTCGTTTCCGCCTGGTCTGCTTACACCACCGGAACCTGCCTGCAACCGGCATATCGGTGCGGAGTACCAGCGCAACCTAGGAACGGAAGTCGAAACGGCAAACCGCCTAAAACTGGCGATTCATGCATCGCAGTCCTGGATGGTAAACGTTTTCCAAACTATGTCACGGTACAAGTTGATCTTAATTGATGTCAATCGGGCATTGCTGACTACAGCTTCTGGCGTATTGTCCATCCTCGATGAGACGCTGTCATAATGACTAAAAAGAGTTCGCCCCATGAGAAGCAAGACCCAGACCGACGGCGCTGCAAGAATCGGCATTCATAAGGTGGCATCCCACGCTCGTGTTTCGATCGCGACCGTATCTCGAACCATCAACCATGTGCCTACTGTAAATCCGGTCCTGGCAGCCCGTGTTTGGAAATCCGTCGCCGAGTTGAACTACGTCCCCAACACCCAGGCTCGCGCCCTGGTCTCGGGTAAAAGCAAGCTGTTTGGGCTGATCATTTCAGAGATCACAAATCCGTTCTTTCCGGAGCTTATTCAGGAATTCGAGCGGGCTGCTGTCGCCAGAGGGTACGAGATCCTCATTGGCTCCACGAACTACGAGCCGGAAAAAATGGAGTTGTGCGCCCGCCGGATGTTGGAGCGGAATGTCGATGGCGTTGCCATTATGACCTTCGGGTTTGAGGAATCGTTGCTTGACCGCTTCGCTGGCGAGGACATTCCAGTGGTCTTCATCGACGTGACGCCGAGACACCCTCGCAGCAGCAATCTGCAGGTGGACTATCGGGCGGGCATCTATGAAGGGGTTCAGCATCTGGCTGTTCTGGGGCACCGGAAGATTGGATTTATCAGCGGTCCTCTCCGGCTGGGCTCGGCCGAAACCCGAAAGTTGGCGTTTCTCGATTGCCTCCGTTGCGCCGGCATCAAACCGCAATCTGCGTGGCTCGTAGAGGGCGATCACACACTCGACGGCGGTCGCGACGCCATGCAGCGCATTCTGCAGCTGCCCGAGTGGCCCACAGCGATTATGTGCTCCAACGACATGACTGCCATTGGCGTTCAGCACGCTCTGTTTGAAGCCGATTTGAAAGTGCCTGCAGATTTTTCCCTAATCGGGTTCGACGATATTCATCTGGCCGAATACACGATTCCGCCGCTCACGACCGTCCGCATGTCGTGCAAGGACCTGGCGCAAGGCGCGGTTACCAGCTTGTTGGCGAACATGGAATCCACGCAAAGTCGGTTTGAGACTAGATCGAAAATCAACACGCGGCTCATCGTCCGCCAAACAACAGGGTTGCCAAAGATGAGCTCAGCGATTTGACTGCCCGGCCGAATCGCCGCAGCAGCTGACCTAAATTCGATCCAATAAGAGCATCGAGCCTCTCATCGGCCTCCAGGTTCCGGGAGTGCTCCAACGAGCAGCTTCCATCTTTTATTCGTCCAGAGAGTATGGCAGCAGGAACCGCCCGATTTGAATCACGCTGCGCTCTCTCGGTGGCCATATCTTGATGGAGACGATCGGAATCGGTTGCGCGGCCGGATGAGCCGTAATCGTGCCGAGCTCCGCTCCTGTCTCTGCGTTATATATATGGACCAGCAGACCGTCGGGCGATCGCGTCCATCCGACTGCATACGCTCCCGATGGAAGCACAATATCGGCACCGATACGCACCGGCGTCTGCGCCAGCAGATAATGAGAGTACTTGCCATTCGCCGCATAGCCTGCGGTGATAAGCACAACTGCCGCAAACACTCTTCCGCGAGAATCGATCACTCCTGTGGCTGTGCGCAACTCTGTTTCTATACGTTCTTTCTCGACCGTTGCTCGTGCTGGCAACACAGCTTCCAACTCTGCCGGCGTCGCCGCGCGCCACGCTCTCTTCGAGAGCGCACTCGTGGCTTGGATCGCCTTGGTTTGGGCGGTCATCGAAGTTGGCAGCACACACAGGCCCGCAAGAAACAGGACGCACGGACGCATGTTCCTCATCGGTGACTCACTAAGCCACGCTGGATCGCAACGGCCGCGGCATGAGTCCGATCCGCAACTCCAAGCTTGCCGAGCAGGCTATTGATGTGGGTCTTCACTGTCGCCTCCGAAATGCAAAGATCTGCTGAGATTTCCTTGTTGGCACGGCCCGCGACAATCCTCTCCAGGACACCCAGTTCCCGTGCCGTGAGTTCCTGCGCACCCACCCGTTCCGCCAGTTTCTCGGCCACCTCAGGAGGAATACGCAGCCGTCCACTGTGGACCGCATGGATGGTCGTCAGTAGCTCCTCAAGCGGTATACCTTTCAACAGGTAAGCACGCGCACCCGCCTGCAGAGCACGATAGATGTCCTCGTCCCCATCGAACGTGGTTAGCACAATGAACCGGGCCTGCGCGAACTCCCCGCGAATGCGGCGAATCGTCTCCACACCGCCCAGCTTCGGCAGTTGCAGATCGATCAAGGTGACGTCCGGTTGCACCCCACGGAATAACTCCACGGCATCCAGGCCATCACCTACCGAACCCACGACCTCAAGATCGTCCATCGCCGAGAGCAACGCGACCAGGCCCTGGCGTACAACCTGATGGTCTTCGACCAGCATAATGCGAATCCGTTCTGCCATGCCTTACCTCGCTATCGGAGCTATGGGTACACGCAAAGTGACTACGGTTCCATGCCCGGGCCGGCTGACAATTTCGAGCGCGGCGTCGATCATGGAGGCTCTTTCCTGCATCCCCAGCAAACCGTAGTGTCCTCCCTTGCGGGATGCTTCGTCTAGAGCAAATCCCACACCGTTGTCCTCGATCATGAGCATCAGGGTATCACTCGAATAGTGCAGCTCGACAGATCCCTCCGTCGCATGAGCGTGATGCTGCAGGTTCGAAAGAGCCTCTTGCGCAATGCGGAGCACCTCTCGTTCTAGCTGAGCATTGAGCGGCCGATACGCACCGCCCACACGCAATTGAGGAAGGACCCCAGCCCCCGAGTCGCGCTGCACAACCTTCGCAAGACGCGTAGGCAAACTGTCCTGCGAATTGTTGACGCGCAACTCCCATATGCTTCGCCGCGCCTCTTCCAAACCCTCGGTCACCAACTGCCGTGCGCGTTTCACCTGGTCGATTGCCACGTCAATTTTGCCCCGGCTTAGCTGTTGTGAGACAAGGTCGAGTTGCAGGGACGTGGCTACAAAGTCCTGGGTCAGCGTATCGTGAATCTCCCGCGCCATTCGATTCCGTTCCGCCAGAACGGCACTGAACTCCCGCTGCAGCCGCCGCAGGCGCAGAAGATAGATCCCGGCCAACAACGTCATCAGGACGATGAGATTGAGTGCGATAAACCACCAGCGGCGGTAAAACGGCGGGACGATCCGGAACTGCAGCTCCGCGCCGGTATCGTTCCATACGCCATCGTTGTTCATCGCCTGAACCTGGAAGCGATACGACCTGGGCGGCAAGTTTGTGTAGGTTGCGGACCGTCGATTTCCCGCGTCCGTAAAGTCTTTATCGAAGCCCTGCAGCCGAAATCGATACCGTACCTCCGACGGTGCCGAAAAACTGAGCCCGGCGTACTCCATGGTGAATCGCGCATGACCAAAGGAGATGTCAGAGGGCATGCCGGTCAACTCCTGCGAGTTGTCATCCACGAGAAACCGTTCGATGACGACTGGCGGCGCAACCGTATTCCAGGGCAGATGCCCTGTATCCGCGATCGCTACGCCGCCGCGCGTGGGAAACCAGAGTTCCCCATTCCTCGCAAGCCATGCCATGGAAAGTCCGCCGCCCACAACTTCATCGTTGGGCAGACCATCCGCCAAGCCATAGTGAGCGATTGCCTGGTCTGGCAACGAGCAACCGTCAGTGCCCGCACATCCATGGAGCACTTTGCCGGAGACACGCTCAATACCGCGATCCATCCGGAGCCACAGAAGATCCAGCTTATCCACGCTGACTCCCTCGACGGCTCCAGAGCGCCCTTTCTCTTGCGGAAATCCCCCTACCGACAGCAACCGCTGCCCGTCAAAGAGGCTTAAGCCGCCATTCTTCGATACAACCCACAGATCGCCGGCAACGTCCTGTGCCATGGAGGTTATGATCTGTGCTTCCGGCCCATCTTCGATCGTGAAATTGCGTATCTGTCCATCGCGGCGAACCCGCGTGAGTCCGCCGGACGTGCCAACCCAAAGAACACTCTGTGAGTTAGGCTCCTTTCCTGTCGTGAGCAATAACGATCCGATCATGTCGCCCCCAAGACCATCGGCTTTCGTCAGGGTATTGATCGTGAACCGTTCCCCAGACCTTCGCACATGGGCGAGACCGTGTCGCGTCCCGGCCCAGACCGAACCATCGCTATCCGCAGCCAGCGAGCGAACATAGTCGTCCGGCAGTCCATTGGACGAAGTAATCCGTTGAACGAGGCCCCTTTCGTCGACGTAGCTAAGTCCATCCGGGGTTCCGACCCATAGGCCTCCGTGCGCCCCTGGCGCCAGACACAGAATCACAGAACTGGTAAGCTTGGTTTCCGCTACCGGTTCGTCCAGCACGCCATCGCGGATGCGGCGCAGGCCCTCATCCCGTGTGCCGACCCAGATCGTCGTATCCATGGTCTGCGCGATGCTGGTAACTGCCTTGTCGGCAAGCCCAGGCTCACTCCGGAACTTCAGCCGACGCAGCACATGCAGTCCGGAGGTCTCGGTACCGATCCAATGGTTCCCCTCCGAATCCTGAAAGATCGAAAGCACCGAGTTGCCGCTTAAAAAGCCGACCGGCATCGCAGTCGTCTGTTCCGGATTCAAGACAAGGAGGCCGGTGTTCATGCCTACCCAGGCCAGCCCCTGACGGTCCACAACCACTGTCTGGATGCGCCCTTGAGGCAGTTCGCGCCCTATGCGCCACTCACGCCTGACCCCGGGTCGCATCATTGCCACCGCTGTTACGGAAGAGCTCCACGTGACATTGCCCTGCGCCGGAGTCAATCCCAGGCCATCCACCGTCGCCTCGACGTGGCCAGTCGATAGCGCTTGAAAACCTGCCCGTTTCCACTGCGCCCACCCGGCAGAGGTCTTCACCGCAATCAAGCCATCGGGGCCTGCCGTGATCGACTCGACGCTGGAGGATGGCAGGTTATCGGCTGTTCCGAACCTGCGGAAGCGTCCCTGCTGCAGCCGTAGTAACCCATCGGCAGTGCCAATCCAAAGGCCGGCACTGTCCACCGCAAGACAATGAATATCGTCGCTGACAAACGCGGATTCGACGGTATGATCGAAGACCCGGAAGGCTACACCATCGAACCGAGCCAATCCTGCCTCGGTCGCAATCCACAGGTAGCCGTCGCGCGTCTGCGCAATGCTGTGCACGCTGCTTTGCGGAATCCCTTCCTCGGTCGACCACGACTGGTGGCTTAAATAACGGATATCCTGCGCTCCACAAGCGCAGAGCCCGGCCATCAACGCGCAACTGACCGCCAGCTTCATCCACTTCAACGGCAAAATGATTGGACAATTTGACATCGCTACCTAGTGTCCTGGGTCCAAGGTTCATCAGAGAAAACGTTGTCATTCTGGACGGAGTCCAGAATCTCAGTGGTTAGTTGCACTTTGGACTACTTCCAAGCCTGTATTCTTCCAGGAACTTCTGACCCACTACACTAGAGGATCGCCGCCCCACGCAGGGATTGTCTACACCAATGCTCTGACTTATGGCTTGGAGATCCCCCGAGGCAAAAATCAATCTTTTGATGGATGTACGGCTCCCACGCACTTCTCTAAAGTAGGGGGGCATCGCAACCTGCAAGCTTAATTCCGCGGCGAAACTCGGACGCCATGTTCTTGATTCTTCTGAGGAAGCGTTTTCCCGGCCCACCCGACAAATCTTTGCTATCGAGGAATCGTACATGACCTGGAAGTTTGCCCTCCTCCACGTATCTCTTACTTCGTCCCTGCTGACCGCCGGCATCGCCCAGTCTCAGACAACGTCTGTACCGGCATCCGCTCCTCCCGCAGTTGCATCTTCATCCAACTTGCCCGTCGCCATCAATGTCTACGAACGCAATCGCACAAATACTTACGACTGGTATGCTGACCAACCCTACACCACCACCTATCCTTTTGTAGAGCAGATGCTTCGCGTCAGCGTCTCGCAGAGGATCGAGCACTTCGACTGGCTGCTCGAACTCTCCTCCGACGATGTCTTTGACGTGCCTACAACCTCGGTTTCTCCCGTCACCGCACAGGGCAGTCTAGGTCTTGGCGGCAACTACTATGCGGCCAACGCCAACACGCTTCCTGCTGCCGCCTCGTTCAAGCAGGGTTATCTCCGTTATCACGGCGACGGCCCGGACACAACGCTGCGCCTTGGCCGTTTCGAGTTCTTTGACGGCCTCGAGACGGCGCCGAAGGACACCACGCTCGCATGGCTGCAAACCAACCGTATTGCCCAACGCCTGATCGGCAACTTCAGCTTCTCCAACGGTCAACGCAGTTTCGACGGCCTCGACGGCCATTACGGCAAGGGTACATGGGACATCACAGCCATGGCCGGCCGCGCTACCCAAGGCGTCTTCAACATGAACGCGAATCCCGAGATTAATGTCGATCTTCAGTATCTCGCCTATAGCAAGTATCAGTTCAGCCGTCGCTTCCTGTGGCGCGTCTTTGCCATCGACTTCCATGATGGACGCACCGGCATAGCAAAGACAGACAACCGGCCCCTTGCCGTTCGCCAGGTCGATCATAAGAACATCCGGATAGGAACCTATGGCGCCGACCTTATCGCCAACATCCCGGTCGGCCCCGGCCAACTCGATGTCCTTTTCTGGGGCGTGCTGCAGAACGGCAACTGGGGTCCGCTTAGCCAGCACTCCGGGGCCTTCGCTACCGAAGCCGGCTATCGGTTGACCTCAGTGGCTAGCCATCCTTGGCTGCGCGGCGGCTACTTCCGCAGCACCGGCGACAACAACAGCTCCGACAGCGTTCACAATACGTTCTTCCAGATCCTTCCAACCGCACGTGCCTATGCACGATTTCCCTTCTATGACCTCATGAATAGCAGCGATGAGTTCGCTCAGCTCATCGACAAACCCGTCAAGAAGCTCGAGCTCCGCTCCGACCTCCATTTTCTCCAACTCACCTCCAGCAACGACCTCTGGTATCAGGGTGGCGGAGCCTACGATACCAAGACCTTTGGCTATGCCGGGCGTCCAGCGGGCGGACATGACAGCCTCGCCACGGTCGCCGACATCAGTTCCGATTACCAGGTCGCTCCCGGCTTGGCGCTCAATCTTTACTTCGCTCACAGCTATGGAAAATCGGTGGTTGCCGCAGACTACCCAGCCGGACATTCAGCCAACTTCGGCTATCTCGAACTGGTCTACAAATGGGGTGTCGCACAACGTGCCTCATCTGCGAAATGAAACCGGACCTGGCGTTCGTTCGGCAAGCAGAAAGCTTCGGCGGACGCATGGAGCACGCCCAGAAAATCTCCGAGCAGCCCAACGGCCACGCCGAGATTTCGAGGGTTGTGATTCAGCCCAGCGGAGGAAGTGGGTCCGGCCGCAGTACACAGGGCTCGGAGAATCGGAGCATAGTCCCGGACTCCGACTCCCGCAACACCCGCAGAATCTCCTCTTCGCTGTGTCCGCGCTTCCCCGTCTCCAGGCTCTCCTTTCTCGTTCCAGAGAACCACAGCAGGCTGTCAATCCTCAACTTCACAGCGGCTTAGTTTTTGGGTTTTGGGTCACAAGTTACAAGCACCCCTCATCGGATGATTGCGTCCCTAAGACTCCAACCGCGCGGCGGAGTCATCGACAGTCCCCGCTGCTGCCCCGCAGCCTTTTGCACCCGAGTTCCGACTGAAGGCGGAATGAAAAGGCATCCCTGTGAGGAGAAAGAACCGCGGCTAATCTGCATCCCTGCCCAGGTTGATGCGCGCATTCCGAACCGCCTCAATGAATCTGCGCGCCAGTTCGATG